>JAEZZE010000474.1 GCA_023418755.1 Bacillota bacterium | reverse complement strand
CCGCGGAGCGAACCATTCGCCAAGCTCGCGATATTCCGGATCCCCGCGCAGCAGATGATCGTACTCGACGAGCAGGGCCCCGCAGCCGCCGGCATTGGAGACGATGTACTCGACGCCCGCCTCGCGGAACGCCTTGACGTTGACGCGGGCCAGCTCTCTTGCCTGATCCATCTCCCCGCTATGGGCGTGAAGCGCGCCGCAGCACACCTGAGTCTCGGGGATGACGACCTCAAAGCCGGCCTCGGACAGCAGCTTGACCGTGTTGACGTTCGTGTCCGCGAACATGACGTCCATGATGCAGCCGCGGAACAGCGCGACGCGGGCGATCTTCTCGCCCTTGGCCGGATAGACCGTGCCGAGCCGCTCGACGACGCCTTTGCCGGACGAGTCTGGCAAAACCTGCTCCATCTCGCGCAGATGCTTGGGAAACAGCTTTAGGATGCCGGTGCCTCTGGCGATCGCCCGAAGACCGGACTTCTGATAGAGAGCAAGCGATCGCCCAAGCCACTTGAGTCGGCCGCGATGAGGAAATACGCCTTTGAACATCAGCTTGCGAACGCCTTTGATCGGCGCGCTATGCTCGGCATGGTCCTCGATCGCGTCGCGGGCCTGCTCGATGAGTTGACCGTATTTCACGTCCGCGGGACAAGCCGGCTCGCAAGCCCGGCAGCCGAGACAGTGGTTCATCTGATCTTGGAACGCTTGATCCGGGTCCATCAACCCATCGGCCACCGCCTTCATGAGCGCGATGCGGCCGCGCGGGGATTCCGGCTCGAGCCCGGTTTCCCGGAACGTCGGACAGGCGGGCAGGCAGAAGCCGCAGCGCATGCAGTTCGTCAACTGGTCGTAATCCAGCTTGGCCAGCAGCGTCTTCGCCATCGGGTTAGTATGCTCGATGGCCGGCTTCTTCTGAATTGTCGAGGGAGCGTTCGCGTTAGCCACGGTTGATGACCACCCTTTTTCTCGATTCTTTGGCGAATACTTTCCCCGGATTCAACAGGTTGTTCGGATCGAACGCTTGTTTGATCCCCTTCATCAGCTCGATTCCGGCGCTGCCGACCTTCCACTCCAGAAACGGCGCCTTGACGAGTCCGACGCCGTGCTCGCCGGTAATCGTGCCGCCGAGCTCGATCGCCGCCTCGAAAATTTCCTCGAACGCCTGCTCCACCCGATGCACCTCTTCGCTATCTCGCGCGTCCGTCGTAGCAGTAGGGTGCAGGTTTCCGTCTCCGGCATGGCCGAACGTCGCGATCGAGACGTCGTATTTGCGGGCGATTTCGTTGATCCGCAGCACCATGTCGGCGATCCGCGAGCGCGGAACGGTCGCGTCCTCCAGTATCGTCGTCGGGCGAAGCCGGGCGAGCGCGGTGAAGGCGCTGCGGCGCGCCGTCAGCAGCTTCTCCGCCTGTTCCCGGTTTTCCGCCACGTCGATCCGGTCGGCCAGCTCGGCCTCGCAAATTTCCCGGATCAGCCCGATGTCCCGCTCGACAGCCTCGGGATCGCCGTCCTGTTCGATCAGCAGAATCGCCTCCATATCTCTCGGCAGCCCCAGATTGGCGAAATCGTCGACGACGCGGATCGTCGGATAGTCCATAAAATCCAGCGTCGCGGGAATGATTTTCGCCTCGATGATCCGGGACACCGTCCTCGCCGCGCCGTACAGATCCTTGTACATCGCCAGCATCGTCTTCTTGCTCTTGGGAGGCGGCACGAGCTTCAGCGTCGCTTCCGTAATGATCGCCAGCGTGCCTTCCGAGCCGACGAGCAGCTTCGTCAAGTCGTAGCCGGCGACGTCCTTCATCAGCTTGCCTCCGGTTCGGATAATCTCGCCATTGGCCAGCACCGCTTCCAATCCGATCACGTAATCTTTGGTCGTCCCGTACTTCAGCCCGCGCAGCCCTCCCGAGCACTCGGCGATATTGCCTCCGATCGTCGAAATTTTCATGCTGCTCGGATCGGGCGGATAGAACAGGCCCAGCGATTCGATATGCGCGGTAAACTCCGCCGTAATGATGCCCGTCTGCACCGTCGCCGTCAAATTTTCCATGTCGACTTCCACGATTTTGTTCATCCGGTGCATGACCATGACGATCCCGCCTTGAACGGGAACCGTGCCTCCGCACAGGTTGGAGCCGGAGCCCCGGGAGACGACGGGAATGCGATGCTCGGCCAGCACTTTCATGATCTCGGACACATGCTCCGTACTCTCGGGATAAACGACGCCGTCGGGCAAGCTTTGCAGCATCGGCGTTCCGTCATAGGAATGGGCGACGAGCGACTGCCTGTCGTCTTTGAAGTTGCGGTCCCCTACGATCTGCCTCAGACGTCGGGCAATGGCGGCATCCAACATTCGGGAATCCTCCTCGAATCGATAAAATTAGTCAGGTCATCTGATGACTTTGTGTTCATTATATTTCAAATTTATAGTATTGTATAGACAATAAGTTGCGATGACGGCTTTAATGCGGCAGGCCGGCTCGGCCAAAGCGCGAAGCTCCAGGCACAAAAAGTGCCTTGGGGCTGATCGGCTGGCGGCTTCGCGAAACTCGGAGGAACAGAAAGTGCCTCGGAGCAGACCGGCCGAGCGGTGGCGCCAAGAAACGGAGCCATAGCTCATATTGCGACGGATTTGGAGGTTCGTATATGCGGCAGATGAAAATAGAAACGCCCAAAGGGCATGAACTCGTCGCGGAGGATATATTGCGCCGTATTCGGGAGGGAGAGTGGCGGCCGGGACAGCGTCTTCCTTCGGTCGTCGAGCTGGCGGAGGCGTACGGCGTCGGGCGTTCCACGATACGGGAAGCGGCCAGCGCGCTTAAGGCGATGGGCTGGCTGGACGTGCGGCACGGAGGCGGCACGTTCGTCAAAGAGGAGCTGCCGAACGAAGCGAGGAGCGGGGCGGAGCGGCTGTTCCAGGGGGCCGACTCGCTGATCGAGCTGCTGGAGGTGCGCCGCACGCTGGAGATCGGCGCGGCGTCGCTGGCCGCGGAGAGACGGAAGCCCGAGGACGTGGCCAAGCTTCGCAAGCTGATCGAGACGATGGAATCGTGCCTCGAACGCAACGACACGTCCGAAGGCGAGCGCGCCGACGCGGACTTCCATATGGCGATCGCGGCGGCATCCGGCAACTCTTTGTTCGTGCAGCTGATGGAGTCGTTGTCCGACCGATTCGCCGGATCGATCCGGCAGACGCGCGAGCTGTGGTTTTACCGGGAGAAGGCGACCGCTTCCAGATTGCTGGACGAGCATCGCACGATATTCGAAGCGATCGAGAACGGCGACAAACGGCGCGCCACCCGGCTCGTCTCCGAGCACCTGAGCAAAGTCGAGCAGGTGCTTCGGGAGGCGCTGGCCAATTCCGGCGATCATTAAATAACCGGGCGCCGCCCCCGACGCGGCCGTCCGAGCGGAGCGGCGCCCGATTCGTTTACGCGAACCGCGTCCACCCTCTGATCGTCTGGGCGACGTCCGTTCCTTCATGGATCATGCGTACGATCTCCTCGTTAATAAGCTGCCGGGAGGAGTTCCATCTCTCGCTGAGATAAAAGCCGCTCGTCTGCACGACGTTCAACTCTTCGATATATCTACGCCACAGCGGATTGTCCATATACCCGCTTCGTTCGGCGAGCGACTTCGTGATCGGCAGCGTATTGGCATGCCGGAACGCCTCCGGACGCTCCAGCACGTAGTGGCGCAGAAACTCCCAAGCCAGCCCGCGATTCGGCGACTTCGCGCTGATTCCGGCCGCTCCCATGTAGACCATGTTGGCGTTCTCCCCGCCCGGCATCCGGGGCAGTCCGACCACGCCGAACCTGTCCTCCAATCCGTGACGAACGAGGCCTCCCGCAAACCAGGCAAAGCCGAAGACGATGCCGAAGCCTTCGTGCAATTCCCCTGCCGCGGACGGCTCGCCGGGCCTGCGAATGACCTTGTGCGCGCGGTAAGCGTCGATCAGCATTCGGTACGCTTCGATGACGGCGGGTCGGTCCGCATAGCCTCTGGCTGTCGTTCCGTCCGGGGAGACGTAGCGTCCGCCGTTGCGCATAACGAAAGGCTCGAACTCCTCGACATCGACTCCGAAGCCGAATCCGAACTGGGTCGCCACTCCTTGCTCGTTGCGCAGCGTAAGCTTCTTGGCCGTCTCGATCATTTCCTCCCATGTCCAGCCCTCCCGCGGATACGGAAGGCCGGCCTTGTCGAACTTTTCCTTGTTGTACAGAATCAGCGGAAGCGCGACGTCCACCGGCAGCCCCGGCAGCGATCCGTCTTTGCCGGCTACCCTCATCACGCCGGGATTTAAATCCTCCTTCAGTCCGGGGGTCTCCGCCACGTGCGGCAGCAGATCGGCGAACAAGCCTTTCCGGTTGAAGATCGCCCAGCCTCCGGACTCGACGATGTCCGGCGCTTCGTCGGATTGAAGAGTCATAAGCGATTCATAGTGATCGGCGGCCTGCTCGATCGTAATGACGACGTCGGGCCGCGCCTTCTCGAAAGAGGCTTTGGCATTCAGCAAGTTGTCCAAATGCTGAAACTCGGTCATGATTTTGAGATTCGTCGCTTTGCTCATCGGGATGTTCCTTTCTCCAAATAATGGATCGTTTTCTCCAAATAGCCGATCGCGGACGCTTCGAAGGTTTTGGCTTTCTCCAGCAGTCCGGCGCATCGTTCGCACAATCCCGCTTCCATCAGCTCCGCCGTTTTGACGAACGGCACCGTCTCTTCGAGCTCGCGAAGAGCCTCGGCCGCCTGCTCGTACGATTCGGAAGCCAGCAATGCGAATCTCATCCCCTCCCCTTCGAACGGGACGGTTCGCAAGTAGCCGGCGGCGCGACTTCTCGTCCGGGAATAAACGTAAGCGAGATGGCCCATTCCGTACCGGTTCGGGGGAGAGCCCGGACCGCGCCTCAAATGCCCGATCCACGCGTCGTAAGCGGCCAGTCCCGTAACGTAGGAAAGATAGACCGTCATCGGGCGATACGCCCGACGATCCTTGGCGAACGCCACGGCAAACCGAACGGCCTTCTCCGCCAGGAGCCGCCGCCGGGTCTGCCTCGCGCCGGGAAGGGCCGCGGCCTGATCGCGATCCGCTTGACGCGTCAAGGCGGCCAAAAACCGAACCGGGTTGTCGACGACGTCGTCGTAGTCCATCGTTTTCCCTTCCGGGCGCATGCCGTCTGTCAGATGCACGATCCTGCGCTCGTCGTCGTAGCCGTAGATCAGCGACCATTCATGAACGAACGGTCTGGCGGCCGAGGTGTCGAAATACAGAACCGGCTTGCCGCTGTCGATCGTTTGGCGGATAAAGGGCAGGACCGCCTCTTCGATCGGCAGGACGACGGGAAACTTCTCGACGGCTCCGAGCAGCGGCACCGGAAAATCGGAAAGCTGGCCGCAGACGATCGCGGCCTCGTACCCGAGATCCCGGGCGAACGATCTCAGCGTCTCTCGCCAATCGAACATGTAGATCCCGTCGGCGAAAGTCGTTTTCTCGGAAATTTGCATCCGAAAAGCAAAACCCGACAGGCCCATCAACTCCGCCATGTCGCGCGGATCTCCCATCATCGCCAGCATGTGCCCCAGGCGGTCGACCATGGTTGTCGGCGCCGAGGCGTGGGTCGGCCATTCCGTAAGCTCCAGAATCTTGCGTCCGGTCAATTTAGCTCCTCCTTTCTCGGGAAGCAGGCCAAGCGAGACCCTGATTTGTTCTTGCCGGAGCTTCTGACGCGATCGATGAATGTACGTGTAGATGGAACCGGTCGTCATGCCGTACATCGAAGCGATCTCTTCGGGGCTCAACTGCTTAAAGAAGTAGGCTTCGAAAATCGCTCTCTCCTTCCTCGTCAAACAGTGAAGCACCGAATGAATCGTCTCGTACGTTTCCTTGCGCATCAGATGCTCCGCGGGATCCGTCTCCTTCATCGCGGCTCTGCCGGCGGAGCGCGTCAGATGGTCCAGGATGCTGTCCAGATTGTCCCAATCGACGTTTCCTCCGTCGCGCTCCCGCGCTTCGAACGACGCGAACGGCTTCTCCCTTCGATGCGGTCCGCCGCGTCTTAAGCGCATGTTCGCCTGATTCCGGACGATCCGGTGCAGCCAAGGCAGGAAGCGGCTCGCGTCCTGAAGCGATCCGATGTGCATAAAGGCGCGAATCAAGGCATCCTGCACGATATCGTCGGCAAGATGCGGATCCCCGGTCATTCGTTCGGCCCAGCCTTTCGCCCGGCTCCGATGCCGCTCGATCAGCTCCCCGAACGCCTCCGTATCTCCCGCCCTGGCCCGTTCCGCCAGCTCCGTTCCGGGTTCCGCGTCCTCAATCGCTTCCGCGGCTTTCGGAATATCCGGATGCAGCCCGTTCCCGTCTCTCAACTCGATCTCTCCTGTTCCTGCCGCCCTTCAAAATAAGAGATGCCGTAAGCCGCCTTCTTTTGAACATTTCGGGCCGAATCCGTCACGTTTTTCTTAAAGTATACCAATTTTCCCAATAGAAAAAGACCGCTTCTTGCATTATTTGGAATAATGAAGAGCAGTCCGGTTAGGTTTAATATAAAATTTACGGCGCAGGCCCGAGCCTATGCCATGGCCATCAGCACGGCGCCCCACGAAGCCTCTCTCTTCGCCGAATATACGTTCATGTCCGGATATTCCCGTTTCAGCAATCCTAGCAGTTCCGTCCGTACTTCGGCGTTGCGCAGCAGCACGCTGCCGGCGAGCGCGAGATTCCCGCCGCGCAGGTCCAGCTTCTCCGCCACGGGAACGACCAGCTCGCGCAACGCTTCGGCGCTCTTGCGAACGATCGCCATAGCCGCCGCGTCCTTAAGCGCGCACGCTTCCGACAGCAGCGGAGCAAGAGCGGCAATGTCCTTCTTGTTCGTCGACGGGTCGTGAGCGAACCCGATCACCTGCCGGACGGTGCCGATCCCCAGCCGCTCGTAAACCAAGCCGGTGATCGCCGTTGGCGGCAGTCGACCGTCATGGGCGCGGACGACGGCGGAGAGAAGCTCCCGGCCGATGCTGTAGCCGCTTCCTTCGTCGTCGATCAGGTAGCCGCAGCCGCCGGCGCGGTGCTCCGCTCCCGCTTCGTTCCTGCCGAAGCAGATCGAGCCGGTGCCCGCGATCAGAATCATGCCGTGCGGGCTCTCGTGAGCGCCGCGCAGGGCGGTCTCATGGTCTCCGACGAGGATTAGCTCGCCCCCGTAGCCGCACGCGCGAACGAGTTCCGTCATCCTTGAGACGACCGTCGGATTGCTGACGCCGGCCGCGCCGATGCAGATTCGCGCGCAGTTCTCCAGCCCGCCGCATGCGCGTCCGATCTCGGCGAACATCATCTCGAAGCTGACGCGGATGCTTGCCTCGTCCTGGCCGTTGAAGTTGATCGGGCCGGAGACGAAGCGATGAACGGCTTCGCCCCGTTCGTCCACGACCGTCAGCGCCGTTTTCGTCCCGCCGCCGTCCATTCCCGCCACGTATCTCATTCGCTGCCACTCCTCTTAATAAAGATGATACGCTTGCTTGCGCTCGGAGAACGCGCGGCTCTCTTCGCGAAACCGCTCCAGCAGCGCTTCCTCGTCCGTCTCGTCCCGATACGAGCGATCGCCGCCGAGAAGATCGATGAACGGTCTGCCGTTCTCCCGCACGGGAGGCAAAAATCGAAATTGCTCGTACCGGCGCTTCAGTTCGTACAGCAACCGAACCCCGGTCTCCAGCGGCCGCAGCGCCCGGGAATCCGTCACGTGAAGCTGCACGCCAGCGCAAAGCTCCCCTTCGTGCTTGGAGAACGTCGGCTTGAAATAGACGGGACGGAAGCGAACGCCGGGCAGCCGCTTGCGGTTCATCTCCTCCGCCAGTTCCTCCGCGCGAACGAACGGCGCGCCGACGATCTCGAACGGAGAGGTCGTGCCTCGGCCTTCCGACAGGTTCGTTCCTTCGAACAGGCACGTGCCGGAATAGAGCAGCGCCGTCTCGAAGCGCGGTACGCCGAGCGAAGGCGGAACCCAGATGCGGCCGGTCTCCGGAAACAGCATTTCCCTCTCCCAGCCTTCGCAGCGAACGACGCTAAGCTGCGCGTTAAGCCCCGTCTCGGCGTTGACCATCGTCGCCACCTCGCCGGCCGTCAGTCCGTAGCGCACGCACAGCGAATAGTTGCCGACGAACGAACGGTAATCCGGCCGCAATACGTTTCCTTCCACCGTTGCGCCGTCCAGCGGATTTATCCGGTCCAGCACGACGAACGGCTTGCCCGCCTTGGCGCAATCCTCCATCGCGTAAAGCATCGTGTAAATAAACGTATAGTATCGCACGCCTACGTCCTGAATATCGTAGACGACCATATCCACTCCGTCCAGCATCTCAGGGGTAAGCCGCTTCGAATCTCCGCGGTACAGGCTGTAGACCGGGACTCCGGTAAGCGGATCTTCATAGTCGTCCACCAGAGCGCCCGCATGGCGGTCGCCGCGTACGCCGTGCTCCGGGGAGAACAGGGCGGCAAGCTCGAACTTCTCGTGCAGTACGCGGATCGTGGATTCCAGCTCGCCGGTCAGTCCGGTCGGCGACGTAATCAGCCCCAGCCTCTTTCCCGCGAACAACCGGGCGTAATTGTCGATGCAATCGATTCCGTTGCGTATCATGTTCTTCCACCTCTAATAGGAGATTTTGCCGAGCACCGCCGCCTTCTTCGCTCCCGTCACTTCCGGGAGACTGTTCGGCCTGCCGGCTAAGGCGTAGTCCGCGAGCAGAGCGAAGGCGACCGCCTCCTTGGCGTCGCTGCTCAGTCCGATGTCCTCTTGCGTCCGTACCTCGACGCCCATCGGCTCAAGTTCCTCCTTCAGCATGCCGATCAGCGTCGGGTTGTAGCTTCCGCCTCCGCCGACGATCATCGCGTCCGCCGCATGCCGCGGCCGAATGAAGCGCCGATAGCCGTCCCCGATCGACCATGCCGTAAGCCGCGTCACCGTAGCCGCAAGATCGCTCGCCGACATGCCGCGCTCTTCCCGATAGCCGAGCAGCTTATCGACGTACGCCGAGCCGAACAGCTCGCGTCCGGTCGACTTCGGGAGCGGCAGCGCGAAATAAGGCTCTTCCCGCAATTGCCGAAGAAGCGCCTCATCGACGCGACCTGCCTTGGCGATCTTGCCGCCGGCGTCCATCGCCATGCCCGGAAACAGCTTGGACACGACGCCGTCGATCAGCATGTTGCCCGGTCCGGTATCGAAGGCGTACACCTCCTCTGGCGAGCAGGACGCGGGCAGGACGGTGACGTTCCCGATGCCTCCGATGTTTTGCAGCAGCAGCGTTCTGTCCGATTCTCCGTACAATAAATATTCCGTAAAAGGGACGAGCGGCGCGCCCTGACCGCCCCAAGCCATGTCCGCGACGCGGAAATCCGATACGCAAGGGATGCCCGTACGGGCGGCGATGACCGCTCCTTCGCCGATCTGCACCGTGTACCGCAGATCGTAGCCATGGCTCGGGAACGGCTGGGGAGCGTGGTAGATCGTCTGGCCGTGGGAGCCGATAACCTCGATCTCCTCCGGCTTCAGGCCGGCCTGCCGGATCGCCGACAACGCCGCTTCCGCATAGAGCTCGCCAAGCAGCACGTTGAGTCGCCCGACCCGGTCGACCGTCGCGGCCGCAGGTTCGAACAGCGCGAAGATTTCCTTTCTCACGTCCGCCGCATACGGGGTGTTCTCGAAGGCAAGCAGCCCGACCTGCGGCCGGCCGCCTGCTCCCTCCCTAATCTCGATCGCGGCCGCGTCGATCCCGTCCACGGACGTGCCCGACATTAAACCGACCGCGTAGCGGACGCCGCCTGCGCCTTCTCGTGCGCTTGCTTCGCGGCAGCGCTTTCCGTAAACGTTCCCATTTTCGTCCATCCCCGTCGCCAGCCCCCTATGCTCCACCCGGCTTGTTTCTGTCGTAATCATAATCCGGGTGCCTTTTTTTCGTCAACGAATTATGAAATAAAATTTCAATAAACTAATTATATATTATTATTTAATTTCAAATCCACTTTTTCCTTAAAGTCGATTCCATCCGCCCTCGTTCGATCAAAATAGCGACGTTCTCCCCCGACGTTCCAACATCCTTCTCGCCCGCGACTCTGTATGATGAAAATCGTATGAAAATTCACTCGCAGAAGGAGCAAGAATACGTAAAGATGATGAGAAACGCACACTTGGACCCTGCCGTTCTGAACGTCGCGTTCGCGCTGCGGATTAGAGCTTCCTGCAAAACGAGAGCATTCGAGCTTGCCATGTGCCAGCTGAGCGAAAGGAATCTGTGCTTGGACCGCATCCGGTTAGCCGACGCGCAAGGCAAGGAAGTCTGGTTCTCGGTGGACAGAATCGAATCGATCCGCTGGACGGCCGCCGAATCGACCGGATTCAGCCATCTGTTCCAGGTTCACGGGCAAATCCGGCTGGAGATCATACCCGAACGGGGCGTAGTCAATCTACTGCCGAACCCGTTATCCGGCGACTTCCGTTTTCCCCGATCCAAACTGACGGATATGACCGTCTGGGTCATTCCGACCGCCGGAGAACCGGCATTCGCGCAAGTGCTCGGCCAAACGCTGGAGCGGCGCCTGCCTTGCAGCGCTTTCTCCCTGACGAGCGCCGTTTGAACCTAAGGCGCGCGCGGAGCAAAGGGAATCCCGGCGTCCGTCATTTCGGGAACCGCTTCTCGCCCATTGGAGCCCGCTCCGCGCCCACTATTTTCCACACAACCAACCGTTCCCTCCCCGCGTCCAACTTAGTAAGCCATAGGACGAAGGGAGAAGGACGGCATCATGTTAACCAGAATCGGAGCGGTCGCCCTGCTCGGCCTGCTGCTCGGGCAAGCGCTGCCCGCGCATGCGGCCCAAGGCGGCTCGCCGGATATTTACGTAGACGGGAAAAAACTCGCTTTATCCGCCGACCCGGTCGTCGTCCGAGGCGCGACGTTCGTGCCGATGCGCGCGATTTTCGAGGCGCAGCACGCCAAGGTGACCTGGTCGAACGTCACTCAGACGGTGAAAGCGGTCAAGGACGGCCAGCATTTCTCCTATCGAATCGGGGATTCAACGGCAACCTTAAACGGCGAAGCGATCCCCCTACCTCAGCCCGGAACAGTCCTGAACGGAACGACGATGCTTCCGCTTCGCTTCGTCGGACAAACGCTCGGCAACGTCGTGCAGTGGCACGCGTACGCCAACGATATTACGATCTCCACCGTTCGGGAATACCGCAATTCCGTCACCTACGGAGTGAACCTGCGCGCCGCGCCCGATAGCGACTCCTCCGTTTCGATCCGCGGCATGCTCGCCAAGGGCGAGAAAATCCAGGTGCTTCGCGAGATCGACGCGAAATGGCTGGAGGTGCGCACGCAAGACGATCGGATCGGATTCGTGTCGGCTAAACCTCAGTTTACCGATTACGAGAGCCCGACGCTCGCCAAGCTTCAGGGCGACGAGCTGATCGCCTTCGGCCGGCAATACATAGGCACGCCTTACGAATTCGGCGCGGCGCTCGGCCAGACCGAGACGTTCGATTGTTCCTCCTTCGTGCATCGCGTATTCGAAGAAGTATTGTCCCTCGATCTGCCGCGCGTCTCGTACAATCAGGCGAAGGAAGGCCGCGAGGTCGGTCTGGACGAGCTTCGCGTCGGAGATTTGCTGTTCTTCGGAGCGAGAGGTCTGGAAATCGGCCACGTCGGCATCTATGCGGGGGACAACCGGATTTTGCACACTTTCTCCAAGGACAAAGGCGTCCACTTCGGCGATTTCGACGAAAGCTGGAAGAAGAGATTCGTCACGGCGCGCAGACTCATTTAGCTTCGCATACTCCCGGATCAGCATCCAATCCTGCCTTTATGGGCCAAGAATTGGATGCTGTTCATTTTTTATTCAGATGGTTTCATTATAATGACTCAAGCAGCGGTGCTTGGGGCAAATCGACCCGCACACCATGGACCGGGATTGCAATCATTCGAATGCGCGAAGAAGGGAGGGCCGCTGCATTCCGTACGTGCCGGCAGCAATTCGCCGCCTTGCCGATAACAGCGCCCGTGCAAGAACCGCTGATAGAGAAAAGGAGAGAAAAGGAGAACGGTACCGAAATGAAAAAGCGTATTTACGCGTTGGGAATCGTATTTCTGTTGATCGCGAACGTGTTTGTCGGCGGCTCGGCTTTATATGCCGCGGAGGGAGATGAAGCCGTCGCCGAACCCGCGACGGCAATCGAGGAGAACATTCTGACCAAAGTGACCCTGAAGGACGTGAACGGCTCGGTCGTCGACGCGGTGTACAATCCGGATTACCGGTTCGAGATCGGCTCCGCGATTCATCTGGAATACGAATGGGAGCTGCCGAACGGACACGGGTACAAGGAGGGAGATACGTTCGCGTTCGACCTGCCTCCGGAGTTCGCCATCTATACGGAGATTGACGGGCCGCTGGCCAATGGCGACGAGACGGTCGGCTCCTTCACGGTCGACCGCGGCGGGCGGGTCGTCATGACCTTTAACGATTACGTGGAGAATCACTCCAACGTTAAAGGCGGATTAAAGATCATGACCGAGTTCAGCGTGGAAATCGTCAAAGGCAGCGAGGAAGTCGTCATCCCCATACCGGTACGGGACGGCTTGCAGACCGTCGTTGTCGTCTTGAAGCCTGACGTCGATTCGACGATCGACAAGACGGGCCGTGCGGCGGCCGACAACAGCCGGATCGATTGGACGGTCGATCTCAACAAAAAGCTGGAGAAAATCGAACAGGCGACCGTATCCGACCCGATGCCGGAAGGGCTGAAGCTGATCGGCGATTCGGTCAACGTGTACCGGCTGCAGGTGAATGCGGACGGCTCGACGGTTAAGGGCGCGCCGGTGGATCCGGAAGATTATGCGCTGGAGGCGTTCGACGACCGGTTCGAGCTGAAATTCGCCGATCCGATCGACCGGGCGTACCGGATCGAATATTCCACGTTCGTCGAGAGCGGCCAGAGCAAGTTCGTCAACACGGCCACGCTGTCGGGAACGAATATCAGGGACGCGCAAGCGACGGCCAGCGTCTCGATTGATCGCGGCAAGCGGCTGGACAAAGCGGTCGGGCGCTACGATTCGTCATCGGGCGTCATCGATTGGACGATCCGCTACAACTTCAGCGGCGATTCGATCCCGCAAGCTCAGGCCTGGCTGAAGGACGTGTTCGGCGGCACGCAGACGCTCGTGCCGGGTTCGTTCAAAGTATTGAAGGGCGATACTGGAGAAGCGGCCGATCCCGGCTTGTACGAGCTCACGGAAACCGCCGACGGCTTCGAGCTGCAATATCTGAGCGACGTGGCATCGTCGTATACGATTGAATATCAGACTCGGCCCTCCTCGCGTCCTACGGTCGGAGACACGATCAAAAACGTCGTGACGGACGGACTCGGCGGCAAAGCCGAAGCCAGCCAGCGGCATAAGCAGGGCGCGATCGTCAAGGCTCACAAGTCGGCGAATTACAAAGAGAAAACGGCGAAATGGGAAATCAAAATCAACACCGACAAGAAGCCGGACGGCGGTCATTACGCGATGAAAAACGTCGAGATCGCGGATTCGTTCACGAACGGCGGTCTCGAGCTGATCCCGGATAGCCTGAAGATTACAGATTCGCATAATCAAGAGCTGAAGCCCGGGACGAATTACACGCTTGTATACACGGATCTGAAAAAAGGCTTCGCTATCGTATTCGCTCAAGACGTCGCGGACGCGTATACGATCAGCTACGAGACGAAGTTCGATGCGCAGTGGTTAATAGATGCCGGCAAACGAATCTACAACAGAGCCGTCGTCACCTGGACGGACGAGAACGGCAGCGGGCGGGAAGCGGTCGCGGAAGCCGATTTCGACCTGAACCGCCACACGAAAAACAACGGCGGCAAATCCGGCTCCTATAACGCGCAGACCAAGGAAATCGCCTGGACCGTGCTAATCAACTACAATCGCGACAAGCTTGCCGGGGCAAGCGTCTCCGATAAGCTGCTGCAAGGACAGAAGCCGGTGCCCGGCTCCGTGAAGCTGTACCCGATGACGGTGAAGCCCGACGGAGGCGTGCAGCAAGGAACGATCGAAGTGCCCGCGGACGAATATACGGTCGATCTGCCGACTGCGGACAACGACAACGTCTTGACCGTTCGGTTAAACGGAGAAATCTCCTCCGCGTACTGGCTGACGTTCAAGACGACGCTGGAAGGCTCGCTGATCGAGCGCGAAATTGATAACTATGCGGATTTCCTGATCGGCGGCGTTAAGAAGACGACGTGGGACGCCAAAATAACCGTGCCGAACGGCGGCCAATACGTAGGTAAATTCGGAGTCCAGAACGGCAAAGCGATCGACTGGACGATTCGGATCAACGAGGGTCAATCGTATCTGACCCATGTGAAGATCGTCGACGAGCCCACGCCGAACCAAGAACTTGCGGCGGATTCCTTCCGTCTGTACGCGACGTCCGTCAAGCCCGACGGCTCGATCGTCGAAGCCGGGGAGCTGACGAAGGACGAAGACTTCACGCTGCAAATCCGGACGGATGCGGACGGCGCGCAATCGTTCGAACTGGCGTTCAAAGAAGCGATCAGCAAGCCGTACATTTTGAAGTACAGCTCGTTGATTCGGGCGAACGATAAAGATAAAGTCGGAAACACAGTCTATTTGGAAGGCGACGGACTGACGACGGAAATGCGGGAGAAAATGGAGGAAATCGTCGTTCGCACCTCCTCCGGCTCGGGCTCGGGAAGCGGCGAGACCGGAGCGCTGCAAGTCGTCAAGGTCGACTCGGCCGACCCGGCCAAAGTGCTGGCGGGAGCGGAATTCACGCTGATCGACAAATCGGGCAATCGCGCGCCGCGAACCGGAACGACCGACGTGAAGGGCGAGCTGCGCTTCGGCAACCTGTTGTTCGGCGACTATGTGCTGGAAGAGACGAAAGCGCCGGAAGGGTATACGATCGATCGGACGCTGTACGACGTGACCATCGACGAATCGACCGTTGACGGGACGAAAACGTTCGTATTAACGATCACGAACAATAAAACGTCGACCCCGGGCAATCCCGGCGAACCCGTCGATCCGACCGACCCAGTGGACCCTGTGGACCCTGTTGATCCCGAAACCCCGGTCGATCCCGGTGAACCGAAGGAAGATGTACCCGGACATCCGACCGCCCCCGTTGAGCCCGTAAATCCGGAGGAGCCCGAGGAACCGGGCGAAGAGCTGGTGGAAATTCCGGACGACGATATCCCGCTCGGCGGCGCGGAGCCCGAGCCGGAACCGGGATCGTCCAATTCCGGAGGGCCCGGCGTCCTTCCGAAGACCGGCGAGTCGAGTCCGTTTGCGTATTACGCAGCGGGATCCGTGCTTATTGCGGCAGGCATATGGATCGGCTTCAACCGCCGATTCCGCCGCAAGTCGATCTAAGAGGCGATTGTATCGGAACCGCAAATCGTATATCCAATAAAGCAAAAGAAACGGCGAGAACGGGTCGACTTGACCCGTATCGCCGTTTCTTTTGTTTTCCTTCCAATGCCTCAAGCTTTTCCTATGCGGCTTCTTTTTATTCTTCCAGCACCTTGAACTCCTTCAGCATCTGATGGAACCGGGCGCCGTGACCCTCCGCGGCTTCCAGGAAGTATTTCTCGGTAATCGCGAAGCTGCCCTGCTTCCGGTTGTCGACGACGTAGATGACGACGACTTCGCTGTTCCATTCCTTCCCGGCCAGCGCCCGCACCATGTAGCCTTGCACCGGCTCCGTCACCCGTTCGACCTCGCGTACGTCCCCGTACTTGCCGGACAACCCGCCGCTCAGCCGCTCGATCAGCTCTTCCGGCTTCTCGTTCTTATATTGCTCGATCGTCATCGACACTTCCGGATATTGCTCGGGCAGCGGCTCCTTCGTCGTAATGACGTCCTTGCCTTCCTCCTGAACGAGCTTGTAGCGCTCCTGATCGTAATAAATGACGTATTTGCTCTCCTCGTTCTGGTGCAGCTTCTGGTCCGTCTCTTCTTTTTGGCCCTCCACTTCGACCTCGACTTTCTTTTCCGGCGCGAACCACTCCTTGACCTCGTTCATAAATGCCGTTCCGGCCGGCATAGCCAGAAATACTCCGAATGCCATTACAGCGACGGCGACTCCCATCGTTATTTTCAATTTTCTCATCGTTCGGTCGCTCCTCTTGGTCTGTTTTCTCGTTGTCCGCGCCCGGGTGCCCGTTCTCGTCGGCGCCGCCGGCTCGCTGTCCAGCATCGCTTCGATCCGGCCCCACATTTCCTCTTTCGTCTCCTCGGCGTAACGGCTTTTCTCCAGCAGCTTGTCTTTAAGATTCCGTTCCATAGCGTTCGCCCCCCAGTCCTTTCTTCATCTTTTCCCGTCCCTTAAACAAGCGCGATTTCAGCGTATTCACGTTGACGTCCAGCATGTCGGCGATTTCCTTCTCGCTGTAGTCGTGCAAATATTTCAAGATCAGCGGAATTCGGTACAAATCGTCCAACGTCTGCAGCACCTCGTATACGTCCACCGAAACGTCGGGCAGCTTCTGCTCCACGCCGATTTTTTCAAGCTGCTCCCCGAACGGCACGACCTTTTTCTCCCGTTCCATCACCCTGTAGCACTCTCGGAGCAAAATACAATAGAACCATGGCTTAAACGGCTTGCTCCCGTCGTACTGCCAGACGTTCCGGTATACCCGGAGGAACGTTTCCTGCACCGCGTCCTTCGCCCATTCCTCGTTTTTCGTCACGAGCTTGGCGGTGCGCATCGCGTAATCGAAATATTCGTCGTACAGCGACCGAAACGCGTTGCGGTCTCCTTGAAGAATGCGTTCGATCCACCGAGTGTCCACTCGAATCCCCTCTTTCCTGCTGCTCTAGAAGCGGTCGTTCAAAAATTCCGATTTTGATCACGAAGCAACTCATGATGCAGATTCGACTTCGAATCTTGAATTCAGCCGGTTCTTCCGGTGCTCACGTAGCTTCCACTACGCTCCGCTCCTCATTCCCTAGCTTCATCCAACCTTCTCGGTGCTGAAAACCGAACTTTTTGAACTTGGATTTGATGAAGTCGTTCAAAAATTCCTTTTGAGCCGCTTATTTGAACGCTCACTACAAGTATTACCCGGCGAAAATGAGGAAAGTTTGCTGTCCGATGAAAAAAGTTACGGAAAAACCGCAGCGAAGACGACTTGGTTGCGGTTCTTTATTTCAAAGTCGGCCTCATACTAAATTAAGAAAGCGTTCGGCCGCCTCCCCCAGACATGCCAATAAAGGCCGTCCCATAAGCAAAGGCGCACAAGATGATCGATGAAAAAGAAGAAGCATCTATCTCCAGGAGACTGCCTCATACGGTCCTGAAATTACCCCATGACGGGTTAACCATTCCAATTTCGGGATCGTATAGCAGCGGAAGGAGATAGATGCGACTTATCAATTTCAATCGATTATCGTTCGGTACGGCTCTTTGTACTTATGGAACGGCCCATTCGCATAAACAAGGCCTTACAGTCGAGATCGGGATTTTCGGAAAAATGCTTCAGCAGGACGATCGGATCCGTCTTCGACGGGTTCGAGATCGTGACGCCTTCGCGCGCTGCGGAGGCAGTTACGAAATATTCGTCGTGCGTCAGCTCGCCGTACCGGATCAGTGAGGGGGTCTCTATGTCCCAGACGCCCAGCTTACCGTGGCCTTGCAGCATATACAAGCCGTAGGCGGCGCCGTCCTTGATCGTGACGGTCGCTCCCGGCAGCACGGTCAGCCTTTTCGCCGACACCAGCTTGCTCTTGTAGCAGATCCATTCCTCGACGTATCCATCGGCCCGCATTTCTTCGACATCCCGTACGGGCTTAGGAGACATAAAGAAGCGCTGATAGAAGTCCGGGTCCGTGTTCGCCTCCCAATCGAGAATGTCCATCAAATAGTCGTAGTTGCCGACTTCTTCCGGAGGGGTATCCTTCCAGAGCAGCGCTTCCGGCACGACATGCTCGCCGTGCAGCACCGACTGATACATCGCGTAGACGTCGGAGGCGAACTGCGGCTCGTACGTACACAGGCTGCCCGGAGCGTGCAGAATGCCCGGAGGAACGTCGAATCCCGTATCGAGCGTCAGCTTGTACGCGCGCGACAGGTTCGTGATCCCGTTGTCTCCTTTGGCGAAATTGACGAGCGTTTCTTTGACCTGTTCCTTCGTCACGCCCGGATTGAAACCGAAAAACGTATACGGAAATTCGCCTCCGTGGTTGTTCAGTTGGGAAGGGTAAAAGTACATCTCGTGCTTGCCTTTCCGACCCACGCGAGCCGCCGCCTCGTCGTCATGATGGACGTGGTGCGGCAATGGATTCAAATTGTCGAACAGCTTGGAGTAGATCGGCCAGCCTTTGTACTTCTCCCAGATCACCTCGCCGATCGCTTCGCCTTTCAGCTCGTCGACCAGATCTTTCAGCAGCAGCCGTTCCCGTCCGTCCGCCGAGACGACGTAGCTCATCCCCTCGTCGTCCGGCGTGTCCGGCCCGTTCTCGGCATGGGTCGTCGAGGAAAACCAGCGCTCGTCGATGCCCCCGCGGGCCAGACCGAGCACGAAGTAGTCGTCCGGATGCAGCTTGATCCTTCTTCCCGGGCGGCAGAACGAACGGGGAACCCAAGCCGGCGCCAGCCTCAGCACGCCCCGGCCTTCCGCGAGCAGCTTCTCCGCCAATGTCTTTTTACTCATCGTTCCTTGCTCCTCTCTCTTAGACGGGATAAGCCATCGTCGTCATTAGCGTATTCTCCGCTTGAGTCGCGTCCATCCGGCTATACTGCACCACGATCGGAACGTCGCTCTCCACCTTCATCGCGTAAGGAATTCCTTTCGGAATCTTCGCACCGTCTTTCTCCAACGTATCGGTACGGACGTGTTTCGTGCGTTGCCCTTCGACGGCGAACGTAATCTCTTCGATCGGATTCGCGTCCTCGAAATAGACCGTTACGCTCACGGCCGCCCTCAGGGAGGAGCAGTTGACGATGCAGATCGCTTCGTGGCTCTCCAGCGAGCCGGAGCTTCGCGCCGGAGTAAAGCCGTCCGGGATAATCCATTGCTTGGCGCCGATTTCTTTGCTCATAACCATTCTCCTCGCTTACCAGGAATCGACCTCGACGGTCGGGTGGAACAGCACTTTTTTGTACAGAATGTTGTTCGGGGCTTTCAAAATAAATTCGATCAGCGACGCGATATCGTGAGGTTGGATCAGCGCGTCCTTCTCGTGCAGCCAAGTCCAGCGGTCCCACCAGCTCGTGTCGATGCCGCCAGGGCACAGCGTAACCACGTGGATATTGTCCTTCATCAAATATTTGGAAATCGCGTCGCCGAAGCCGTTCACGCCGAATTTGGTCGCGGTGTAGATGCCGTTGTTGTTGTTCTTCGTGTTAAGGCCCCGCGTTCCCGCGATCGACGAGATGTTGATGATATGGCCTTGCTGCTGCTTCATCATGTAAGGCGCGACATGCTTGGAGGCATAGATCACTCCCTTGAGGTTCACGTCGATCGTCATATCGATGTCTTCTTTCGCGATCTCCTCGAACGAAGTGTCCACGCCCGCTCCCGCATTGTTCACGAGCACGTCGACCGAACCCCAAGCGCGGTGCACTTCCGCTACCGCACGGCCGATTCCGTCATAATCGGTGACGTTCAGGGCGAACGTCAGGCACTCCGTGCCTTGCCCTTCCAGTTCCTCCCGCAACTTCTTCAGTTCGGCCTCGTTGCGGGCGATCGCCGCCACCTTCATGCCCAAGCTTCCGAGATGCGCGCATACCGCCCGGCCGAGCCCGCGGCTCGCGCCGGTTACGATGACGGTCTGTCCCTTCAGTCGATCGCTCATGTTTCTTTTCTCCTCCATCCGGTTTATCGTATCGTGTAGCCGCCGTCGACGACGAACACTCCGCCCGTCGCGTACGACGAAGCGTCCGAAGCGAGATAGACGGCGATGCCTTGCAGCTCGTCCGGGGTCCCCGGACGGCCCATCGGCGTCAAGCCCATCCACTCTCTGACCATGGCGCCGTTCTCTTCGAAATACGGAGCGGTCATCTCCGTCTTCATATATCCCGGAGCGATCGCGTTGATACGGATGTTGTACCTCGCCCACTCCGACGCCATGCTCTTCGTGAGCATGATAACGCCGGCTTTCGAAACGTTGTAAGCGGCTTGATGCTGGGGAACGTTGGAGACAAGCCCCGACATCGAAGAGATGTTGACGATCGCGCCTCCGCCCCGGTCGATCATGGCTTTCCCGACTTCGCGGGAAACCAAGAACACGCTCGTGAGATTTACGTTCATCACGTTCTGCCAATCCTCCAGCCGCATCTCCTCGATCGGAACGTGGATGGTAATGCCGGCATTGTTGAAAAGGGCGTCGATTCGGCCGAACCGTTCCAGCGTTGCGTCCACCATCCCGCGGACGCGATCCGGGTCGGTTACGTCCGTCCGAACGGCGATCGCTTCCACGCCCTCCGAGCGCAGCTCCGCGGCCGTCTTCTCCGCCGCATCCAGGTTGAGGTCGGCGATGACCAGATGCGAGCCCGCCTGAGCCAATCCTTGCGCCATCGCCTTGCCCAGCCCGGTCGCTCCTCCCGTTACGACGGATACCCGGCCGTCGAGACGGAATTTGTCGCTGATCTTCATGTTCCCGCCGCCTCCGTTATTTCAAGTATTGGTCCACGTTGTCTTTCGTGACGAGTTCGAACGGCACGAACACTTCCTTCTCGTATGCTTCTTCGCCAATGATTTTGAGAGCCGTCTCCACCGCTCCGCCGCCTTGCGCAGCCGCGTTCTGGAATACCGTAGCGTCGAGCCGTCCGTCCTTGACCGCCTGCAGAGCATCCGCGATCGCGTCCACGCTGACGAGCACGATGTCCTGCTTGACGCCCGCGTCCTCCAGCGCTTTGAGCGCGCCCATGCCCATTTCGTCGTTCTGCGCGAACACGCCTTGGATTTGGCCGTCATGCGCTTGAAGCCAGTTCTGCATCAACGTCAGCGCCTTGTCGCGGTTCCATTCCGCGGTTTGCTCCGCGATCAGCTTCATGTCCGGGTAACCTTTCAACGCCTCGACCGCGCCTTCGGTCCGGTCGATCTCCGCGGATTGGCCGAGATGGCCGTGCATCATGACGAGATTGCCCTTGGACCCCAGCCGCTCCGCTAAGTAGTCGATTGCGATCTGCGCGGACTCCTGGTCCCTGGAGCCGACAAATGCGTCCGGAGCCGACTTGGTGACCGAGTTGACGTTGATGATCGGAATGCCGGCCGCCTTGGCTTTGTCGACGGCAGGGGAGGAAGCCTCTGCTTCGATCGGGTTGAAAATGATGGCGTCGACTTTCTGCGCGATGAACGTCTCGACCTGTTGGATTTGTTTATTCGGGTCCTTCTGCCCGTCGTTGACGATGATTTTCACGCCGAGTTCCTTGCCTTTCTCCTCGATGCCTTTCGCCAGCGTTGCCGTGAATTCGTTGGCCAGGTTCAGTATGCTGACGCCGATCGTGATCTGCTTGTCGCCGCCGCCCGCCTGCGCTGTTCCTTTCGCTTCTCCGCCCGTCTCTTTGCCGCCGCATGCCGCCAAAATGAGTGCCAATACGAGAATCGTCGATATGCCCATCCGTTTTTTCATGTTCATGACCTCCCTGATTTGGTTGGAACGCGATATTTCCGTCTGTAATTGAACCAATGAGATTGAAAGTCCGTTGCTCATGGGTTCGACCTATCCCTCGATTACATGCCGTATGCCCTGCCGTTTTCATGCCCCGGTCCCGACGCCTGCGTTCACCTCCTTATCCGGGTCCGCCGAAGGTTTCCCGTCCGATCAGGATTTGCGGTCGATCAAGAGGGCGCCGATGATGATCAGCCCTTTAATGATCTGCTGATAATAGGAAGGCACGTTGAGCAGATCCAAGCCGTTGTTGATGACGCCGATGATCAGAGCGCCGATGATCGTGCCCGTCATCCGCCCCGAACCGCCGGCCAGGCTCGTGCCGCCGATGACGACCGCGGCGATGGCGTCGAGCTCGTAGCCGACTCCGATATTGGGCTGGCCGGTCTCGATTCTCGCCGTCTGCATGATG
>JAEZZE010000468.1 GCA_023418755.1 Bacillota bacterium | reverse complement strand
CGGTTGGCTTAGGCCATGGCTGGGACTCTGCGGTCCTCGTATTCCGGCCGATCGGCGTCTTCGGCTTGACCGGACGGTTCTTCCGCCAGACCGTATGGGAGGCACATCGGAGCTCCCGTGCGAGGATCGGGAATGACGTCGGCGTCGATATTGAAAACTTCGCGCAGCATCTGCGGAGTCATGACGACCTCCGGGCGGCCTTCGTACTTCACCGTGCCGTCCTTCAGCGCCACGAGGTGCTGCGCGTATCTCGCTGCATGGTTAAGATCGTGAACGACCATAATGATCGTGCGTTTCTGTTCCTTGTTCAGCTTCTCCAACAGAATCATGACTTCCATCTGGTGAGCCATATCCAGGAACGTCGTCGGTTCGTCGAGCAGCAGCACTTCCGTGCCCTGCGCGAGAGCCATGGCGATCCAGGCGCGCTGGCGCTGTCCGCCGGACAGATGGTCGACCGGACGGTTGGAGAACATCGACATGCCGGTCGCTTGAAGAGCCCAGTCGATCATGCGGTTGTCCTCCGAGGACAGAATGCCGAAGCCCTTCTGGTGAGGATAACGTCCGAACGACACCAGCTCGCGTACGGTCAGTCCTTCCGGAGAGGTCGGATTTTGCGGCAGTATGGCCAGGTTCTTGGCCACTTCTTTCGTCGGCTGGCGGTGAATCAGCTTGCCGTCCAAGTATACGCCGCCGTTCGCCGGCGTAAGGATGCGCGCCATCGACTTGAGAATGGTCGATTTGCCCGATCCGTTCGCTCCGACGAGCGCCGTGATCAGGCCGTCCGGGACGTGCAGGTTCAATTCTTCGACGATGCTCCGGCTGCCGTAGGCCAGAGACAGGTGACTCGTGCTTAATCGGGACATGCTCTCATCCACCCTTTTATATGTTGAAAACGATTCTCATTAAACATCTACGTCTTGAATGATAATCGTTCTCACTTCTATTGTCAATGGAAGTTGAGCAATTCGCGGCTGGAAAATGCTTAATCTCGGGAAATCGAATTATTCCTTCACCCTGAATTCACCTTTGGAAATCACCCTGTCGCCCTTAATGACCTTAAGGATATATTCCCCTGCTTCAGGAGCATCGAAGCTATGGCTTACCCCCGGCCAATCCGGAGGAACGTCCAGCGGCCAGCGCTCCACGACCTCGTTGACGGATCCTTCCTTTGTTTCGAGCACGACTTCGACGTCTCCGCCGCTTCCCGGGAATTCGAAAACATAATGGATCGGATCCCTTTCATCGAATACGCTCGTCCGCTCCCTGATAATTCCGTCGGATACGGAGCGCCCGAACTCGATCTCCGTTTTCCCTAAGCTTGGAAACAAGAGAGAAGCATAAATGAAGCCGTACGCGACGATCAATCCGATCGGCAGAAATACGCCGCCCCAGCTCGTCCCGCCCCTATCGGCCAGCGCTTTGAGCTTGGCGGGGCGGTCCAGAGAAAAGCGATTGATTTTCCCGATCTGCTTGGTCGCATACCTGTAATACAGCGCATTGCCGCCAATTCCGAATCCCATCGTCAGGGCCATGCCTATGCCTATGCTGCTGTCATTCAGTCTCAATTCGGCGGTTAGATCGATGAGATCGATCGCCAGCCATATCCCTGCGAGTAAGAATATAACTCCGTATTGTTTCCGGTACCCGAGCCAGAAGACAGTAATGAAAAACGCGGCCCAATTCCAGCTGATCGCCTTTTCCGGAGCGGCGCTTTTGCCCCACTTGCGCAGATAGTATTTTGCATTCCGTCCCACGAAGACCTTCGCTTCTTCATCGGGATCGCTCGGTGGCGTACCCGAATCTTCCGCGATGTTCGGCCGTTCCTCGCCCCGATCGGAAATTTCGGCCCCGCAAGCGCCGCAAAACCGGGCACTCCCGGCCAATTCCTTCCCGCATTGCGTACAGAACAATATCTACACAACCTTTACTTGTTCGATTTATACCTCCTTTTTTCGACAAAGACGATGGAAAGGCCTGCCTGAATCGTAAAAATGGCGAAAGATTCCGGAACAAGAAAGCCAGCCGGAAATTTCCCGGCTGGCCGAATATCGGTATCGCCTTTGGAGCTTAATCGAACAAGTCGCCGAAAAGGTCCATGACGCTTTTCTTCTTTTTCTTGTACGGGTAACGGCCGTGCTGAGGGTAAGGCTGCTGCTGCGGAGGATATTGCTGCTGGGAGGGAGGATTCCCTCTCTGCTGTTCGTATCCTCCGGGAGCGTGGCCGTAATACCAATCGTTGTAATCCTGTCGAACCTCCCTGACGTCTTGCATCAGTTTTTCCAGCTCTCCGCGGTCCAGCCACACTCCTTTGCAGGTCGGGCAGACGTCAACGAGAATTCCGTTTTTCTCCACTTCCCTCATTCGGGTATCGTCGCATACCGGGCAATTCATCCCTTTTCCTCCCTTGTTTGGCGTGTCCTTCTCCTTACTACGTCGAATGCCCTCATGCGGTTTCTCCCGGCATAGTTTGCTCTATTCTTGAGCCATAGCCGCCAGCTTCTTCATTTCGGCCGCCTTCCCGACGGCCCGGATCGTGAAATGCCGCGATCGTTCGCGAATGCGGCGGGGCGAGCGCCGTCGGCCCCCGGGCGCAACGCCCTCGCCGGCATCCCGGCGAATTCCGCGCGTCACGGTTTCGTCCGAAGCCCTTTACCCGCCGCCCCGCCTCGCTTTCGTACAGTTCAACGCATACGAACGCCCGTATCCCCGAGCATAGCGGATGATACGCCGCAACATAGAACGGTCGTCCAGCTTCGCGAAAGGACAAGGGTCCGGCCGGGTATTCACCTCGAGAATCCAGGCCTTGCCGTCAAGGTCCACCGCGATATCGAGACCGAGCTCGTTCATCCGCGGATACGCCTTCGAGAATCTGCCCGCCGTCCTCAGCGCGAGAAGGCGGAACTCCTTCCGCAGAGCGGCGGCTTTCCTCTGCCCGAATTTCCGACGGAGCAGCGCCCCCGCATCATGGATGCTCCCGCCCTGGCTGCCGTTCGTAACGGCCTTGCCGGGATGGGCGACCCGCGCGGCCGTCCCCGTCACTTGCCACCCTTCCCTCTCCCCCTTCTGGACCATGACCCGAAAATCCGCCGCTCTCCCCCTTAATCCGATCGTGCGTATGCCTTGTTGCGCCAAATAGGATCGCCCTTTCGTTGCGGAGAGAAGCCAGAGGTACAGGGCCGCGAAACTCGGAAAAGCTTTGCGGTCGAACCCGGCTCTGACGATCCATCTCCGGCCCGAGCGTTCGATTCTCATCACGCCGATTCCGCAAGAGCCCGTATCCGGCTTGGCGTAAACCATTCCATAACGGCTCAACAACTGTCGCAGCGACCTCGCATCCATTTTGCGCGTCTCCGGAATATGGGCCGACAGTCTGGCGCAGCCCGACATGACGCGCGTTTTGGTTCGCTTGCTCGACACCCTCGTTCGATCTTTCACGCGACGGTTCAACTCCTTCACTCTTTCGTTGCGGCATTTGCCCCTAGGATAAAATATGAAATCGCGCGCGCGAAGGAAGGGCGTTCTTCCCGAATCCGGGATGAACGCCCTGCTTCCGCTCACATATACAT
>JAEZZE010000280.1 GCA_023418755.1 Bacillota bacterium | reverse complement strand
TTTGTCACGGGGCTTCAACCTTAGGATCTCTCCACCAGTTGCCCGTCAGCTACGAGGCGACTTGGCTCTTACCTCGACCGGACTTCCACCGGCTAGTTGTGCCTAGCTTGGCTAGGCGCGCAATCGTGCAAAAAACACCCCTCCGCAGAGCGTTACGCTCGGCGAAGAGGTGCTTCCTCTCCCGTTGTTCCGTTGTTCCGTTTTTCCGTTATTCCGTTCTACGAACCGTCTTGCACCTCGGTGTCCGCGGGCGGCGAGTAGTTGTCCAGCTTGCGGAAAATGAGTCCCCGCTGCTCCATCAGCGCGGCGACCTTGCCATAATCCTTCGGATACGGCCTGAAGTAGACGATCTCCGCGATGCCGCTATTGGCTAGCATGTTCGCGCACGTCCAGCAAGGCTGGTCCGTCACGTAGACGACGGAGCCCTCCCGATCCACCCTGTCGGTGAACAGAAGCAGATTTTGCTCCGCATGAATCGTCCGAATGCAGCGCTGCTTCTTGATCATTTCCGGGGAGCCGGCAGGCGCCGGTTCGAACTCTTCGACGATCATGCAGCCTGCCTCGGAACAATCCTGCACGCCCATCGGGGCGCCGTTGTAAGCCGTGCCCAGCAGCTTCTTCCCCTGAACGAGCACCGTACCGACATGGCGTCTCGGGCAGCGCGAACGGGTAGAAACCATAAAAGCGATATCCATAAAGTACGTGTCCCAATCTTTGCGCAAGGCTGCCATCTTCCCCCCTTCGCCCCGGGGCTTGCCTCGTTACCGTTGGCTTGCCGCCAGCGCTTGTTCCAAATCGTTGATAATGTCTTTGACGCCTTCCGTGCCGACCGACAACCGAATCATGCCCGGCTGCACGCCGGCCGCGATTTGCTCATCCTCGCTCAATTGCTGGTGGGTCGTGCTCGCCGGGTGGATGATCAACGACTTGGAGTCGCCTACGTTCGCCAGGTGCGAGAACAACTTCACCGCGTTGATGACCTTTTTGCCGGCCTCTATGCCGCCCTTGATTCCGAAAGTCAGAATTGCCCCTTGACCGTTAGGCAAATAACGCTTGGCCAGCCCGTAAGAAGGATGGCTTTCCAGGCCCGCGTAATTTACCCATTCCACCGCGGAATGGGACTCGAGGAACTTCGCGACGGCAAGCGCGTTGCTGCTGTGGCGCTCCATGCGCAGATGCAAGGTTTCCAAGCCTTGCAGGAACATGAAGGAGTTGAACGGAGACAACGCCGCCCCCATATCGCGAAGCAACTGAACCCGCATTTTAATAATATACGCAATCGGACCTACCGCATCCGCGTATACGACGCCGTGGTAGCTCGGGTCGGGTTCGGTCAGGCCGGGGAATTTCCCGCTGGCCTTCCAGTCGAACTTGCCTCCGTCGACGACGATGCCGCCGATCGAAGTTCCGTGGCCGCCGATAAACTTCGTGGCGGAGTGAAGCACGATATCCGCGCCGTGATCGAGCGGACGAAGCAGGAAAGGCGTCGTGAACGTGCTGTCGATGATCAGCGGAATACCGTTTTCGTGAGCGATCGCGGCGACCGCGGCAATATCCAGAACGTCCCCTCTCGGGTTGCCGATCGTTTCGGCGAATACCGCTTTCGTCTTCGGAGTAATGGCCGCGCGGAAATTTTCCGGGTCGGACGGATCCACGAACTTGACCGTAATGCCCAGCTTCGGCAGCGTGATCGCGAACAGGTTGTACGTGCCTCCGTAAAGGCTGGCCGAAGAGACGATCTCGTCTCCCGCTCCCGCGATGTTCAGAATGGAATACGTAATCGCCGCCTGGCCGGAGCTGACCGCCAGCGCCGCCGCGCCGCCCTCGAGAGCGGCCAGCCGCTGCTCGAACACGTCCGACGTCGGGTTCATGATCCGAGTATAAATATTGCCGAACTCTTTCAAAGCGAACAAGTCCGCCGCGTGATCCGTATCGCGAAATCCGTAGGATGTCGTTTGGTAAATCGGAACCGCGCGGGACATCGTCGACGGGTCGATCTGTTGTCCCGCGTGCACCGCAAGCGTTTCCAGAGAATAAGATTCATTGCTCATTCGGATTGAACCTCCCAAAAATGGTTAATAGTTTTAGTTAGATTTCCCTCCCATTCTCTCATAAAACGGGGTCAAAGTAAAAGTCATTCACGGACGGTTTTTTATTTCCTCGGCGCGACGTATACGAGATCGGACAGGCGCTCGAAAACTTTGGGTCCGATACCTTTGACGTCCAAAAGCTGCTCTACCCTTCGGAATCCGCCGATTTTATCCCGATGGGCAACGATGGCTTTCGCCTTCGAAGGACCGATGCCGGGCAACGCATCCAAGTCGGCTTCGGTCGCTCCGTTCAAATCCAGGACTCCGGAAGGATTTGCGGGCGGTTCGCCGGACTCCCCGGACGGCTCCGACAGAGGAGAAGTTCCGGCTGTGTTCGCGTCCGAATTCGAATCCGCGTCGGTCTTGAACGTCGCGGCATCGCCGGTAGAGGACTGCGTTTGCCCGCCTGCCCCCTGCCCTTGATCCTCGTCCCCGGAAGACCCCGATTGTCCGGCTGTCCCCAGAATTTGATTCCCGTTCTCGGAAGGCGACGCCAAACTCCCGATCGCCTCCTCTAGCGATTCGTTTACGGGCGTCCATCCCGCGATCGTGTCCGGCCTCGAACCGATGAATAAAGCGATGCAAAAGGCGCCTGCTCCGACGGCGAATAAGGCGGCGGCAATCGGTTTTCGCATTCTTAAAGCATTATTTTTATTCATTTTGTTGTATCCTCCGTTTCTTTTCCCGCATAAATATATGAAAAATCGTTCATGACGTCCAAGCACGTATTCATATAATGGAACGGAATGCGAGCATAAACTTGCGTCCTCGTCCCTGAGGCTCGTTACGCGTTTATGCCGGTACGTTCGAACGACTCTTAGGAGGGACCAGGATGAAGATCGGCTTCATCGGCGCGGGTAGTATGGGAAGCTTACTGGTGGGGGCCTTCGTACGCACAGGCGCGATGCGGCCGGAGGAAATCGTCGTCAGCTCCCGAACGCAAGCCAAGCTGTCCGCGCTGGCCTCGCAGTATCCCGGTCTGCATATCGCCGCTTCGAACAGGGAAGCCGCGATAGGGGCCGATTATTTGTTTTTATGCGTAAAGCCGTTGGATTTCAGAAGCGTGCTGGATGAAATCTCCCCCGTATTGACCGCGGACCAGATCGTCGTCTCGATTACGAGCCCCGTCAAAATCTCCTCGCTGGAGGAGCTTGCGCCGAGCAAAGTCGCCAAAATCATTCCCAGCGTCGTGAACGCCGTCGGCAGCGGAGCCTCGCTCGTCATGTGGGGAACCCGATTGACCGCGGAGGATCAGCATGCGCTGTGGGAGCTGTTTTCCTCGATCAGCCGACCGATCCTCGTACCGGAGGAAGAGGTTCGCGTGGCGTCGGACTTGTCCAGCTGCGGTCCGGCGTTCATGGCGTTCCTGCTCGAGCAGTTCATAGACGCCGCGGTTCTTAACGCAGGGATGGAACGGGAGACCGCGACAGCCCTGGCCTGCGAAATGATGCTGGGCACCGCGCGGCTAATGCTGGAGCTCCCTTGCTCGCCCGCCGAGCTTCAAGCCCGAGTGTCGGTGCCGGGCGGCATTACGGCCGCCGCTCTGGAGTCGCTGCGCAAGTCGACTCGCGGCGCTTTCACGCAGGTACTGTACACGACGCACGAGAAATTCGCCGAAGACCTCGATCGCGTCGATTCCTCCCTCTCCCCCCGCGAGCGCACTTAGCCGCGGGGTCGAGCGAGGTTCGGCGCCTCAGACCGATCGCCCGCCCTGCCGATCGGTCTCTCTCGCAATCCCCCTCCCCCTGCCGATCGAACTCTCTCGCAATCCCCCCTCCCCCCCTCCCGATGTTCGGGGCCAAATAAAAAACGCCGCCCGACCCGTCTCTGAAGACGGAGTCAAGCGGCGCGTGCTTCGCGCTGCAATCCTTCTATAGGTTTGTTTTATTGTCTCGCGTTCCGCCGCCGTCGCTGAGCAGTTGCTCTCAATGGCTGCGGACGCGAGACTTATGGTTAATTGGCGACAATGTTGACGAGCTTGCCCTTAACCGCGATCACTTTGCGAATCGTCTTACCGGCAATCGCTTCCTGCACCTTCGCGGCTTCAAGCGCCTGCGCCTGCATGCCCGCTTCGTCCAGATCGGCGGCGATCTTCAGGCGTTCGGCGATCTTGCCGTTCACCTGCACGACGATCTCGACCTCCGCGTCTACCGTAAGCGATGCATCGTACTGCGGCCACGGGGCATAAGAGACGGACTCGGAATGGCCGAGCTTCTCCCACAGTTCTTCCGCGATATGCGGAGCGATCGGGGACAGCATTTGCACGAAGTCCTCCATCGCTTTTTTCGGCAGCGATTCCGTCTTGTACGCTTCGTTGACGAAAATCATCATCTGGCTGATCGCCGTATTGAAGCGCAAGCCTTCGTAATCTTCGCCGATTTTCTTGAGGCTCTTGTGCCACACCCGGAGGAAGGCGTCGTCGCCGGGAACGTCTTGGATCCTGGCGTTCAGGCCGCCGTTGTCGTCGACGAACAAGCGCCATACGCGGGCCAGGAAACGGAACACGCCTTCCACGCCATTGGTGTTCCACGGTTTCGTCGCTTCCAGAGGCCCCATGAACATTTCGTACATCCGCAGCGTATCGGCCCCGAATTCGCCGACGATGTCGTCCGGATTGATGACGTTGCCGCGCGATTTGGACATCTTCTCGTTGTTCGTGCCGAGAATCATCCCTTGGTTAACGAGTTTGTGGAACGGCTCCTTCGTGCTCACCACGCCGAGATCGTACAGCACCTTGTGCCAGAAGCGCGCATAAAGCAAGTGCAGGACCGCATGCTCGGCGCCGCCGATATACAGATCGACCGGCAGCCACTCGCGCTGCTTCTCCGGCGAGCAAATTTCCTTGTCGTTCTTCGGATCGATGAAACGCAAGTAATACCAGCAGCTGCCCGCCCATTGCGGCATCGTGTTCGTCTCGCGGCGCGCCTTGCGCCCGTTGCGCGGATCGACGACGTTGACCCAATCCGTCACGTTGGCCAGCGGAGACTCGCCCGTGCCGGAAGGCTGGATCGCGTCCACGTCCGGCAGCAGCAGAGGCAGCTCCTCCTCCGGAACGGTGTCCATCGTGCCGTCCTCGTAGTGCAGCACCGGAATCGGCTCGCCCCAGTAGCGCTGGCGGCTGAACAGCCAGTCGCGCAGACGGTACGTCACCTTGCCTTGGCCCTTGCCTTCTTTCTCCAGATGGGCGATCATCGCTTTGATCGCGTCCGCCGTTCCCATGCCGTTCAAAAACTCCGAATTGACCAGCTTGCCGTCGCCCGAATACGCCGCTTCCTCGACGTTGCCGCCTGCGACGACCTCCACGATCGGCAGGCCGAATTTCTTCGCGAATTCCCAATCCCGCTCGTCGTGCCCCGGAACGGCCATGATCGCGCCCGTGCCGTAGCCTCCGAGCACGTAGTCGGCGATCCAGATCGGCACCTTGGCGCCGTTCACGGGGTTAATCGCGTAGGCGCCCGTAAATACGCCGCTCTTGTCCTTGGCCAGATCGGTGCGCTCGAGATCGCTCTTGTGCGCCGCCTGCTCGACGTATGCGTCGACGGCCGCTTTCTGGCCGGCCGACGCGATCTTGGCGACCAGCTCATGCTCCGGAGCGAGTACGCAGTAGGTCGCGCCGAACAGCGTGTCCGGACGGGTCGTGAACACGGTCAACGAAGCATCGTGGCCGTCGATGGCGAACGTCACTTCCGCGCCGGTCGACTTGCCGATCCAGTTGCGCTGCATGTCCTTGATGCTTTCCGACCAATCCAGCTCCTCCAGATCCTCCAGCAATCTCTCCGCATACTCCGTGATCTTCAGCATCCACTGGCGCATCGGCTTGCGGATGACCGGATGGCCGCCGCGTTCGCTCAGCCCGTCGATCACTTCTTCGTTCGCCAGAACCGTGCCCAGAGCAGGACACCAGTTCACCGGGACTTCCGCGACGTAAGCAAGGCCTCTTTTATACAGCTGGATAAAAATCCATTGCGTCCACTTGTAGTAATCCGGGTCCGTCGTGCTGAACTCCCGGTCCCAATCGTAAGAGAAGCCGAGCGACTTGATCTGGCGGCGGAAGTTGTCGATGTTCTCGAACGTAATTTCGCGCGGATGGCGGCCCGTCTGCAGCGCGTACTGCTCGGCCGGCAGGCCGAACGCGTCCCAGCCCATCGGG
>JAEZZE010000365.1 GCA_023418755.1 Bacillota bacterium | reverse complement strand
TCCCGCGAGAGCCGCTCCTCCTCGACCTCCTTCAGCACTTTGCCGACCGTGGCGACGATCTCGGCGGCCTTGCTCGGCTTGAGCAGGTAATCCTTGACGCCAAGCTTGATCGCGGATCGCGCGTACTCGAACGTATCGTACGCCGTTACCATGACGAATTTGACGTCGGGATAGTCCGAGCGTATCCGGTCGACCGCTTCAAGTCCGCTCATCCCCGGCATTTTGATGTCCATCAAAATCACGTTCGGCTGCAGCTCCTCGGCCATCCTCACGGCAATTTTCCCGTTCTTCGCCTCTGTGATGTCCAGCCCGGGAAAGCTTCTTCCCAATATGACCCGCAGTCCTTCCCTCTCGATCTGTTCGTCATCCACGATCAGAAGCTTGATCATGCTATCCGCTCTCCCTTGTTTTCGGAATGCTGAGCATCACCTTCGTCCCGCGCTCCGGTCCGCTCTCGATGCCGATGACATCCTCCAGTCCGTAAAACAGCCTTAGCCTTCTGACGACGTTGCCCAGGCCGATCCCCGTCGTATGGCCGCCTTCCGAATCGACGGGATGCTCTTCGAGAATTTGCCGGATTCGCTGCTCCGTCATTCCGGGACCGTCGTCCTCGATTTCTACCGTAACCCGCTCCGTTCCGTCGAAGATCCGGAACCAGATCGCGCCTCCTTCCTCCTCCGGCTCGATCGCGTAGATGACAGCGTTCTCAACGATCGGCTGAAGCGTGAGACCGGGTATCTGTACGTACAGGCACGCCTCGTCGATGTCCGCATGGAAATGCAAGCGTTCCGTGAACCGGGCTTTCTGGATTTCGATATATTGGCCGAGCACCCGGACTTCGTCGTAAAGCGTGACGGACCGGTCGAGCCGCTTCAGGTTGTAGCGCAGCAACGACGCGACGCTGGCCAGCAGGTCGCTCGTCTCCTCGGAGCCCTCCAGGTACGCTTTCTTCGACAACGTATTCAACGTATTGAACAGAAAATGCGGGTTGATCTGGCTCTGAAGGCTGCGGAGCTGACTTTCTTGCAGCAGCAGCTTGCTCTGCTGCAGCTCGTTCTCCAGTTGGGCCTTCTGCTGAATTTCCGAGATCAGGTTGTTGATGTTGATGCGCATTCGGTCGAACATCTTGGCGAGAAAGGAAATCTCGTCGTTGGATTCCACTTCGATCCGCAGGTCGAACCGGCCGCGGGACAGCTCCTTGGCGGCTTGCGTCAGCTTCTGCACCGGCCTTGTAATGCCGACCGAAAACGCGTAGGTAAACAACAAAAGAAGAAAAGTGATGAGCAGCAGCAGCCAGATTCCCAGCTTCTTCAGCTCCGAGGACTGCTCGATAATGCCGCGATAGAACCCGTCGTAGGTCTTTAGCTCCGCGTCGAGCAGCGTAAGCGTCATTTCGGAGATGTACTTGGAAATCCGGGTCGCCTCGGAGAAAGCCGTCGCGGAGTCCTCGGTCTCCTTCTCCGACCGGAACATCAAGGAGCGATCCGTCGTCTCGACGAGGCTGTCGATCAGATTCATGTAGTTGGTCAAAGCGAATTCGTTGCCCGCGTTGCGCAAATCGATGACATCGATTCTCGCCCTGCGGAGCTTCTCCTTGCTCTGCTCGAGCTGCGAAAGATTCGCCTGGGAAGGCGCAAGCAGGTAGTTGTTCAAAGACGTAACCGTCGCCTGGCTCGCGGTCGTTACCTCGTTCATGCGCAAATACCGCTGCAAGATGTCGTTGTATCGGTCTTGGGTTTTCTGGTTGTAGTAGGTGAGGGCAATCCAGATTGCCGCCATGATGAAGAGAACGATCGCCGCCAGCGTCCATATTTTTCTCTGAATGCTGCTCATCGCGCGTCGGCCGCTCTCAGCATGCGGATATCGGTAAAGTAGCCTTCCGTATCAAGGGGAACCGTCTCTCCGCTCAGCCATTCGATCATCCGATTCACGCTGATCCTTCCCATCGCTTCGGGGGATTGCTCGATTATGCCGTCGAGCTTGCCTTGCCTAAGCAGAGACATCGAATCCTGACTGTCGTCGAACGAATAAATATGGTAGGGCTCGACCCGGGAACGTCTGCCGATTTCCTGGATCATCGCAACGGCGGTGTTGGCGTTAACGGCGACGAACGCCTGCAAGTCCGGCAGCCGGTTCATCACGTCCTTCGTCGCCGCGATGACCTGCTCGCGCGCCTCCGTCGTCTCCGCGTATTCCGTCAGGACGTTCGGATAATCCCGCAGCACGTCGTATATGCCGTTCAGCCTCTGCTGCTGGTAAAACTCCCGGCGGCTGTCGCCAAGAAGGACGACTTTTCCCGCCGCCCCCATGTCGGAGAGCAATTGCCTGGCGATCAGTTGTCCGGCCAAATAATGATTCGAACCGACGTAGGTCCGTCTTAGGCTGTCCGCCATCGGCACGTCGTAGGCCACCGTGACGATCGGAATGCCGTAGAAGGCAGCCTTTACTTTCGTCAGCCGTCTGAACTCTTCCGTATCCAGCCCCTGAACGATAATTCCGTCTACCTTGGAATCGATGGCGATCTCGATCTTTTTGAGGAAATCCTCCTGGTTTTTGCTGTAGCTCCCCCAGACTTCGATGCTCGCCCCGACATTCCCGGCCTCTTCGAGCGCCCCGGCTCCGACCCTGACCCAGAACGGCGTCTCCAGCTCCTGGGTAATCAGAATAAGCCGGTACTGAGCCGGCTTCTCCCCCGTAGGTTTCGGCAGCTGCCAATCCGAACGGAACACTCGTTCCGCCGATACGAACGTAAAATAGAAGAGGACGATGCCTGCGATCCCGAGCAAGAAGATAATCGTTTTGCGCAAATGAACGATCTCCGTTTCCCGAGTGGAATTATCCCTATCGTATCCTATTTGCTAGAATCTCAGAGCAAGGTTCGTTTCTACCTTTTTTTCTTCGGCTTGGCCGCAGCCCGTTCCTTGTTTTCCTCCGCTCTAAGCTTCACGATGCGTCCGATCAGATCGAGTGGCAGAGGCCGGTCGTAAGGAAATTGCACCGAGCCCTTGGCCCCTTTGTAGGCCGAGAGCTCCTCCTTGAACGCCTCGATCCCGCGCGGGGCCGGGTAAAATCCGATATGGTTCTTGAACGCAGCGAAATGAACCAGATTGCCGTGCAGGGCGAAGGTCGGCATCTGGTAGCTGATTTTCTCGGTCGCTTCGGGAGCGGCCTCGCGAATGACCTCCCGGATTCGGCTTAACTTGTCCCGGATCTCCGGCGGGAATCCGGCAATGTACTCGTCGATCGATTCGAACTCGGCTTTGTTTCCTTCCATGGCGTTTCTCCTCCCCGAAATGGGCTAATCGCTCTTGCTTCCTGACCGTATCATATTTCTCCCGCGAGCCGTTCGTCAATGATTTGCTCGCGGACCCTAGGCGACCGGATTGATTAACGGTCGGCTGGAACGTTAGAGGCGGCCAGACGCTCGGATTTGGATCACTGTCAAGAAAGTGGACACAACTTCAGCCAACCTGATGCTGCTCGTAGTACCGCTTTTCGCATAAATGTGGGGTGAGATAGCGGATAGCCGAATGAATACGGATGCGATTATATTTAAGC
>JAEZZE010000347.1 GCA_023418755.1 Bacillota bacterium | reverse complement strand
GAGTGGGAGGCGATCGGCGGCGAGGGGCACGCTCCGGGCCACCTCTCGTTCTATGACCGCGAGAACCGCAGGCTGCTGTGCGCGGACCAAGTGCTGCCGGACATTTCGCCGAACATCGGCTGGATGCCGGGAGGAGATCCCGACCCGCTGCTATCGTTCTTGGACAGTCTGCGGCGGTTGAAAGCGCTGGAGGTGAGCGAGGCGTTCCCGGGCCATCGCGCCCCGTTCGCCCGCTTCCGCGAGCGGATCGACGAGATTCTCGACCATCACGCTCGCCGAATGAGGAAGATGGCGGAGCTGATCGTCGATCGGGAGCCGACCGCCTTCGAGGTATGCGAGCGGATGTTCGGCTCGAGGCTGAGGGACAATACGCACAATCTGCGCTTTGCCCTCGCGGAGACGATCGCCCATCTCGTCCGGATGGAAGCGGAGGGGAAGGTCGTCCGATCGGCGAGAACGGGCGAATCCGGCGAATCGATAGAGTATTGGCGTTTGCTAGAGGGCTGAGCGGACCGATGCCGCTCGATGGATGGAAAAAGGAGCTGTCCCGTAAGCAAATAAAGCCGCACCGAACGATTATCGATGGGAAGACGTAAGAAGCATCTATCTCCTTCCGAGGCTATACGATCCTGAAATGGGAAGGGTAAACCCGTTGCAATGTGATTTCAGGACCGTATGAGGCAGTCTCCAGGAGATAGATGCTCATCATTTTCACCGATCATCTTGTAGGTCTTTACTTACGGGACGGCTCCTTGCCGTTCCGCCTTAATTATTCGTTGTTCCGCGAAGCGTTTTGCGCGGATTCCTCGCGTTCCTCCTGCTTGCGGTGCGCGATGCGGCTCGAAGCGGAGGCCGCGATGGCCCCGACGATATCGTCGAGGAAGGTGTGGGTTTCCCCGCTGTTCTTGTCGTTCAGCTTCTTCAAAACTCCGGGCTTCAGCTTGTCGACGTAGCCGAAATTGGTCAACCCGATACTGCCGTATACGTTCACGATGCTCAAAGCCAATATTTCATCGCATCCGTAGAGTCCTTCGTCGTGCGCGATCATATCCTGCAGCGGCGGCAGCAGCTTGCCCTCCTCGGCGAGCATATCTAGCTGAATGCCGGTCAATACCGCGTTTTGAACCTCTCTTTTGGACAGCACGGCCTCGACGTTAAGCACGCATTCCGCAAGCGTCAAGTCCGGAAAATAATCTTTTTGCAGCAGCATGACGAGTTGGCCGATTTGCTCCTTGGTCACTCCGCGCTTTGTCAGCCATTCCTCCGTCGCTCTGGCGACTTCTTTGCTGTTAAGGCGATACATAGGGGATTGGGACATGAACAACACCTCTTTCCGAAGCCTGCCGGCTTCCGTCTGAACTCGATAGGGACAAATTAACATATTTGTATCGAGGGCTCGTATACATAGTACTACAAATCCAGTTTCGGTGGAACGGCGGCCTATACGACGGACCCGATTATGAGGGAGGATTAATTTATGAAGAAGAACCGGCACGGAACGGCAAAGATGAGAAAATGGGCGCTGCTTCTGGCGCTCGTTCCCCTGCTGTCCGCTTGCGGCCTATGGGGCGGCAGCAAGGAGGACCGGATCCGGACGACGAGCATCGATCCGCCGCCCCGGAACCTGGAGGAAGCCTGGATCCAAGGCGCGGAGGAGTCCGCCGCGGCCGATAAGGGCGAGATGATTACGGTGTACCTGCTGGACCGCAACGAATATTTGGCCCCGATGTCCCTGCGGGTCGATCGCGAACCGTCCTCTCCCGCGGCCGGCGCGGAGACGGCGCTGTCCTGGATGACGGCCAACAAGCAGCTCGCCGATCAACTGCCGCCCGGTTTCGTTGCCGTGCTTCCGGAAGGGACGAAGGTCAATACGGTATCGGAAATTTCCGGAGAGCGGACGATATCCGTCGACTTCGCCGCGCCGTTTCCGGGAATACCCGCCTCGCGGGAGCGCGCGGTAATCGAGGCGCTCGTCTGGACGTTAACGGAATTGCCCGGCATCGACAAGGTCAAGCTGTCGATCGGCGGCAAGCCGATCCGCTCGATGCCCTCCTCGGGACTTCCGGTCGACGCCGTCTTGACGCGGGGACTCGGCATCAATCTGGAGAAAATCAAAGACGTCGAACCGACTTACGCGATGGGCGTGACGCTTTATTTTGCTTCCCAGACCGCCGAAGGGGAAGGTTATTTCGTTCCCGTTACGCGGCTCGTTCGTCGCCAGGAAGACGCCGCCAAGGCGGCGCTCGAGCAGTTGATAGCCGGTCCGCGGGATGCGAAATCTCTTCAGGCGGTGCTGGAGCCCGATATGTCGGTCGAGAAGCTCGTACGAATGGCGGATACCGTTAACGTCGCCTTGAAGGACGCCGACGGAATGCCCAAGTCCGAAGTGCCTACCCGCATGATGGAAGCCCTTGTGCTGACGCTTACCGAAGCGGCGGGTTTGCCTCAGGTGAGCGTCGTCATGAACGGAGACGATACTTTTCTGGATTCGGACCAGCGTTCGTACGACCGACCGGTCGCCCGCCCGCTGTACGTCAACCCGCTAACCCGCTAACCCGCTAACCCGGTAACGGCTCGGGCGCCGCTACCGAACCGCTTCTGAACCGTGCCCCGGCATTATTTAATCAGGCTGGCTTTGTCGATGACGATTTTGCTGTCGACCCGAAAGCCGACGTGCGGATAAGCTTGCTTCCAGGCGTCCCACTCCTTGGTTTGGCCGAAGCTCCGGGCCAAATAACGGAGGCCGAAGCCGTAAGGATCGACGCCGGAATCGCGGATTTTGTAGAGTAAACGCTCCATCTGTTCGTTTAGTTCCTGCTGCCGTTTGGCGGATAGATTTAACAGCTGCGTCTCCTCGGGAGCAAGAGAGAGACGCAGCTTTTGCTTGTCGAAAAAGGCGGCCCGGAACACCTGATAGGAGTTGCCGTCCGCGTCGCGCCGAATGACGGGCAAGTAGCCGTCCTTGCCCGTTTCTTTCTGCCTGCGCAGAAAGTCGAACAAATATTCGGATACCGTGAACGAAGACTCCGTGCCTTCGCTGCCGAACGAGAGCAGCAAGGCGTTGCCCGGGTAACGCTCGGACAACGGATGCAGCTTCGGGACATCGAAGGCGCTCGGCTCCGCCATGGCGACGAAAGAGACCATGGCGTTGTCCTTTCTTCTCGCCAGCCAGTTCAGGGAAGTCTCCACTTCGTTCTCCGCGAGCGACTTGCCTAGCAGAATCACGCGGCAATGTCCGAAGTCGAGCTCCTTGTCGACGAGCGATTTCAGGCGGCGAATGGCTTCGGCGATGCTCGGAGCTTCGAAAGATTCGATCTCGGTGATCGCTTTGCCGCTCTCGATTTTCGACGACGGAAGCCGTATTCCATAATCATCGAATCCGCGGTAAAGCTCCAGATGTACAAATATTCTCCGACGCTGACCGTACCGTGGAATCCGATCGGGACGAAGAAGGGAACGAACAGGAAAAAAGCGCAGAATAACGGAATGATCCACCGGTATTTAATCTTCGTATCGGAGGGCAATAGACGGTTGAATACGGCCAGCATGTTATACCCGGAGAATACGAACATGGCCGCGCTCAGCGTAATCAGGGCGGGCGGTTTTCTGACGTATCCCGCGCTTAGCCGAATGGCGTCCCAATCCAGCCAGGGGCTGAAGAGGGCTTTGAACGGGATCATGATGATCAGAGGAGCGCAGATCAGCAGCAAAACTTCTTGGGCGAACTGCGCAGCATGCGGCGAAATTCGTCGGGATCGAACCGGTAAGAGAACGGGACGAGCAGCCCGTCCTTGATTCTCTCGTCGCATAGCGCGGGGAAGTAGGCCAGCTCCATCTGCATGTAGCCGTTGTCCAACGTCTCGGTCAGCAGATCGGTCGCGTTCTTGAACTGCCGCTTGATTCGATCCAGCATGCTCGGAGACTCCGTTCCTTGATTTTCCATCGTTCTGTATAATGCCCGTTGGCCTCCCGTTCATACGCGACGGAAGAAGCTTCCCGGCAGGCGCCGCGGATCGCTTTTCGCGGGATCGATGCCGGCTTTCGGATGCTTTTGCGTGCAACCTTTGGTAAAATAGGTGAGATTGAGTAGTTGGGAGGTTGTTCAATGAGATCCGATGGCAGACAAGAACGCGATCTGAGGCCTTTCTCGGTCGCGCTTCACCCGAATAAATACGCGGAGGGTTCCGTGCTCATCGAAGTCGGGAACACCAAGGTGCTGTGCACGGCATCCGTGGAAGAGAGAGTGCCTCCGTTCCTGAAAGGACAGGGCAAGGGCTGGGTAACGGCGGAATACGCCATGCTTCCCCGGGCGACGCATACCCGCAACCAGCGGGAATCGGCCAAGGGCAAGCTAACGGGACGGACGATGGAAATCCAGCGTTTGATCGGGCGGGCCCTGCGCTCCGTCGTCGACCTGCACGCGCTCGGCGAGCGGACGATCACGCTCGATTGCGACGTGCTTCAAGCGGACGGAGGAACGAGAACGACATCGATAACGGGCGCTTATATCGCGCTCGCTTTGGCGGTACATAAGCTATCGGGCACGATTGCTTTCGAGAAATATCCGTTAACGGACTATTTGGCGTCGATCAGCGTCGGAGTCGTCCAGAACCGGCCCGTCGTCGATCTGAACTATGAGGAGGACTCGAAGGCGAAGGTGGACATGAACGTCGTCATGACCGGAGCGGGCGCTTTCGTCGAAGTTCAGGGCACGGGCGAGGAGTCCCCTTTCACGAGGCAGGAACTCGACCAGATGCTGGGCTTGGCGGAGGCGGGCATTCGGCAGTTGATCGAGCTGCAGAAGGAAACGCTGGGCGAAGCCGGCGCCCGGATCGGCGGAGGGAAGCTATGATTCGCATGGGAGACACGCTGCTGATCGCAACGAGGAACAGAGGGAAAACGAAGGAGTTTCGCGAGGCGTTTCAAGAGATCGGGATCGCCGTGAAGGATTTGAACGAGATCGAAGGCATTCCCGAGATCGAAGAGACGGGAACGACCTTCGAGGAGAACGCGACGATCAAAGCGAAGGCGGTCGCGGAGCTCGTCGGTATGCCGGTGCTCGCCGACGATTCCGGTCTGTGCGTGGACGCCCTGGACGGGGCCCCCGGCGTCTACTCCGCGCGTTACGCGGGCGAGCCCGCGAGCGATGACGCGAATAACGGGAAACTGCTGCTCGAGCTGGAACGGGTCGAAGCGCCTGCCGTTCGCTTGCCGGAGGCGGGCGACGGGTTCGCGACGTTGAGCGGGGGCCGGTTCGCCTGTTCGCTCGTGCTATTCGATCCTTCGGACGGGAGCAAGCTGGCGACGGAAGGCTACGTCGAAGGGCAAATCTTGAACCGGCCTCGCGGCAATGGCGGGTTCGGCTACGATCCGCTGTTCTGGCTGCCTTCGCTGCAGCGCAGCATGGCCGAGCTCGAGCCGGAGGAAAAAAACGCGATCAGCCATCGCGGCCAAGCGCTGAAGAAGCTGCAGTCCCTGCTTGAGGGCAAATCTTAAACGAAAGGAGCCAATCCCCCGTCGGGGGATTAGCTCCTTTTTTTCTCGGTTGAGCCGGATCGTCTTTGGGAGGCGGACCGACGGGCCTTCCTCTGCCTCTTCTCTCCCTTAATGCTTCTATAGCACCAGCTTCACCTTATAGCGCCGCAGCCAGAAGTCGACCTGTAGCAAGTAGGCGAACAGCTGAGGGCCGGACATGAGCTGACCGAACCATGGGATGTGGGAGCTTGCGTCGCTCGCCGCGGCCAGCTCGCGGATGCGCGAGGAGTCGATAAGCGGGAGCAGCGGGGAGGACGGATCGTCCAGTCTCTCCAGCAGCCGGCCGCGCACGGCCGCCAGATAGTTCGGATTGTGCGTTTTCGGATAAGGACTCTTCTTGCGATAAAGCACGTCGTCCGGAAGCACGCCCTCGAGCGACTTGCGAAGAATGCCTTTTTCGCGCATGCCCGCCGTCTTGATCTCCCAAGGAATGTTGAACACGTATTGAACCAGCCGGTGATCGCAATACGGTACCCGGACCTCGAGGCCGACGGCCATGCTCATTCGGTCCTTGCGATCAAGCAGGGTGGGCATGAAGCGGGTTATGTTCAGATACGACATTCGCCGCATCCTCCGGCGGGCTTCGTCCTCCCCGGGGAGCTGCGGCACCTCGGCGACGGCTTGCGCGTAGCGATCGGCCAAATAGTCCCGCGGCCTGAGCTTCGCTCTGAGTTCCGGGGATAACAAACCCGCACGCAGCTCCGTAGCAAGAGACCAGGGGAACGTCTCCGCCCGAAGCGCGTCGTCCCGATGAAACCACGGATAACCTCCGAATATTTCGTCCGCGGCCTCGCCGGAGAGCGCCACTGTCGCGTCCTTCTTGATCTCCCGGCAAAATAAATACAAGGAAGCGTCGATATCCGCCATGCCGGGCAAATCCTTGGCCAGCACGGCGGTTTCGAGCGCTCCCGCAAGCTCCGGCGTATCGAATCGCTTCGGATGGTGGACCGTCGACAAATAGTCGTTCATCCGCTCGATCCACGGGGCATCCGCGTTCGGCTGAAAATCGTGAGCCTGAAAATGCTTGTCGTTATCGACGTAATCGACCGAGAACGTGTGGACCCGGCCCTGCCCCGTTCTCTTGTAATAGTCGACGGCAAGCGCGGTCAGGGCGCTGGAATCGAGTCCGCCGGACAGAAGCGTGCAGATCGGCACGTCGGAGACGAGCTGACGTTCCACCGTGTCCGCGAGCAGCTCCCGCACGGCTTCGGCCGTCCCCGCGACATCCTGCTCGTGCTCTTGGCTCTCGAGCTGCCAGTACGCATACTGCTTCATGCCGTTGCGGTCGTACAGCAGGCAATGCCCCGGCTTCAGCTCGTAAAAGTCCTTCCATACGCCGTGTCCGGGCGTCCGCGCCGGACCGATGACGAACAGCTCCGCCAGCCCTTCCGCGTCGACCGCCGCCTCCACGTCGGGATGGGCCAGAATCGCCTTCGGCTCCGAGCCGAACAGCAGCCGTCCCTCCTCGCGGCGGTAGAACAACGGCTTGACGCCGAGCCGGTCTCTGGCCAGGAACAAAGTTTGCTCCGCCGTATGCCATACCGCGAACGCGAAAATGCCGTTAAGCCGGTCAACGCTGTCCGGCCCCCATTCGACGTATGCCAGCAGCAGCACCTCCGTGTCGCACGTCGTACGGAAGCGATAGCCGAGCGATTCCAATTCCTTGCGAAGCTCCGGCGCGTTGTACAGTTCCCCGTTGTACACGAGCACGCAGTCGTGACGGTCCGACTCCTTGGCGGGACGGATCATCGGCTGGGCCCCGCCGGCGGGGTCCATCACGCTCAAACGGCGATGGCCGAACGCGCAATGGCGGGAAAGCCACGTGCCGCTCGCATCCGGTCCGCGTTGCTCGAGCGTTTCGGTCATTTTCTCGATCGTATCCGCCTGTTTCGTCGAATCCGCGTTCCAGTCCACCCATCCGGTAATTCCGCACATCGGTCTTCCCCTCTTTTCCTATACGGATCATTAAGATGGATATGCGAAAAAAGGCATAAGATGTATGTCCTTAGGGAGAAAATACGTGGAGACCAGGCCCGTCAGCGGGAGAAAGGAGTCCGATGCCGCGTGTATGAAGCCGATGCTCCGGAAGAGAGAAGGACTTATTACGTCTCGGTGGGACCCGGACAAATCTTGGAGAATCCCGAAGCGGCCGCCTTCGAGTTCGCGATTCACGCCACGGAAGCGGAGATCGACAAGCTCGAGGAGCTGTTTCAGGAATCCCGGGATGCGGACGAGGATGAAATTTTCAAGTTCAGCGGTTCTCCGGCCGTATCCGATACGCCTCACAACGAAACCTACGACGCGCTGTTCAAGGACATTTACCGCATGCTGCACGAGCTCGGCACCCAAGAAACGAAGCGCCATATCGAATCGATGAACATTTTGTAGCGGGGGAGGTGAGACAGCGGTGCCAGAACGTTTCAAGAAAAACAAAGGCAATCAGATCGCCAAAAAGGGCGAGGAATTCGTCGAAGAGACGCTCAAAATCAACCATGCCCATTCCGGCCAGAATAATCCGGTCGTTCCCGACCGGATCATCAAAGGCTAACGCTTTTCCCAAGCCGCTCCGCCCTCAAGGCGAGGCGGCTTCTTTGCGGTTGGCGATTTACAGCGCATGCCGGGTGGTGTACGCTTTGGGAAGCCGCGCAGGACGGGCCGGAAATGCTTGATGGGGATGGGGGATTGACCGATGTCTTTAATCGGCGAAGAGCGAAAAGCCTATATTTTGCAGCAGTTGAATCTGGAAGGCAAGGTCAGGACATAGTGATCTCGTCAACGAATTGAGAGTGTCGTCGGAGACGATTCGCAAATATTTGGAGGAGCTCGAAGCGGACAACAAGCTAAAGCGCGTTTACGGCGGAGCGATGAAGCCGGACGAAGCCCGGGAGGAGCCGGCCTACCTGAAGCGGGAGGCGGTCAATTCCGAGGAGAAGCGTAGAATCGGACGGGCGGCCGCCGCGCTTGTCGAGGACGGGGACGTTATCTTTATCGACGACGGGACGACCGCGCTGCCGATAATCGACGGCATATTGGGCAAAAAAAATATAACGGTGCTGACGATCTGCGTCGCCGGAATGTGCAAGTTGATCGATTACGCCAACCGGGGAATGTTCGGCGGCAAAATCTACTTTATCGGGGGCGAGATCGATGCTTCGCAGTCTCGTTCGACGGGGACGGTGGCGGTGCGGACGGCCGAGCTGTTCTACTCCGACAAAGCTTTCATCTCCGTCGACGGCCTGACCGCGGAGCGCGGGCTGACCGGCTTCGACGCTTCGCGGGGAGTGCTCGCCCGCAAAATCATCGAACATGCGAAGCAGACGATCGTCGTCGCCGACAAGACGAAGTTCGGACAGACTCAGTTGTTCAAAATCGCCGACCTGCAGGAGGTCGATCTCGTCGTCAGCGACATTGCCGCTCCGACCGGTTGGAAGAACGTTCTGAAAGCCAAGCAGGTGACATGGGTCGAGGCCGAATAATGCTCATTTCCAGGCGACTAGGATGGCGCCGACGGCAATGAGGGCGACCCCTGCCGAATTGATCCACGAAATCCGCTCGCCCAGGAAGAAAAAAGCGAGGAGGACGGCAAGCACGACGCTGAGCTTGTCGATCGGGCCGACCTGGGACACCTTGCCTCCCTTAAGCGCGAGAAAATAAAACAGCCAGGAGAGGGCGCCCGCCACCCCGCTGAGCACGATAAACGTCATCGCCTTTTTCTGGGCGACGATTTCCCCGAGTTGCGCGAATTTCCCTTGCACGACGACGACGCCGAGCAGGAATACCGCCATAATGACCGCGCGAATGGCGGTCGCCGAGTTGGCGTCGATATCCTTCAACCCGATTTTGCCGAAAATGGCGACAAGAGCCGCCGCAACGGCGGATAACAGCGCATAGACCAACCACATTCCCACGTTCGATTCTCCTCTGCTCGCGATTCGGGACGCGAAGATCAAGACAATGCGTCAAGCCGGGGCCAAGCTTTTTACCATGTGCCGGAACGGTTTGCGATTTATCGATATCTCTTTGTCCGCGCGGAAACCCAGCTTGGCATAAAGCGCTCGGGCGCCCTCGTTCGTCAGATCGACGTTTAGCCCGATTTTGTCGCAGCCCAGCTCCCTGGCCCTGCTCTCGGCCGCCGCGATGAGCTGCTTGGCGTAGCCTTTGCCTTGATGCGACGGATCGACGGCAAGAGCGTCTATGTAATATTCGTCCTCGTCCGCTTCCTCGTCGATCGTAACGGATGCGTTGCCGCTTTTGCGGCGCAGATGCCGCAGAACGGGTTCGTACAACCGCTCGGCTTCGCTGCCCCGGTAACCTAAAATCATGCCGACGGGCCGTCCGTCCTCTTCCTTCACCAGAATGCACGATCGGCTGAACCGATTGCCCTCGGCGTCTATGAACGCCTCCAGTCGGCGCAGGACGTCCCGCTCGTCCGTTTCTCCCGTAAGCTGGCTAGCGATGTCCTGGATTGCCTGAAGTACGAGGCGGGCCACGGACGACGTGTCGCCTTCCCCGGCTTGTCTGATTGACATGTGAAATCACCTGCTCCGAATTATAGTAGGTCCGATAAGGAACCGGCAACTGTTGCCTGCCGATGGTGCGGCAAGCATTCAATCGCGATCTAAATTGATCTTAGCTTGCGGGAGGGTCGATTTCAAATCGTCGAAAAAAGATATTGCGCGGCAACGCGTTATGTGTTAATATAATTTTTGCGTGTCTCAGTAGCTCAGCTGGATAGAGCAACGCCCTTCTAAGGCGTCGGTCGGGGGTTCGAATCCCTCCTGGGACGCCATTCAAGCAAACCCACCTTATGGACGATAAACGAAAAGCCCGTTCTCCCTATTTCCGAGGAGGATGGGCTTTTTTCCGCGATTCGGATAATTCGCTAATCTTTAATCCGGTTGGGCTCGGACATGAACCAAGAGATATGCGTGCATCGCTGGCATACAAGAATCGTAGCGTTGCGGTTCGCCCAATCCAATCCGAAGAAGGTCGCTCCTCTGGAGTTCAACTGCCGGTAATCCTTATCGAAGGTGTCGTTCCGGCAGCAGGGGCAGACGATCGTCTCGCCGTCGGCGCTGAATCTCATAATTCAACAGCTCCTTTGCTCGGGGTGTTGTAAGTATGTACGAAAATGCCCGCGGATAGTTCCGTTGCTTAAGCAAATCCCCGCTTCGGACGATCTATCCGCAACGGGGATTCCGGGTCGCCGCATTCTGCATCTTGCCCTAATGTTGGGACGATTATCGTCGCATTCAGGGAGGTGCAGTTCTTACCAAATGCCGGCACCGGCACGCAAGATCATAACGAGCAGGATGAACAGCACCAGCGCGAATGCGGCTGCGCCCAGCGCAATCGCACAGATTGCGAACAATCCGCGCCGGCCCGCGCCAAAATTCGGCGAACTCGTCATATAGAAATGCTTTTCGATTGATTTTCGATAAAACTCCGTGCTATGATAATCGCAAGCCGCGACAAACCGTGCGTAATCGCGCGGGTTACGGACCAGTCGCTCCTATTTCCGATACGCGGGTGTAGTTCAATGGCAGAACGCCAGCTTCCCAAGCTTGAGGCGAGGGTTCGATTCCCTTCACCCGCTCCATAATGAATACGCATCCTCGGAAGGGAAGCGGACCCTAAGCAGGGTTCGACCGTCCGTAAAGTCTTCATCGAGTAAGCTAAGCAGGACGCGCGTCAACATCTTCCTTAGCCGTTCCCGGAGGGAACCGTTCAATCGAAGATGTTGAGTATTCCCTTCACCCGCTCCATAATGAATACGCATCCTCGGAAGGGAAGCGGACCCTAAGCAGGGTTCGACCGTCCGTAGAGTCTTCATCGAGTAAGCTAAGCAGGACGCGCGTCAACATCTTCCTTAGCCGTTCCCGGAGGGAACCGTTCAATAGAAGATGTTGAGTATTCCCTTCACCCGCTGGGATCCCTAGATAGATCAGGGATCTTATTTTTTTATATCCCTCAACTTGCGGTTGAATAATGGCGGAGGAAACGGAGGCCAAAGCTGCAACGGCGGCTTGACCGACTAGCGTGACGGGCCGGAAAAGGGGCTAGCGGCGCCCTGGCCGAAATCGAAGCCGGAGATAGAAAAAAAGGCTGCCATTAAAAAAGACCGGATCTGCTCGGAGATCCGGCAATAACCTTATAAAGGCATCGTCCAGACAATTTCGGCAATTCGTACGCATGCTTGCCGATTGTGCGAAAGCGCAAGCAGCACATGGTCGGGTTTAACGTCCAGTATCGTACCTTCTATTGCCCCGCGGGTCGTTTCAAAACATACGCATCGACCGATTAGTCGGCAGAGAGCTTCCACAACGTAAGGGTCGATAGAGGATACAGTCTTTACTTGCGGAATTAAATGGCTGGGATTAGCGTTTCGATGATACAAAATATCACTCCTTAATAGTGTTCTGCACCCAGCATATGCAGGTGCCTACTTCAAGGATTGGGCGCATATCCGCATTGTGGCTGATTGAGAAAAGGGAAGGGGATAAAGCAAGGGGATGGGAGGCTGGCATTGGGAACGAGTCATATCGGTTTTTTTCGGGCGATTTGAATGCAGATAGAATACTGAAGAACGGCATGGCTGTTTTAGGGATAATGGATTCATCCGGTTCGGACGGGGGGGCGTTGCCCGGAACCTTAATTCAGCGAAAAATCCTATCGCATTTAGGAATGGTGTTCATCTCCGGATCCTAAAATAGTCGCCTCTCTATTTTGCCAACAAAGCATAGATTCGACAATGATATTTTGCCGCTCGGCAATGAATAGTCATTTTGCCCGTTCTCGGTCGTTTCGGCGGCCGCTTTTTAATTTGCAAGGCGTTCATGCTATAATTTCACAGACGATATGCGATTCAAAAGCCGGTACCAGTTGGAGGGGAACTGCCCACATGACGGATCGACCGAAGGATAATCTGGTGTTGTTTCCGAAGACGCTGGATTACTATCAGATACAATTGACGAAAATGCTGGAGACCGAGCGTTACGGCGAAGCCAAAGGATTGCTTTCTTTCCTGCTCCAGTGCGGAGGGGAGGCGGAGCGGCATCATACGGAGTGGCAGGCGCTGCTCGGTTGGCTCGACGCGGCGTTTCCTTCGGCCGAAGGCAATCCGGACTACGATGCGTTCCTTGGGTCGGACGACGAAGACGCTGAAGATGAGGGAGAAATCTTCAAACGCAGGGTTTCCGAGCGCACCCATTCCGACGCCAACTACATACCGGAGCTGTTGGCCTCGCTGTACAACGGCGACGAACCCGGGAAACAGATGCTGATATTAGGGCAGCTGCAGCATGTGTCGCATCCGGACATCGACAGCTCTCTCAGACAGTGGCTGGCCCGGGAAGAATATATTCCTCCGCTGCAATTTCGCGCTTTGCAGGCGATCAGGAAGCAAGGAGGGAGCGGGCCGGTATCGTTCTGGAGGGACGGGGAAAGCCTGACGGTGGAGGCGGCGGATACGCCCCTTAGTTTCTCGGATTTTCCCCAGGGGACGCATCAAGTGCTGGAGCGGGGGCGGCAATCGGCGGAAGTGTCCGACCCTACGCTGTCTTATTTCGCGGAAGAGACGTGGAAGGATTGCGTCGAGCTGGCCTATGGAACGCCGATGTACAAAAGCATGACCGAGGACGACGACGGATCGTCGGACGTATGGGCCGCCGCTCTTCATCAGCTGCTGATGGAGAGACTGCACGCAAAGCAAAACGACGAAGGCGTCCGGGAGCAGTACGGGATTACGGAGGAGCTGCGCTTTCGTTACGAGCAGGCGCTTCGTTGGCTGAGGAATTACGCCATGGAACCGCGAATTTCCGATACGTAGCGGTTTAAGACGTTTTCGCCTTGAACAGGGCGCAATGTTGTTCTATAATGGAATGGTTTATGTGAATTGCCGCGAAGATGCGGCAAGATGTTACGGAGGGGAAAGCATAAAATGACAGCAAACTGGGAAAAGATAGAGAAGAACCTTGGCGTTCTTGAAGTCGAAGTGGACGCGGACCAAGTCGCTCTCGCATTGGACAAGGCATTCCGCAAGGTCGTTCAGAAAGTAAACGTGCCGGGCTTCCGCAAAGGCAAAGTGCCGCGCGCGATTTTCGAAGCCCGTTTCGGAGTCGAGAGCCTGTATCAGGACGCGATCGACATTTTGCTTCCGGAAGCGTACACGAAAGCGATCGACGAAGTCGGCATCGAGCCGATCGATCGTCCGGAAGTCGACGTGGAGCAGTTCTCCAAAGGCCAATCTTTCAAGTTCAAAGCGAAGGTTCCGGTCAAGCCGGAAGTGAAGCTCGGCGAATATAAAGGTTTGGTCGTTCCCGCGGAAAGCGCGGAAGTGACGGATGATGAAGTGAACGCGGAGCTCGAGCGTCTGCAGCAGCGCCATGCGGAGCTCGTCGTCGTCGACGAAGGCCCGGCTCAGATGGGCGACTTTACCTCCATCGATTTCGAAGGCTTCCTGGACGGCGTTCCGTTCGAAGGCGGCAAAGGCGAGAAGCATTCCTTGGAGCTGGGC
>JAEZZE010000321.1 GCA_023418755.1 Bacillota bacterium | reverse complement strand
GCCCCGGGCCGGGGCCGCGTCGGCTCTGCCGGGCTCGCCGCCCACGCGGGCGGCCGCTGCGGCATCGCGCTGCGCGGCGCCCGTTTCCGGCTTCGCCGCGGCCGCCTCATCGCCTTTGCCCGCTCGTGGCTCGCCCGTCAGCAGCGCCTCTCCCTCCGCCAGAATGGAGGCGCCTTGCGCCAGCAAAGCGGCCAGCCGCTGACCGAGCGCCGCCGCTTCCGGTGACGCCGTCTTGGCCGCCCCGCTCCCGAGCCAGCCTTCCAGCGCCGCGCGGAAGCCGGCCAGCTCCTCGTGAATCGGCGGCCCGAACAGCGCTTGCCTGAGCGACGCCAGCGTCGTCTCCGTCGGCTTCAGCCCGCGGCGAAACGCGACGTCCGCCGCGCTCGCCCACGATTCCGCGTCGACCCCGGCCGGCTTCAAGCCCGCCGCCGCGTTGAAGAACGCCGCCGTCTCCTTCCCGATCGGATAGCCGTCCCGCTTCAGCCCGCGCACCAGCTCCATCGCCCATTTCTGGTCCGTCAGGCCGAACGTCTTGAGAACATCCTTCAGCCCTTCCTCCGGCAGCGCGTCGGTCGCGTCGGCCAGCGGTTTCAGCGTGACGAGACCTCCCGCTCCTCCCGGCTGAACCTGCAGCAGCGTGCCTCTGCCGAGCGGCATTTCCGCGTCCAGCTTGGCTCTCACCTGGACGCCGTTAATATTCACGAGCGCCTCCTGATTGTCCAGCATTTCCATGAGGACGCCTCTGACGATTTGGCCGATTCTCAGCTCCAGCGAGCGGCTGTCGGTCGGCACCGCGTCGCCCATTAGCGCCCGCAGCATCGGACCGATATTCATGCTCATGCCTTTACCCTCCCCGCTAACGCCTTATCCTTTATGTATCGGCACTCCGACGGCCTTTCGTGAATGGCGCGCCGGCTTCAGAAAAGCGCCTGCTGCTCCACTTCGAGCCCTTTCAAAAAACTGCGCCGGTGCAGCGGCGTCGGCCCGAGTTCGAGCAGCGCCTGGCGGTGCGTCTTCGTGGCGTAGCCTTTATGTACCGCGATCCCGTAGCCGGGGTACAGCGCGTCCCACACTTCCGCGCAAAGCCGGTCCCGCGTGACCTTGGCGACGATCGACGCCGCCGCGATCGACTGGCTTAAGGCGTCACCCTTGATTATGGCCGTCTGGGCGATCTCCAGATCGACGCTCTCCGCGTCGACGAGCAGATGCTCGGGCCGTACGCTTAATCCCGCCACCGCCTGCTTCATCGCAAGCCTCGAAGCCTGGCGGATATTGATCGTATCGATGACGGACGGCTCGACTCTCGCTACCGACCATGCCGCCGCTTCCGCTATGATTTGCTCGTAGAGCCTGTCCCTTTTTTTCTCGCTGATCTGCTTCGAATCGTTGACCTCTTCCAGCACGAGCCCGACGGGCAGCACGACCGCCGCCGCCACCACGTCTCCGAACAGGCAGCCCCGTCCGACCTCGTCCACTCCGGCCACCGCCGTCAAACCGTGCGCCCACAGCTCGCTCTCGTAGGCCAAGCGGTTGTTTTCCTCCATTGCGAATAAGCCTCCTACCGACTTCGACTTCCTTTTCTATTGTCCGCTATTGCGGCCCGCATGCCAAGCCTTAACTTTGCTAGCAGGCCACGATTCGCCGCACATCGGATAAGGATCGAGAATCTTATCCTTCCGAATATCAAAAAAAACCCCCTTACGGGGGAAATAAAAGAGGGATATTGCCCGTTCCGCGGGCGAGGCGGAAGGGAGACGCCTTGCTCTCTCCCGACCGCGTTCCGCCGACTATCGTCCGCCTTCCCCCCTGGCCGCCAGAGCGGGAAGCGGATCGTTGCACGTCAGCAGCTTGGCGCCGCATTCGAGCGCGTAGCCGACCTGTTCCGCGTCGTCCGGGCAGTAGCACCATGGCAGAATGCCTCTGTCTTCGAATTCGCGCACGATGTCCGGCGTCAGCAAGGCCATCTCCAAGCCGACCGCCCACATTTTGCCGTACGTCCCCCGCTCTCCTTCGACGAACCCCGTCATGAGCCGGGACGGGAAGCCCTGCGTCTTTAAGCCGTGCGTATCGTGCAAGTACGCGAGGATGCCCGCATCGAAGCTCGTGAACACGCATCGTTCAATAAGTCCCGCCTTACGCAGCGTCTCGACCGCCCGGCTCGCCGTATCCATCGCCTGCCGGTCGCGCTTGATCTCGACGTTCAGCATCGCGTCGGGATAACCGGCCAGCAGCGCGCACAGCTCTTCCAGCGTCGGAATTTCCAGTCCGCGGAAGGCCGGGCCGAACCAGCCTCCCGCATCGAGCCGCTTCAGCTCGGACAGCGTGAAATCTCCGACCGGTCCCGTTCCGTTCGTCGTCCGGTCGACCGTCTCGTCATGAATGACGACGACCCGTCCGTCCTTGCTGCCCCGCAGGTCGAACTCCAGCATGTCGACGCCCAAGTCGAGCGCCTCCCGGAACGCGAGCAGCGTATTTTCCGGATAACGGCTTTTGTAGCCTCTGTGCGCTGCGATCGCCGCATGTTCCGTCGCAACCAACCGTTCGATCATAGGATGCCTCCCGCCCTTCATTTTATCGCTTGCCGGGCCGTTACTGTCCCAAAATCCTCTCCGCGGATTTCTTGAACGTCCCAAGCGTCGACTGGATGTCCTTGCCGTCGTACATGATCGCCTCGATCGCGGAGAAAAACTCGTCCATCACTTCGGGCCACGCCACGTCCTTGTTCGTGTCCTCCGCGTATCGAAGCTGGTCGAACGCGACTTTGCGGTTCGGCTCCCGCGCCCACAACTCTTGGATCGCGGCGGATTCGGCCATCTTCGTCGTAAACGGCAAATATCCGGATTGCGTGATGAATTTCAGCGCGCCGTCGTCCTCCGTCATGATCCAGCGCAGGAATTCCCAGGCGGCCTCCTTCTGTTTCGATCCCGACAGCATGACGATATTGCCTCCGCCGGTCGGCGTCGCGTACTTCTCGTCTTTCGGCAGGAACGCCGTCGCGTAATCGAAGTCGACCGAGGAAGCCAGTCCGCCGATGCTGCCGGTCGACTGGAACATCATCGCGACCTTGCCGCTCGTAAACATCTGGTTAACGATGTTGCCGGAATCCTGCGCCGGAGGATAGAACAGCGCTCCCGTTTTTTGCATGTCCGTCAGGAAGCCGAACGCTTTCGCGCCGACGCCGTTGTCGACGAAATCGACCGATGCGTTGTCCTCGGTGAAAAACCGGCCCCCGGCTTGCGAGATCAACGCGATCGGATACCAAGTATCGTACGGCATCGAGAGGCCGTAGCGAACGATTTCCCCGTTCTCCTGGCTGACGAGCGTTTCCGCGGTCTTGCGCATTTCTTCCCAGGTCGTCGGAATTTGCAGTCCGGCTTCGTCGAGAAGCGTCTTGTTCACGTGCAGAATCGGAGTCGACCGATTAAACGGCAGGGCTACCAATTTCCCGCCGAACGTCGAGTGGCCCATGAGCCCTTCCGAAAAGTCGCCCTGCGCCATTCCCGACGCTTGCAAGTACGGCTCAAGGTCCTCCAGCACCTCGGAATCGGCGAACAATTCGACGTACGCCCGCTCCAGCATCGAGACGTCCGGGGCCGTGCCCGACGGGATGCCCTGCTGCAGCTTCGTGACCGTCTCCGCGTAATTGCCTTGATGCGTGCCTACCACCTCGATGTCGTCGTGAGCCGCGTTGAATTTCCCGATCATCTCCTCGATGTATTCGGCATTTTTTCCTCCAAGGGAATACCAGAAGCTGACTTTCGTCTTCGCCCCGCCGGAGGAAGCGCTCGAAGTCGCGGGAGCCGGCGCGCTCGGCGAGGATGTCGCGTTGCTCGGTTCGACGGAAGATCCCGAAGCCGCGTTGTTCGAATCGGATGCGCCGCAGGCCGCCAAGACGGACCCGGTCAAAGCCAGAACCGCCGCCAGGGATGTCACGGATGTTTTTTTCATGGGAAATACCTCCATTTTTCGTTGATCGGGATTTATTTCATCGGCTGCCGCCGTTATTTGATGCCGGAATAGACGAACGCCCGCACGATGTACCGGGAACAAACCGCGTAGACGACCAGGATCGGAACGACCAGCACGACGTTGCCGGCCATGATCGTATGCCAGTTGGTAATGCCTTCCGTCTCCCTCAGCTTGGCGATGCCCAGCGTTAGCGGGCGAAGCGACTCGGAGTCGGTCATGATCAGCGGCCAAAAGTAATCGTTCCAATGGCTGACGAAGCTGAACAGCGCGATCGTCGCAAGCGCGGGCTTCGCCATCGGGACCATTAGATTCATGATCAGCTTCCGCTCGCTGGCGTTATCCAACCGCGCCGCCTCCACGATCTCCTCGGGAATCTGCATGAAATATTGGCGCAGCAGGAAAATGCCGAAAGCGTTCGTCATGAACGGAACGATCTGGGGCAGCAGCGTATCGATCCAGTTCCAATCCGCCAGCATCAGATAGACCGGAATAAACGTCACTTGCCCGGGAATCATGAACGCCAGCAGCACGAGACCGAACAGGAAGCCCTTACCGCGAAACCGGTATTTCGCGAACGCGTACGCCGCCGGGATCATGACCAGCATCTGGATGCAGAGGATCGAAGCCGTGACGATGACCGAATTGGCGAAGTAGGTCCCGAACGGGCCTGCTCGCATCGCCTCCGCGT
>JAEZZE010000286.1 GCA_023418755.1 Bacillota bacterium | reverse complement strand
CGTCTACTTAGCATCTGATGCTTCAAATTACGTAACCGGTCATAATCTAATAGTAGATGGAGGACTTCATGCATGGTAAGGCTCATAATCAGGCTAGAACGACGTGGGCGCATCAAATTTATATAATTGCCCGAGCAGTCGATCCCTGGAGAAATCCAGGGTTTTTCTTTTGCTAATCACCGATTTGCAGCTTCCGAGCCAAGTTTTCAAAAAATTCAAAATTATTAACTGAATGTTTTGAAACGCCTATCTCGGATGTGGTAAAATGAAATCAAGCAAAGGAGGAGTTGCCCCATGAAATACAACATTCGAGGTCAGCGCATGGAAGTCACAGATGCTTTAAGAGAGTACGTGGAGAAAAAGCTGAGTCGTCTGGACAAGTATTTTGAAACGCCTCCGCAATCCGATGTCAATGTAACCTTGAGCGTCACCAAAGGCCACCAAGCCGTCGAGGTCATGATTCCGCTTCCGGGAGCGATGCTTCGCGCCGAAGAGAAGCGGGACGACATGTATGCTTCGATCGATTTCGTAGTGGACAAACTCGAAAGGCAAATTCGCAAGCACAAGACGAAGATCAACCGCAAGTTCCGCGAACCGGGATCCGCCAGAGCGCTGTTCAAAGAAGACTTCGGCAATGGCAACGGAAGCAGCGTGTCGACGCTGGCCCGCGAGGAAGACGAGGCGATGGAGCTCGTCAGGACCAAGCGCTTTAATCTGAAGCCGATGGACGTGGAGGAAGCGATCCTGCGAATGAATCTTGTCGGACACAATTTCTACGTGTTCGCGAATACCGACACGAAGGAAGTGAATGTCGTCTACCGTCGGAACGACGGCAAATACGGGCTGATCGAAGCCCAATAATCCATAATCGAACAATCCAGCCTCGGCGACCTCGCCGAGGCTTTTTAGTGCCGCTCGTCTATTCGGATCAAGCTTGCCATGCGTTATCTGCCTCCCTTGTATAGGCAACCCACATTCGAGGAAATGCGATCATCCGGTCAAGGGTATCGCGTCATCGGAAAAACTGACCCATACGGACGATGTCATGAACCGCTATTGAACAAAAGACGATCAACAACGCCCTTCTGCGACTCCGCAAGTAGAGTAATCGCAAGTTCCGCCGCCATCTTCGTATGCTCGCCTCTCCGAGAGGTAAATTTTATGCCCGAATGACTTCCATTTCCAGCCGGCCTTCCTTGCTCCAATACCCCCGAACTGATAAAATGTTAAGATATAGTTAGAGTACGCGTCATTTTTAGCCCGAGAGAGAGGGGTACATTCGATTATGATGGGACTTGTCAAAAAAATATTCGGAGATGCCAATGAACGTGAGGTGAAACGGCTTCTCAAGACCGTCGAGCGGATCAACGGCCTGGAGTCCTCCATTTCCTCGCTCGGCGACGAGCAGCTTCGCGCGAAGACGGACGAGTTCCGCGGACGCATCGCCAAAGGCGAGTCCTTGGACGATATTTTGCCCGAAGCGTTCGCCGTCGTGAGGGAAGCGTCCAAGCGCGTGCTTAACATGCGCCATTTCGACGTACAGCTCATCGGTGGCATGGTGCTTCACCACGGCAAAATCGCGGAGATGAGAACCGGCGAAGGGAAGACGCTCGTCGGCACGCTTGCGGTTTACTTGAACGCGCTGAAAGGCGAAGGCGTTCACGTCATTACGGTCAACGATTATCAGGCTCAGCGCGACAGCGCGCAGATGGGGCAGATTTATACATTCCTGGGCATGACGGTCGGCTGCAACCTTCACGGGCTCTCCCATGAAGAGAAGCAGGCGGCTTACGCTTGCGACATCACTTACGGCACCAACAACGAGTTCGGCTTCGACTACCTGCGCGACAACATGGTCCTGTACAAGGAACAGATGGTTCAGCGTCCTCTTCATTATGCCATCATCGACGAAGTGGACTCCATCCTCATCGACGAAGCGCGCACGCCGCTCATTATTTCCGGACAGGCCCAGAAGTCGACCGAGCTTTACTACGCGGCCGACCGGCTGGTCAGCAAGCTGGCGGATACCGAGGACTTCACCGTCGACATCAAGCTGCGCACGATCGCGCTGACCGAGACCGGCGTGACGAAAGTCGAGAAAGCCTTCAACATCGACAACCTGTTCTCGCACGAGCACGTGACGTTAAACCACCACGTGAACCAGGCGCTCCGCGCCCGTTATATTATGAAGCGGGACGTTGACTACGTCGTTCAAGAAGACGAAGTCGTCATCGTCGACGAATTCACCGGACGGCTGATGGCCGGCCGCCGCTACAGCGAAGGCCTCCACCAGGCGATCGAAGCGAAGGAGCAGCTCACCGTACAGAACGAGAGCATGACGCTCGCGACGATCACGTTCCAGAACTACTTCCGGATGTATCGCAAGCTTGCCGGCATGACCGGTACGGCGAAGACCGAGGAAGAAGAGTTCAAGCGCATCTACGGCCTTGAGGTCATTCAAGTGCCGACGAACCGTCCGATGGTCCGGAACGATATGCCGGACGTCGTGTACAAGTCCGAGAACGGCAAGTACAAGTCGGTCGTCGAAGAAATCGTCAAGCGCCACGCGACGGGGCAACCGGTGCTCGTCGGTACCGTCTCCATCGAGAACTCCGAGCGCATCTCGGAGCTGCTTAAGAAGAAGGGCGTCTCGCACCAAGTGCTTAACGCCAAGTACCACGCCGAGGAAGCGGCCATCATCTCCAACGCGGGACAGCACGGTACGGTTACGATCGCGACGAACATGGCCGGGCGCGGTACGGACATCCTGCTGGGAGACGGCGTCGCCGAGAAGGGCGGCCTTCACATTATCGGCACGGAGCGTCACGAATCCCGCCGAATCGATAACCAACTGCGCGGCCGCGCCGGCCGTCAAGGCGACCCGGGCTCGTCGCAATTTTACCTGTCGATGCAGGACGAGCTGATGAGAAGGTTCGGAGCCGATAACATTATGGGCATGATGGAGCGCCTCGGCTTCGACGAGGAGTCTCCGATCGAGAGCAAGCTGATCACGCGCGCGATCGAATCGGCCCAGAAGCGGGTCGAGGGCAGCAACTTCGACACCCGCCGGATCGTTCTGCAATACGACGACGTCATCAACCTGCAGCGGGAGAAGATTTACGGAGACCGCCGCGCGATTCTGAACGCGGACAACATTCGCGACATCGTCGCCGGCATGATTCGCTCCGTGATCGCCAAGTCGGTCGAGAATCATTGCTCCGACAACGACGTGCCGGAGGATTGGGATCTGGACGGCCTGATCGCCTACGCCCATTCCCACTACTTGCCGGAGGATCGCCTGTCGAAGGACGACCTGTGGGGCAAGGAAAAGGAAGAGATGATCGAGCTGATCGCCGGGATGGTCGAGAAGCTTTACGACGAGCGCGAAGAAGAGATCGGCGTAGAGACGATGCGCGAATTCGAGAAAGTCGTCGTTCTCCGCGCCGTGGACAGCAAATGGATGGACCACATCGATTCCATGGACCATTTGCGCCAAGGCATTCACTTGCGCGCTTACGGCGGCAACGATCCGCTTAGAGAGTATCAGTTCGAAGGCCATAACATGTTCCTTGCCATGATCGAACGGATCGAAGAAGAGGTTGCGCTGTATATTACGAAGGCGCAAGTACAGGCCGCGCCCAAGCGCGAAGCGGTCGCCGAAGGCCAAGCCGTGGACACGAAGGCGGAAGCGGGACCGAAGAAGCCGAAGACCCGCAGCGCCGCCGCCGTCGGACGCAACGATCCGTGCCCTTGCGGCAGCGGCAAGAAATACAAAATGTGCCACGGCCGCATAGAATAATAAGTCGCAATAAGCCGTCGCCCCGAGCCGAGAACCGGCGAATAGGCGACGGGCGCGGGCGGCCGGCAGTTCCAAGATTTCAACGAGGTGATACCGGAATGTTCGAATTAGACGTATCCGTTAAGCAAGACCTTCGCGCCAACGCGAAGCGACTACAGCAACTTAGGGGGTCTCTTTGACTTAGATCTGAAGAAAGAGCAGATCGAGAACTACGAAGTCAAGATGAGCGATCCGAATTTCTGGGACGACAACGAGAAGGCTCAAGCGCTTATCGGCGAGATGAACGCGGTCAAATCGGTCGTCGACCAATACGAAAGCATGGCCCGCGAGTGCCAAGACCTGGAGGACATGCTGGAGATTCTCGAGGAAGAAGCCGACGAAGCGCTCGCCGCGGAATGGAGCGAGAGCGTAGAGAAGCTGTCGGCCAAGGTCGACGCCTTCGAGCTGCAGCTTCTGCTCAACCAGCCTTACGACAAGCTGGACGCGATTCTCGAGCTTCACCCCGGCGCGGGAGGAACCGAGTCGCAGGACTGGGCGCAGATGCTGTACCGCATGTACACGAGATGGGCGGAGAAGCACGATTTCAAAGTCGAGCTGCTCGACTACCTTCCGGGCGACGAAGCCGGCATCAAGAGCGTTACGATCCAGATTCGCGGCCATAACGCCTACGGCTACCTGAAAGCGGAGAAAGGCGTGCACAGACTCGTCCGCATTTCCCCGTTCGATTCTTCGGGCAGACGGCATACCTCGTTTGTTTCCTGTGACGTCGTGCCGGAAATCAACGACGATATCGAGATCGAGATCCGTCCCGACGATCTGCGGGTCGATACGTACCGTTCCA
>JAEZZE010000274.1 GCA_023418755.1 Bacillota bacterium | reverse complement strand
GTTCTGCACCCTCGTAAAAAAGCGCCATAAATAAAAAATCGATCCCTTCTCAGGGATCGACTCAATAATTGTTTGTTTGTGGCGGAGAGGGTGGGATTCGAACCCACGCACGCCTTGCGACGCCTAGATGATTTCGAGTCAACCCCCTTGGACCACTTGGGTACCTCTCCGCAGCAAGGAAAATCATATCATAATTCGTGCCGCCATGCAACTGGATCCTGTATCCAGCCTCCCCTTTTTTGCGGGGCTCTGCCCAGGTTAAGTGGCCGTTTCGTCCGAAGCGGTCTCTCCTGCCGAACGCAGCACCTTTTTCAAGCTTTTCTCGAATTTCGCGCGGGGAAGCAAGATGCTGTGCTTGCACTTTACGCACTTGATTCGGATGTCCATTCCCATCCGAATGATCTCCATTTCGTTCGCTCCGCACGGGTGCTGCTTCTTCATCATGACGACGTCTCCGAGCTCGAAGCTTTTCCGCTCCATTCCGATCCCTCCCCATCATTTTCCGGCGCTGTCCGCTTTGCCGGCGCAATCATTCGATTACCGCCGCTTGCCGCGATTCCAGCGCCTTCTTCAATTCCGTGTTAATAAGGCGCGTTACCTCTCCGGCGGAATTCGGCCTGCATTTGGCCGTCACCCGAATCGTCATCTGATTCGGCGCAAGCGTCTGGACGCCTAGCACTTCCGGCGCCGCCGCCAGATTGGGATCGTTGATCTGGTTCAGAACGTGCCGCATCAGGCCCATCATTTCTTCGATCGTATCTTCGGAGGAGAAGGTGATGTCGACGACCGCAAGCTGCGGGTTCACGGAAAAATTCGTGACCTGGTTGATCGAGCCGTTCGGGATAATATGCACCTCTCCCGTCCAGCTTCGGATGCGCGTCGCGCGCAGGCCGATTAACTCGACCGTTCCTTTGTACGTTCCGGTCTGGATTTCGTCCCCGACCGCGAATTGATCCTCGAATATGATAAAGAAACCGGTGATAATGTCCTTGACCAAGCTCTGGGCGCCGAACCCGATCGCCAGACCGATTACGCCGGCGCCCGCAAGGAGCGGTGCGATCTGAATTTGGAACTCTCCCAAGACGAGAAGGATCGTAATAAAGTTAACGAGATAAGAGGCCGTATTTTTCAGCAAGCGGCCCAAGGTTTGGACGCGTCTTGTTCGGAGCTTCAGCCTTCTCGATTTCTTCTCGTTGGTCGCATGATCGATAACCCGATTCAGTATGATGAGAGAGAGACGGCTGATGACGTAGATCAAGACAATGCGCAGCAGCACGATGGCCGCGTTCCTCCACATTTCCGTATTCTGCAGGAAATCGCCCGTCTCCCTAATGAACTGCTCCCACAGATTTTCTTGGGCCAAAGCTTGCACCGAAGCGAAGAAAGGATCCATGGCTCCATCTCCTTCTCTCAATGAATCTGTTCATACCCGTCCGGAGTTTTCTCGAACAATCCTCGTATTTCCACCTTCTCGGACTCGATAATCCGCGTTACTTCCGTTAGATCGGAAGCGAGGAAAGCGATCGACAACGCGCACCCCGCCGTAATCTCTTTCGGCGTCGGGCAAATGTCGATTTCTATCTCCGCGTATTCGAGCAGCATCTCGGCCCGCAGCGCTTGCTGCGTGGAATCGAATGCGATCAAGAGAGAGTCCATCCTGCAATCCTCCTGCGTCCAAGTATAAATGCGCATGTTCGTCCATATACTAGTAACATAATAGGGTAGGAGGCGAATCAGACGAATGAACGGCGCTTGGGAGAAACGCTCGAGCCTCGCACCGGAACCGGCGGCGCTCTCTTTAAAGATTCCTTTTAACGATCCAACCGTATTGCAAAGACTGTCCCAACAGCTCGAATCCTATTTGGACGACCTGTCTCCCGATCGCCGAATCGTTATTGTCTGCGTCGGCACGGATCGCTCGACCGGAGATTCCTTGGGACCTCTCGTCGGCACCGCTCTCTCTCGGGAATACAGCTCTCTGTTCGATCTATACGGAACGCTCGAAGAGCCGGTTCATGCGATGAATCTCGGCGAGACGCTGCTCAGAATCATGAGAAGCTCGCGTCAGCCGTTCGTCATCGCCGTAGACGCCTGTCTCGGACAAGTCGCCAGCGTCGGTTGCATTCAGATCGGCTCGGGACCGGTCAGGCCCGGCGCCGGAGTCAACAAGGAGCTGCCCCCCGTCGGAGACATCCATATGACGGGAATCGTTAACGTCGGCGGCTTCATGGAGTATTTCGTTCTTCAGAACACCCGGTTGAATCTCGTCGTGAAGATGTCCGAAATTATCGCCCAAAGTCTTCTGAACGCCGTGCACAAAGCTCGCGCCAATCCGGTTATCCCTTTTGCATTGCCAGATTGATCGCCGTTTTTTCTTCCGGGGTCAGCATATAGGCGGATTGTCCTTTATCGATCGGCTTGGCGTAGAGGAAGGTCTGTTCCCGGCCATGAATTCCGGTGATGACCACCCCGTCCTGCGCTTCGTTAATAAAAGCGATGGAGAAGCTTAGATCGCTCCCCGAATCCGAGAACGCATTGAACCGATGGACGCCGATCCGCCCTTTCAGGGACGAGAGGCGTCTTTCCTGATCTTGCATCGCCTGCCCTTGATCGTTCTGCCGGCGGTCCAGCTCGGACATCCGTTCATGAATGACCCGCATGACCTCTTCCATATTGGGCACGCCGGTATCCCCTATTAAATGGCTGTGCGCCTTCTTAAGCTTGCTCAGTTTGCTCGTCAATACGCCCAACCATACGAACGTGACCAGCAGCAGAACTCCTGCCGCTGCCGCGACAACGACGGCGATTTCATCATTCCAACCTACCATTCGCGCAATTCCCCCAACATGGCGTTATCCTCGGTTTCTTTTTCCCATCGTGAAGACGATTTCTCTAACGGCGTTTATGAGGGATACGATATCCTCATTTTCCGTAAAATATCCGGGGCTCGCCCGTACCGCCCCCGTCTCGTACGTTCCGGCCGTCTCGTGTCCGAGCGGCGTGCAATGGAAGCCCGCCCTCACCGCGATTCCGAATTGCCGATCGAGCAGGAACGCCATCTCGGACGGATCGATCCCTTCGGCCGTAAAGGATACGAGCGCGGTCCTCTCCGCTCCGAGCTCCGGACCGAGGATTCGAACTCCTTGAATGGCCAGCAGTCCTTCCATCAGCGCATAGGCGAGCTCGCTTTCCTTGGCATGGATCGCCCTCGTCGTTTTCTCGAGCACGAATCTCACGCCTTCCGACAATCCGGCGATGCCCGGCGTATTTTGCGTCCCCGCCTCGTAACGGTCGGGACGCACCGTCGGCTGCTCCGGAGCCTCCGACTTGCTCCCCGTTCCTCCGTGCATTAAAGGCTCCAGCTGCAGGTCGGGATGGATGTACAGCCCTCCCGTTCCTTGCGGCCCGAGAAGCCCTTTATGCCCCGGAAAAGCCAGCAGGTCGATTCCCATCGCCTCGACATCGATGGACAGCGTCCCGGCGCTCTGAGCGGCGTCTACGAGCAGCTTCACGCCTCGCTTGCTTGCCACCTCGCCGAGCTCCGCGATCGGGGCAATCGTGCCCAGCAGATTCGAGCTGTGCGATGCGGCAATCAGCTTCGTTTTCGATGTAATCGCCTTTTCGACTTCCTTGACTTCCAGACGCCCTTGCTCGTCCGCGGCAATGTAAGTCGCTTCGATGCCGAATCGTCGTTTCATCGCTTCGATCGGACGTCTGACGGAATTATGCTCCAGAGACGTCGCGATGACATGGTCTCCCGGTTTCAACAGGCCCTGAATGGCCAAGTTCAAAGCATGGGTCGTATTCAAAGCAAAAGCGATATCGTTCGGGTTGCCGATTCCGAACAGCCTGGCAAGCCGTTTGCGCGCGTCGAACAGCACCCTGCTTGCCTTGACGGCCATCTCGTGGCTTCCTCTGCCGGGGTTCGCGGCGTTCTCCCGTACGTTGCGTTCGATCGCTTCAACGACTCCGGGAGGCTTGGGCCAGCTTGTCGCCGCATTATCCAAATAGATGATCGGTTTGCGATCGCTCAAGGCATTCACCGTCCTTACACAACAATAGCACACCTTAGTTTAATCCTTCCGCTGGAAGATTACAACTCGGGTATGCTACTCTCGTCCTTCACTATTAAGCTAGCGCCTTCAACAACTCCAGCAGCCGTTCCAGGTCGCTCTTGCCGAAATACGACAGCTCGATGCGCCCTTTGTCTTTGTTCGGTTTAATCCGAACGGTCGTTTGGAATTTTTCCCGCAGCGTTTCCTCTATTTCTTCAATATAAGGATCCCGCTTCTTGGTTTTCGCTTTCGGCTTCGTTGACGCCTTCTTGTTGTCGGAGTTCTGAACGGCTTCTTCCAGTTCGCGAACGCTCCACTCTGCCGTAACCGTCTGTTTCGCCAGTTGACGCTTCAAGCCCTCGTCTTTAATTCCCGCCAGCGCTCTGGCGTGCCCCATGGATAATGTTCCACGTGAAACATAATCCTTGATCTCTTCCGGCAGCGATAACAACCTGAGAAAATTAGCGATATGCGAACGAGACTTACCTACCTTCAAGGATAGCTCCTCTTGCGTCAGGTTGAACTGGTTCATGATGGCCTGGTACGCGACCGCTACCTCGATCGAGTTGAGATCCTCCCGCTGTACGTTCTCGATCAGGGCGATTTCCATGACCTGCTGATCGTTATAGGTCCGAACGACTGCCGGAATCGTTGCGTTGCCGAGCAGTTGAGAGGCTCTGAACCTTCTCTCCCCCGCGATGATCTCGTACCCCTTTAGCGCTTGCCGAACGACGATCGGCTGGATGACGCCATGCTCGCGGATCGATTCCGCCAAATCCTTGATCGCGTCTTCCTCGAACGTTTTACGAGGCTGGTACGGGTTGGCTCTAAGCTGAGACAACGGAATTTCGACGATCTTATCGTCTTCCTTGATCGACAGAGAGGTAATTAACGCATCCAGTCCTTTACCTAGCCGCTTGCTCATAGGAGATCACTTCCTTTGCCAACTCGAGATACACTTCCGCGCCTTTGGATTTCGGATCATATGTGATGATCGATTGTCCGTGCGACGGCGCTTCGCTCAGTCTGACATTCCGCGGAATAACCGTTTGGTAAACCTTCTGCTGAAAGTACTTTTTAACTTCTTCGATTACTTGAATGCCCAGATTCGTGCGGGCATCGAACATCGTCAGCAGCACGCCCTCGATCTGCAGCGACGTATTCAGATGCTTCTGCACGAGCCGGATCGAGTTAAGCAGTTGGCTTAGCCCTTCAAGGGCGTAATATTCGCACTGAATCGGAATCAGCACGGAGTCCGCGGCCGTCAAAGAATTAATCGTTAATATTCCAAGCGACGGCGGACAATCGATCAGAATATAATCGAAATCGTTTTTGATTAACGCCAGCGATTTCTTCAGCCGTATTTCGCGAGACATCGTCGGAACAAGCTCGATTTCCGCGCCTGCCAGCTGAATCGTCGCCGGAATGATCTTAAGATCGGGAATCTCCGTATCGGAGATCGCTTGCTTCGGGTGAACCTCGTTAATCAGCACATCATAGATGCAGTAGCTCACGTCGGCTTTATTGATCCCGATTCCGCTTGTCGTATTGCCTTGCGGATCGATATCCACGATCAGCACCTTTTTTCCGAGTGAAGCCAGGCAGGCGCCCAGATTCACGGAAGTCGTCGTCTTGCCAACCCCGCCCTTCTGATTGGCAATCGCTATTATTTTTGACAACCTATTTCACCTCGATATGAATGACAACCCAGGCAATTGAGCCTGCGGCGTCCTTTGGACAAAAATCGCTTTTTATCGGAGATCGGACCTCGACACTCCCGATCCGTCGTAGAGAATACGGGCCTAAGACCGGGAAATTCGCGGTCGCCATCGGGGAAGGAGGAACGGAAATAAAAAGACGGACGCCCCTGGAAGCTCGCCGCCAATCCATTTCTAGCGCGAGCATTCCGCCATTCCGATCCGTATGCCTCGTAATTGTCGGCGATCAGATCGGAACGATCCGGCAACGAACGGCGCACGGCTATTCGTCCCGCACCGGAAGCATGGGCATCCGCGTCAAACTAACGTTTAGGAATTCGGATAATGATCTCGTAATGGTCATCGCAGTCCTTCTCGTCCGCCTTGATCGGAATACCCGATCCGTTAACCATATCTACGGATTGACGTATCGTATTAACGGCAAGCCTTACGTCTTTAGAGAAGGAGAACCGCTTCGATTTCTTCGGCTTCGTCGCCTCCAGATAGAACGCCACTCGGGTTTCGGTCTGCTTGACATTCAAATCCTTGTCGATAATTTCCTTCAGCAGCTTGTTTTGCGCCTCTTCGTCCGGAAGAGACAGCAGCGCCCTGCCATGACGTTCGGTTATTTTCCGTTCCAGCAGCGCCTGACGAACCGTCTCCCCGAGCTGCAGCAATCGGATTTTGTTCGCGATCGTCGATTGGCTCTTGCCTAACCGCTGGGCCAGGCTTTCCTGCGTCAGGTTATGAAGATCAATCAGCTTCTGATAAGCGATCGCTTCCTCAAGAGCCGTTAGCCCTTCTCGCTGCAGGTTTTCGATCAACGCAACGGATGCGGCTTGGGAATCGTTGATTTCGCGAACGATCGCCGGGATCGTTTCCATGCCGAGCTTCGTTACCGCGCGCCAGCGGCGCTCGCCGGCGATAATCTCGTGCTTCCCTTCGCGCAATCGAACCACGATCGGCTGAATGATCCCATGCGTTTTGATCGTTTGGCACAATTCGTCGATTCGTTCATCGTCGAATACCGAACGCGGTTGATAAGGGCTTGGCACGATGTCGCGAACGGAAATTTGCTTAACTTCTTCTTGAGCGCCGCGGTCGGTAAGACCCAGCAATCTTGAAAATTGCTCTTTCATTTCTCTCGGATCACCACATTAAGTATGATAGGGCGGATAAGTCACGTGTCCATAGCGACGAAAAAGCGCCGCCAATTCGCGCCTGATGGCACATCTGCGGCACACTGATCTGTTACCTTTAATTATTCGCTATTCCCGCCCCATTTTCCTGCCTACGAAAAAACTTTCATGCGGCCGATCTCTGGCTCGCAGCGGACGACAGGCGTCAAAACCGTTGAAGATGAAGGTTGTCAGCCTCTATTCCTACTTTAATAGAATATCATGACCGATGCATTCGCGTAAACGTAAAAATGTTCCACGTGAAACATCGCCGTTTTTTTAGCGGTCGACCTCATGTTTCACGTGGAACATTGTTAAGATTTTCTATGGCTTCACTAAAGGCGTTTTTAGCGGCGTGCCGGCTTTTCGCGGAAAGACGGAAGGAGTCGCTCCCTTCTTCTCGCAAACGATTAGATGCCTCTCGGCGCCTTCCGTCGGGAGAATCAGGCGTTTCACGTCGACAAGTCTGCCGCCGAGCTTCGTCAGGCTGAAGCGCCCCTCCTCTAATTCCTCCGAAATGTCCGTCCCCTTCATCGCGATGTACAATCCGCCGGGACGGACGAAAGGCAAACAAAATTCGTTGAGTACCGCGAGCCGGGCAACCGCCCTGGCCGTCACGACGTCATAGCCGTCGCGATGTTTCTTGTCCCTGCCCGCATCTTCCGCCCGGGCATGCACGCAGGTCACTTGCATCAAATCCAGCCGCCCCGCCACTTCCTCCAAAAACTTGATTCGTTTTGCCAGCGCGTCGATGATCGTCACTCGAAGATGAGGAAATGCGATCGACAGAGGAATAGACGGGAATCCGGCTCCAGAACCGATGTCCGCCAGCGAATTCTGCTTATCGAACGATACGGCTCCGGCTAACGTTAGGGAGTCGTAAAAATGTTTCTCATAGACCGCTTCCCGTTCCGTGATGCCCGTCAGGTTCATTTTCTCGTTCCATTCGACGAGCAATGAAAAATAGGTTTCGAATTGTTCCGACTGCCGATCCGTCAATTCGATACCAAGCGGGCGGAGGCGATCCGCGAACTGTTGCCGTACGATATCGCTCATGAACTATGCGCGGCCGCCGTAACGCGGTTGTAATGTTCAAGGTAAACGACCAGAATGGAGAGGTCGGCAGGGGTGACTCCCGATATTCTCGAAGCTTGCCCAAGCGACAGCGGCCGGATCTTCCCCAGCTTCTGCTTGGCTTCGGTTGCAAGCCCATGGATCGAATCGTAGTCGATGTTGTCCGGAATGCGTTTTTTCTCCATTTTCTCCATTCGTTCGACCAATTGCTGTTGCTTTTCGATATAGCCGGTGTATTTCACCTGAATTTCTACCTGCTCCTTCACATCCTCGGACAGCTCCGACGGTGGCGGAGCTAGCTTCTCCAGATGAGAGTAGGTCACTTCCGGACGGCGCAGCAGCGTCAGTCCGTCGACGGAGTTGTTGATCGGAGCGGAGCCGACTTCGGCCAGCATCGCCTGCACCGCTTCGTCGGGCCGGAACTTCGTTTCCTTCAGGCGGACGATTTCCTCCTCCACCTTCCCCTTCTTCTCCAAAAACTTCGCATAGCGTTGTTCGGAAATCAGACCGATCTCCCGTCCGAGCGGAGTAAGCCGCAGATCGGCGTTGTCGTGGCGAAGCAGCAGCCGATATTCCGCGCGCGAAGTAAGCAGACGGTAAGGCTCGCTCGTTCCCTTCGTGACGAGATCGTCGATCATTACGCCGATATAACCTTTAGAGCGATCGATAATGACCGGCTCGGCGTTCTGGACTCTGCGCGCGGCATTAATGCCGGCTATGATTCCCTGCCCCGCCGCTTCCTCGTAGCCCGATGTGCCATTGATCTGACCGGCGGTAAACAAGCCCGGCACGATTTTCGTTTCGAGCGAAGGCCAGAGCTGCGTCGGCACGACGGCGTCGTATTCGATCGCGTAGCCGGTACGCATCATCTCGACCTTCTCCAGACCCGGGACCGAGCGCAGAATGCGCAATTGAACGTCTTCGGGCATACTTGTCGACAAACCTTGCACGTAATACTCTTTCGTATTGCGCCCTTCCGGCTCAAGGAAAACCTGGTGCTTCGGTTTGTCCGCGAACCGCACGATCTTATCCTCGATCGAAGGACAATAACGAGGTCCCGTACCCTCGATCAATCCCGAAAACATAGGCGCCCGATGCAAATTCTCGTTAATAATCCGATGCGTCTCTTCCGACGTATAGGTCAGCCAACACGGAAGCTGCCGATCGGCGTGCTCCATGTATTCCGTTTCGTACGAAAAGTATTTCGGCTTGCTGTCGCCCGGTTGGATTTCGGTTTTGTCGAAATCGATCGAATCCTTATGCACTCTTGGCGGCGTCCCCGTCTTGAATCTTGTCAATTGCAGTCCGAGACGCTTGAGCGATTCCGACAGCTTCACCGCCGGCTGTTGGTTGTTCGGTCCGCTCTCGTACATCAATTCACCAAGAATGACTTTGCCGCGCAAATACGTTCCCGTCGTCAGAACGACCGCTTTCGCCATGTATTGGGCGCCCGTCTTCGTAACGACCCCTTTGCATACGCCGTCCTCAACGATGAGATCCTCCACCAGACCTTGGCGCAAGGTCAAGTTCGGCTGCCCTTCGACCGTCTCCTTCATCGTATGCTGATACAGAAACTTGTCCGCTTGCGCTCTTAGCGCATGAACCGCAGGCCCTTTTCCCGTATTGAGCATCCTCATTTGAATGAAGGTTTTGTCGATGTTCCGTCCCATCTCTCCTCCCAGCGCGTCGATCTCGCGAACGACGTGACCTTTCGCGGGACCTCCCACGGAAGGATTGCACGGCATAAAAGCCACCATATCCAGATTCATCGTGAGCAGCAGCGTTTCGCAGCCCATCCGCGCGGCGGCCAATGCGGCTTCGCAGCCCGCATGACCCGCTCCTATGACGATCACGTCATAATCTCCGGCTTGAAAAGTCATATCCACTCCTCCTTGCTTTCCTTAGCATATGTTATTTTCCTAAACAAAATTGGGAAAAAATTTGATCCAGCAGCGAATCTCCGGCGGCATCCCCGAGGATTTGCCCGAGCGACTCCCACGAGGCGCTAATATCGATCTGAATGAGGTCGATCGGCACTCCCTCGTAAGTCGCTTGGATAGCGTCCTCCAACGATTGGCGCGTTCGATGCAGCAGCGCGATATGCCTAGCGTTGCTCACATACGTAATATCTCCCGATTCGACGGCCCCGCTGAAAAACATACCGGTTACGGCGCGCTCCAGCCGTTCGATTCCCTGGCCTTCCTTCGCCGACAAATAGACGATACGCTCGGACGAATAGTCGCGTTCGATTTCCCCCGCATCCAGCTTGGCGGGAAGGTCGATCTTGTTCACGACGACGATCGTCGAGCGATCCTTGAGCTGCTGCAGCAGCTTCCGTTCGTCTTCGTGCAGTTCCTCATGCTGGTTCAGCACCAGCAAAATCAGATCGGCATCGTTCAAAGCGCCGTGCGATCTCTCTACTCCGATCTGCTCGACGAGATCCTCGGTTTCCCGAATACCTGCCGTATCGAGCAGCCTTAACGGTATGCCCGAGAGCGCCACCGTCTCTTCCACGATATCGCGGGTCGTGCCGGGAATGTCCGTCACGATCGCTTTATTTTCACGGGCCAGCGCATTGAGCAGCGACGACTTGCCGGCATTGGGGCGGCCGACGATAGCCGTTACGATCCCTTCCCGCAATATTTTTCCTTCATTAGAACGCTGCAGCAGTTCGTTGACCTCGGCAAGCACCGATCGGCAATTCGATCGGATCAACTCCGCGGTAACGTCCTCCACGTCATGCTCCGGGTAATCGATGTTGACTTCGACGTGCGCGATCAATTCGATCAGTTGCTGGCGCAGCGGAACGATTTTCTTCGAAACCGAGCCTTCCGCTTGTCTCCTCGCTACCTGGAACGCGCGATCCGACTTGGATCGGATCAGATCGATGACCGCCTCCGCCTGCGCCAAATCGATTCTGCCATTCAGAAACGCTCTCTTCGTAAATTCTCCGGGTTCCGCCAATCTGACCCCATGCCGAAGCACCAGCTCCAACACCGTCTTCACCGCGACAATGCCGCCATGAGTGCTGATCTCCACGACGTTCTCCGCCGTGAAGGATCGGGGGCCTTTCATGACCGTTACCAACACTTCGTCTATTCTCCGCCCCGATTGCGGATCCACGATCCAACCGTACTGTACGGTGTGCGAATCGACCTCGCGCAAATCCTGCTTCGACTTGAATAGCTTGGCCACCGTCTCGATAGCCTCGGGCCCGCTCACTCTGACAACGGCGATGCTGCCTTCCCCGAGCGCCGTCGCGATCGCGGCAATCGTATCCTCGTTCATGCGAATCCCTCATTCCCTCCTGTGACCAAAAAACGCAATGACCCCCAGACGTTGCGGAAGCCATTGCGCAGACATGCTATTGCTTTAACGCGATCACGATTCGACGATTCGGTTCGTCGCCTTGACTATACGTCTTGACGTTCGGATTCGACTGCAATCGCGCGTGAATGATTTTGCGTTCCTGCGCGGTCATCGGCTCAAGCACGATCTCCTTGCGCGTACGGACGACCTTCGACGCCATTCGTTCGGACAGAGCCTCCAGCGTCTGGCGGCGGCGCTCGCGAAATTGCTCGGCATCGAGCACGATACGAAGATGACGGTCCGAGTGGCGATTAGCCACGATGTTCGTCAAGTATTGAAGAGAATCCAAAGTTTGTCCACGACGACCGATCAGAATGCCCAAGTCCGAACCCGTAACGTTAATCCGCACTGCATCATTCTCATCTACCCGTTCAACGGCAACGGTCAGATTCATCGCCCCCGATACGTCGCGGAGAAATTGTATCGCTTCCTCCACGCCGTCCGGCAACAATTCCAACTCTACTTTCGCCTCTTTGGCTCCGATGAGCCCGAACAGCCCTTTGCTCGGCTGCTCCAACACTTTGACGTTCACGCGGTCTTCCTTCACGCCCAATTGGGCCAGACCGCTGCGAACCGCATCTTCTATCGTTTTCCCAGATGCCAGGAGCTTTTTCATTTTGCGCGCGCCTCCTTACCTTTACCTTTGCCTTTCTTCGGTGCTGGTTCGGGAGCTGGTTCTGGTTTCTTAGGCTTGCCGTACATGAAATAGTTTTGAACGATCGTATAGATGTTGCTGTAGATCCAGTACAGCGGCAACGCAACCGGGAAGTTGATCGCCATGACGAAGATCAAGACCGGGAAGACGTACATAAGTCCCTTCATCGGACCGGCCATCGTCTGCTGACGGGACATCATCATCGATTGGATGAACGTCGTGATCGCGGCGACGGTAGGGATAACGTAGTAGTACCACTCTCCCTGACTGGGCGACGTTCCGAGCTGGAACCCGATGAACGAATGATCCCGGATCTCGATGTTCTGGTAAATCGAGTTATAGAGCGCGATAAAAATCGGCATCTGTACGATAAGCGGCAAACATCCGGCGAGCGGATTGACCTGATGCGTCTGATACAGCTTCATCATCTCTTCTTGCTGTTTGCGCGGATCGTCCTTGAACTTCTCGCGAATCTTCTGCATCTCCGGCTGGAGGGCTTGCATGGCTTTCGTATTCTTATACTGTTTGATCATTAGAGGAAGGATGATCGTCCTTACTATAATGGTAAGCACTAAAATCGAAAGTCCGTATTCGCCGCCGAACCATTTCGCGAACGTGTCGAGCATCAGCGAGAACCAGTACACGACGTTTCTTGTCCACCAGGAACCGCTCTCGGCCATTTCCCCCGTAGTGATTGCCTGAGTCGCAGGCGTACAGCCCGCGAGCAGCGTCATCAGCGCGATTGCGCCGAGAACGATCCACCATTTGCGATTTCGCAACAAAACTGAAAACTCCCCTCTTCATCGCCGGCATGCCGTAAAATGTTCTACCCTGCTGAATCCGATTACAGCCCGTCCAAGCCAAAACGCCTTCGGCGTCCCTGGACGAAGAATCGCGTTTATCGGAGACGATTCGAAAAAGGACAGCGGATTGGATACCTTCGTAATCGTCATGGCCGAAACTATTCAGTTCAACTATACCATATTAAAGAAGGCAAAGAAAAGCTGAGGCTTGTCCGCTCGCCCTGCTTTTATTTGCCTTTGCTATCATTGGGATTATTCCCGCGGTTTCCTTGGGAATTCGGCGGCCTGCGTCCGGCATGAAACGGCTTGGAGCCCTTCGTCAATCCCGCTTTCCGCAGCACGTGGAGAATGCTTCCTTCCATCTCCTTATACGCCATGGATAACGCGGGCTTCCGAACGATCAATACGAGATCGATATCCTCCTGCAGCTTCGCCGCATTCAGACGAACGATTTCCTTGACCATCCTTCTCAGCCGATTGCGCACAACCGCTCCGCCCAGCTTGCTGCTCGCCGATACGCCCATTCGGAAGGTCCCGGTCGGTGCCCGCTTGCGCCAGTACACGACGAACTGCGAATTGGCGAACGACTTACCATATCGGTACACCGTATTGAAATCTTCCCTCTTCCGCAGCCGAAGCTTCCTATGCATGAATACCGCTCCATCTGTTGCAGTGTAGAAAAAAAGACCACCTGAAGTGGTCTTTCATTAACTAGGCCGACAATACTTTGCGTCCCTTTTGGCGACGAGCTTTCAGAACCTTGCGGCCATTCTTCGTGCTCATGCGGCTGCGGAACCCGTGCACCTTCTTGCGCTTGCTTACATTCGGCTTAAATGTAGGACCCATGGATCAAACCCCCTTACCTAAAAAACTCACGTCCATCTATTAAACCACGGTCAGCCCAAATTGTCAATAAATCTCCAGTCGAAGCCGGATCGAAACCGTGGACAATCTCTTCCAATCGATGGCTTCGAAATCGGCGTCCATGCCCTTAACGTCAAAATACTCTCTGTGGATTACGATGATGACGGACTTTACGACGACGGTCAAATCCCCCCGCTTGCTCAACCCTATTATATAGTACGGACCTCCGATAACTCGATGTTGCTTTGCAAGGGCTTTTCCCTTGTGGATACGACGTTTTTTCATCGAAACTTATTCACATGTGCACAATACGGGCGAAAAAAACGATTTTTTGACATCCTTGTCGGATCGTCTCACAAATTATCAACAATATCTTGTGC
>JAEZZE010000238.1 GCA_023418755.1 Bacillota bacterium | reverse complement strand
TCCCGAACGCCAGGTTTTAGAGCGCGGTTCCTGCCGCGATCACGAGTCGAGAAGCGGCTTGGCCTGATTCAACGATTTAATGAAGTTGTCGATGTTGCGCTGCGTGACAAACTCCTTGACGATATCGTCGACTTTATTGATGAAGCCGGCCGGAGTGGCGGAACCGCCCGCCAGGCTGATGTTGATTTTGGCCTCCTTAAAATCCTTAGCCGCTCCCTGGCTGTAAGGACTGTAGCTGGAAAGATCCACATCGGTACGCGCGGGAACCGAACCCTTCAGCTTGTTAAAGTCCTGTTGCGCTTGCTCGGTACCCAGGTAGGTCATAAATTTCTTCGCTTCCTCGGCATGCACGACGCCTTTCGGCATTCCCAGCGAGTCGTTGACGATACTGAACACCTTCTCCGAATTCGGAGCCTGTACCCACCCGTAATCCTCGTCCAGCTTGAAATTCTTGCTTTCGAAAAAGCCGGTTTCCCAGTCGCCCATAATGTGCATAGCAGCCTGACCGCTAATGACAAGCTCAGCCGCATCCTGCCAGTCTAGCGCGCTATGGTTGTCGTTAATAAAGCCCAGTATTCCGGCGAAGGTTTCAAGCGCGCTTCTCATCTTCGGGCTATCGAAATCGACATTGCCCGTCCAAAGCTCGGCGGCTCCGTCTACGCCGAATTCGTCCAACAAGGCCATTTCGAATACGAGCGTTGCCCAGCGAGACGTTTTGTCTCCCAAAGCCAGGGGCACAATACCGCCAGCCTGCAGTTTTTCCGCGATTGCAAAGAAGTCTTCGAACGTGGTCGGCGGCTCTATGCCGTGATCGGCGAACACCTTTTTGTTGTACCAGATCACATTATTGCGATGCACGTTCATCGGCAAGCCGTAAATCTGGCCATCCTTCGAGTTCATTTCAATAAGCGCTTGCGGGAATACGTCCTTCCAGCCGTTTGCCTCGTACAATTCATTCAAAGGCTGCAAGTAGCCGGCATCTTGCCAACGCAACAAATCCGGTCCTCCCTGCGCTTGGAACACGGCCGGCGGATCTCCGCCCTGCAGCCGGGTGGACAATACGGCCTGGGAGTTTGCTCCGGCACCGCCTGCCACCGCTGCGTTTTCCACTTGAATCAACGGATTTTGTTCGGTAAATCCTTTCAGGACCGCATTGAGCGCCTCCGCCTCGCCGCCGGCCGTCCACCAGCTTAAAATATCAAGCTTGACCGCCGAATCCTTGGGAGCGTCTTTTTCTTGATCCGCGCCATTGGATGACGGCTTGTTCCCGCCGCAAGCAGTCATCATCACGACTAACAAAGCAAGGATCGTTAACGATAAGTACTTTCTTTTCACTGTCGTTCCCCCCGTTTGCAAATGATGTAACAGAAAACAAAGCCCGGCATTCCCGTCGCTATCGTTATATACGGTCAATTCACGCAGATAGCGATTCGAACGGCTTATATATTAAACCAAGTTTATGAACTATATAAACTAAGTTTAATATTTAGAGCCTTTATTTGTCTGTTGGAGTCGATATTAAAGAAAGAAAGCGCTTTTGTCAACGATATTTTGATTCCAAATTAAATTTAATGTAATATATGGAATGTTGGTTACTTGTTTTTATAGGTGTTTCTGTATTATTATTAATAATAGTTTAATAATGGGCGATCAATTGTCGGAAAGGTGGCGCTTCATTGTTTGTCCAACAGAAATTCGACCAGCAAAACGTGCGCAAATATCACTATTTTCTGCTGCTGGGTCTGATTCAAAAGCATAAGCAAATTTCCCGTTCTCAGCTGGCGGAAATGACGGCCATGAGCAATACAACGGTCGGAAAAATAGTGAAAGAACTGCTGCAGGACGGTTTTATTCACGAGGTCGGCCAACTGGAGGGGGATGTGGGCAGGCGCGCCACCCTACTCGAGTTGAATCCGCATGGAGCGCTAATCGTCGGCGTAGAGATCGATTTGACTTCCGTGCAAATCGCGATCGTTACGCTAGACGGGCTAGTCATGGATAAAATCCAGTTTCCCTTCGATATCAAGGGGCAGCCGAATGTCATCTTGGATAAGGTGGCGGACGGAATCATGATCTTGTTGCAGCAGTTGAAGCCGGATAATCGCGAGAAAGTCATTGCGATCGGCGTAAGTATGCCGGGGCTCGTCTCCTGGCCCGAGGGCAAGGTTTCGATGGTTCCCCAATTTCGCTGGAACGACGTGCAGGTCAAAAGTTATCTGGAAGATAAGCTTCCGCTGCAGGTTTACGTCGATAATCACGTCCGCTCCATTCTGCTGGCCGAACGTTTATTCGGAACGCTCAATACTACGCGGCATGCGGTCTGCATGTATGTCGGCAGCGGGGTGGGCGGAGCGGTAATGACCAACGGAGATATCGTACGCGGCGTCGGCAATACATTAGGGGAGATCGGCCATCTGACGATGGATCCGCACGGTCCGCTATGCGATTGCGGCAGGCTGGGATGCCTGCAGACCTTCATCAGCATAACCGAACTGGAAAAACAGGCGCAAATGCCGGTTGCCCAGATTTTCGCCGCTTATGAGCGCGGAGAAACGTGGAGTCTGAAACTATTGGAGCGAGCCAAGCAATACTTGGGCATTGCGATCGCCAATATTATTTGCATGTACAATCCTCAAGTGGTGCTGCTCGCCGGCCCGATGATCGAGGATTATCCCACGCTCACCCACGATATTAAAGCGATCACCGACCGCTACATCTGGACTCCCTTGGAGAAGAGCTTCGTTCTTGCGCACGCTACGTTCGGCAAAGCCAGCGGCGTCGTCGGCGCCAGCGCGATTGTCCTGAACGAGTTTTTGACGCAAGCGATGAACGACCAGAAGGACACCACCCGCGTCTGATCGGCGAGAACACAAGAAAAGACGGCCGCAATCGGCCGTCCGCATCGAGCAGGCTATACGCAGCTATAGTCGGATCGGGTTACCGTGAAAGTCCCGGCGAGGACGACGCGCTCTCCGTCCTTCGTCTCCTCGACGTTTTCGAGGGAGCCGCCCCCGGACCAGCCGAGGCCGGCCGGCATTCGCGCTTCGAAGGCGTACTCTCCGCCGTCCGTCTTGAACCAAGAGGCTTCGACGTCTCCGCGAGGCGTCGGAACCGTCCCTTTCGCCCATGACAGTCCCTTCGCGACGGCAGGGCGAAACGCGATAAAGCCTTCTCCCAGCCGGGAAGTATCGACGCCAAGCACTTCGCGAGATAACAGGTAAGTCGGCGAAGCCCCCCATCCGTGAGAGAAACTGACTGGAATCGCGGCCTGCATGTAGGTAGGCGTGTGTCCCAGGTAAGGACTGGGAACCGTGCAAGCCGGCAGCGAAGGATCGAAAGTCTCCCACCACGTCGTCGCTCCCCGATCGAGCATCGCGCCCCAGAAGCTGCCGATTTCCTTCAGCGCCTCCTCGCGATAGGAACAAGCGAACAACGTTTCCAAGACGATATGGTAGAAGAACGCTCCCTTGATCGGCGGAAGCTTGCCCGGCAAGTAGAAGTCCTCGATGAAAATCCGGATTTCCTCCGCCTCCATGATCCCGCACCACGCCGCGACGAAATTCGTCTGCGCCGTCAGGCTCGCGGATAGCCCGTCCGCGGACAAGCAATCCGCGAACAGCGGGCTGTCCGGCAGCCGCATCCTCTTTCTGATCGTGAAACGCAGCCGATCGGCCTTGGTTTCCAGCGCCTGCGCGCGCTCTCCCTCTCCCATGCGCCGCGCGAGTAGGGCCGCTGTCAGCAGAAACTTGTAATAATAGCAAGAGATCGCCGTTACCTTGTCCTTGCGCTCGATGTCGTCCGACCAATCGATAAAGCACCACCAGCCATCGCGGTCCGCGTTGGCGAACAAGCCTTCCTCGTCCTCCTGAGAGCGGAACCACGCTTCCAGCCTGCCTACGGAGGGCCAGAGCTCGGCAAGAAACTCGTCGTCTCCGCTATAATCGACGTACTCCTTCACCCCGAACAGCCAATGCGCGCAGAAGTCCGGGAGCGTAAAGGAATTGCTCTCCGGACCGGTACCCGGAATCGAGCCGTCCGCGTTCTGAATGCGGGAGATTTGGAGCAAGCATTTGCGAACCAGGGCCAAATCCCCGAACGTCTGGTAGACGACTCTGGCCATCACGACGGCATCCGCCACCCACAAAGCGGCCTCGCGATGGGGACAATCCTCGAAATGATCCTGGCTGTTGACGACCGTCGTATATTTGCCGACTTCCCATATGCGATTCAGCCTGTCGTCGCTGCAGGCAAAGCTGCCCTGCTCCGGATAAGGATAATGCACGGACTCCATTCGAACCGAATGGACCTCGACGGGCGCCGGAGCTCCTTGCAGCGCAAGCTTCATATACCGGAAAGCCCGTCTGCCGAAGGAGCGCAGGCGATTGCTCCCCCTCTTCAGCACGAACGTATCGGTAAGCTCCAGCTCGAGCCCTTCTCCGTAAAAAAGATGGACGACTCCTCCCTCCGGCGCTTCGAGCTCCAGCTCGGGATATCCGACGACCTCTCTTCCGAAATCGTAAGTAACGTTCGGATAAGAGCCCGGCACGGAGGCGTCGACGACCATCGGATCGGAACGGACCGCCCCTTCAAGTACGGAATCTCCGTTAGCGATGGTCCCGAGATACGCCTGCTCTCCGATCAAGCCTTCCGGTCTCAGCCGCGAGCGCTTCAAATACGGAATTTCTCTCTCGATCAGCTTGGGCCAGGGCGAATCCCCGCCTTCCGCCATTGCGACCACCGCCGCGCCCGGCCATGCCGAATCGTCGTAATCCGGCATTTCCCAGCCGTCCTCCCGGTCGGTCAAGTAAATTTCGCGGTATCCGCCCCACCTATGCATGCGAATCGAATCCGGTCTCCACCTTGGAGAAACGCGGCATTTCCAGCTCTCTCCCGTAGCCGTCGCGCAGACCCGCGGGCCGACTTCCGTGCCCGATCCGAGATCGATCTGGCATAGCAAGCCTCCCGGACCTTGACGCTGTCCGGTCACGATGTCGTCCGTTCCGAAATTGTAGGCCAGAACGGCGACGGCGTTGCGTCCCGGACGCAGCTTATCGGCGACTTCGTAAATATCGTAATATTGCGAACCGTTATCGCACGGCGAAGGGCCTCTTCCGATCTCGGCGCCGTTAACGAACAGCGCGTATTCCTGATTCGCCGTTATGCGAAGAACGGCACTCTCGGGGGACGTCCGAAGCTCGAACGAACCGCGGGCTTCTATATATTGATTGTTCCGCCTAAGCCCTTCGTCCACCCAGATCCAACTTGCCTCCCACTTCTCCATCGCTCCCCAACCTCCGGTATTCTCTGTCGCTGACTTTTAGTATTTAGTATACTTAATAATACTTTAATATACTTTTCATGTCTATAAGCAATGAAAAGAATTAAGTCTCCCCCTCTTCGCATTGGGCCGATAGCGGTCACCCACACCGCTGTTTCGAGTGCTCGCAGAGCCAAACCGATAAAAAAAGCCCGGGGACCCGCAAGGGCGGTTGCCCCGGGAGTCCACGGACTTCATCTGTCTCTTATTTGACGATTTGAATGCGGCCGCCTTCCGACACCGTTACGGTGCCGGATGCCGATTCGATGTCGCGAATCGCCCAGTGGCTAGACGGTACGTCCGGCCAAGAGGAGTTCGAGACGTCGGCCGTCGGCCTTTCGAGCAATTGGTTCAACACCCGTACCGCTTCCGCGCGGGTCAGGGTACGATCCGGACGGAACGCGAGATCCGGATAGCCTTTCAAAATACCCGCCTCCAGAGCTTTGCCGATCGCCGCCGACGCCCAGTGCCCTTGCACGTCGCCCGGAAGGGCGATCGTTGTCCGATCCGACGCTCCTGCCGGAAGCAGTCTGGCGACGATGCTCGCCATTTCCGCGCGGGTAACGGCGGTTTCCGGACGGAAGCGGCCCTGGTTGTCGCCGCGCATCAGGCCCGAGCGCTGCATGTCGGCAATCGCCTCCGCGGCCCAGTGCTTGGCGGCCACATCTTCGTAACCGGCAGCCTGTCCCGTCGCGGAAGCGTCCGCGCCCTCCAGGCCAAGACGATACAGGATCGCGGCGAATTCCGCTCGCTTGATCGATTGCGACGGGCGGAAGGTACCGTCCGGATAGCCGGACAGGTACGGCTCCAGCGTTTCGGTCGCCGCTTCGTCCTCGTCCGCGCCGATTCGCACAATCGTAAACGTGCTGAACTTGTCGACTTCGATGGCTATGCCGGCCACGCTGCCGTCGGTATTGTAACGAGTTTCTCCGTGAGCCAGCTTCTTCTCTCCGTCGCCGTGCTCGATGTACACTCTCAGCTCCGACAGCAGCTTACCGGCCGCCGCTTTGCCTACCGGAAGCTTCAAGCCTTCCAGACGGAACAGCAGTTCCGTTTTGAAGCCGGTATAGTTCGTTTCAATCTGGACCGGATGTCCGATCAAGGAGACCGGGAGACTGCCCGCAGCTTGCGCGATCAGCTCCGCGTTCAGAACGCGCGCGTCCACCGCTTTGCGCTCGCCGGCCGCAACGATCGGCACGATCCGGAAGAAAGCGTCCGTCCCCTTCTGGCCAAGCTGCTTCAACGAATCGCTCCGCAGCTCGATGACGCCTTCAGGCAGCTCGATCTGCAGCGATAGGGCGTTGTCTGAAAGAAGCGTCAACGCTGGAGCGCTTAAGCTCACGAAGCGTTCGTCGGCGGGATCGTCCGGAAGATCGGTCACTTGGATTCGCGCGACGTTGGTCTTGCCCTGCTTCGCTTTGGCCACGATGTCTTTCGCTTTATCCGCGTCCAGCTTCACCGTATCGGTTATGCTGCCGTCCGGCGCAACGGTCCGGACGATCGGAATTTGCACGACCCAATCTCCCGCGCCGCCGGTAACTTTCGTCTGTCGCACGACCTCCGTCGTCGACGAGCCGGAGCTTACGCGGGTCACGTCGATGGAATACGTCTGAGAAACTTTCTGATCCGGGGATTCGACCCGAATGTTGATCGTATTCTGTCCAGTCGCCAAGCTTGCCGTGAAGCTGCCGCCTCCCTGCAAGGTTTTGCCCATCACGGTAACCGTCGACCGCGGGTCGTTGGCGGTTGCCGTAATCGACACGCTGCCCTGGCTCACCCTCTGCTTCGTGCCGTAGCTCAGCTTGTACGGCGTAAAGCTGCCGTTCAGCACCGCGCTCGCCTCCAGGGCGGACAGCAGCGGCGGCGCTTCGGGCGCGCCCTTCCGACGCAGAACGTTAAGCGTATAATCGCGCGTGCTCCCATCCTGCGCGCTGATTTCGATCCGCACGGTCAGGCTGTCGCCGTCGTAAGGAAGCGTCGCCGCGCTGCCGGTCAGGAGCTGGCCGTTAACGCGAACGGATGCGTCCTGGTGGGCGACCGGCAGAAGCGTAAAGGCTGTCGTCGCCTCCGGTACGTACACTTGATAATCGGCAATATCCAGAGCAAAGCTCGGCGTCAACGCCGCGCCGCTCGTCTGAATGCCAAGGTGCCGCAATTCGGCGTCGGCGCTTCCTCCCCGCCATACGACAACGTGGTAAGTGCGAGATTGCACGCCGACGGACGACGTAACGATAACCGGAATCCGGTTTTCGCCCGCTTGCAGAGCAATCAGCGAAGAGGTTTGTCCGTTTTGCACCGCGTGACCGCCGACCGTAATGGTCGATCCGGCCCTTAATGCGCTTGGCGTCAACGTCACGCCTTCCACCGTATGATCCACATAGACTTCATAAGTTTCTTCCGTTCCCGCAAAAGGAGCTGCGGCAACCGTATCGCCCGTCTGCGATTTCAATGTCAGATCGCTTAGCAGAGCTACGCTCGATCCCCCGCTGATCTGCAGCGTGTAGAGCTTCTGCGGCCCGTTGCCTGCAGGTTGAACTTTAATTTGCACCGTTTTCCCCGCATCAGGCACGTCTACCTCGACATAACCGCTTGCCGAAAGCGTCTGCCCGTCAATCGTAACGATCGACGACGCGACCATCGGCGCCGCATAGACGCGCAACCGGTTCGAATCGGCCTTCGCCTGATAGATGAGCTTTTCAAATTGGTAGGCTGCGTCTAACGCCGCGCCTCCCACCGTCAGCGCCGCGAGATCGCCAGGGTAATCTTCCCACGTCCCGTCGCTGTCCTTCAG
>JAEZZE010000222.1 GCA_023418755.1 Bacillota bacterium | reverse complement strand
TTCAGCAATGGCCGCATCCGGAAAAAGTCCGGAATCGAAACTCCGAACGTCAGTTCGCGATTTGGCGTAAACGAAATATGCCATAAGTCGATCCGTTCCTTCGTCGCCAAATTAACGAATCGCTCGGAGGCCTCCCCGATTAGCTTGACCCATACGTAACCGCGCGCATACGCGACCCAGTTTCCCTTCATCCCTGCTCCCTCCCGGCATAGGGCCCGTCCCGATTCCGGGCGTCCGGACGCCGTCCCGCGCGGCAACGCCGCGGAGCGCCCTAAGGACGCTTCGGGCCGGCAAGACGGCAAAGCTGCTCCGGACGCTCAGCCGGACGTTTTCCCCTTCGAATGCAATTGGACGCCCGATATTTTTCCTTCCACGAACACTTCCTCCGACCCGATGTTGCGGATAACCAGATTCTGTCCGGTCACCTCCATCTCTCCGCCGTCCATGGCCAGCTTAAGGCTGTCGGGAGAGAAGTGAAGAATGCCGCGATGGTTTTCCACCGTCAGTTGAAGGCCGCCGATCATCGTGATGCGCGGCAGGTCCAGCGCGACATCCTGCGGAAGATCGAGAATCGTCGCGGTCCATTTGCGCAGCTTCCGGCTTACACGCACCATTGGGCGGTCCTCCCTCCTATACGTTAAACATATGCGCCGGCGCATCCCTTTATGTGGCCGTCCGGTCCGTTCCGTCCCGCGGAACGACAAAAAGGCCGCCCCCGTAAACAGGCAGCAATTACTGCCCGGTTACGGGGGCGGCTTTGGCGATTACGCCGATTTATCGCCGATAGGGCTTGCGCGCTCGCGGTCGGCCCAGGATTTCCGACCAGACCACCGCCTTCGCCAAATCCCGCTGCTGCAATCCCGCGCGGGGTTCCCGGTTCGCGTCCGGGGCGCCGGACCGCTTCGTCGTCAAGTCCTGAACGATCGGGTTCTCGTATTCTTCCGTTTCGTCTGCTGCCAAAGGCCTGAACGCGGCCGGCTCGGCCTGGGAATAGTCGCCCCTCTCCGGCTTGGGGGCCGAATCGGGCCTGGTTCTTGCCGCCTGCGTCTGCGGCCGCCCCGGCCGCTCCGGACGTCTATGCGCCTCTCCTCCAAAGTCCGGCATCCGGTTCGGCGGACGCTTCTCCAACGGGGATTTGCGGAAAAACAGAAAGTACAAAATGCCCACGAGGACGATCACAAATTGAAAGTTCGAGGTCAGGAACGTAACGAGCTGCTCCACGGCGCTCCCTCCTTCCCGCTAGGCGCGGACGAATTAAGGCTTCTTGGATCCGTCTCCGCCGAGCAAATCGCTCTGACCGCCGATAGAGCCCCTCATCTGCGTGTCCGCTTCGATGTTTTTCAGGTTCATGTAATCCATGACGCCAAGATTGCCGGATTTCAGCGCGCTCGCCATGGCCAGCGGCACCTCGGACTCCGCCTCGACGACCTTCGCCTGCATCTCGACGACGCGCGCCTTCATCTCCTGCTCATGGGCGACGGCCATCGCGCGGCGCTCCTCGGCCTTCGCCTGGGCGATCCTCTTGTCCGCTTCGGCCTGCTCCGTCTGCAGATGGGCGCCGATGTTTTTGCCTACGTCGACGTCCGCGATATCGATGGACAAAATCTCGAACGCGGTTCCTGCATCCAGTCCTTTGCCCAAAACCGTCTTCGAAATGAGATCCGGATGCTCCAACACGTCCTTGTGCGACTCCGAAGCGCCGTTCGTGCTGACGATGCCCTCGGCTACGCGGGCAAGCACGGTCTCTTCGCCCGCGCCGCCGACCAGACGGTCGATGTTCGCTCTAACCGTCACTCTGGCGCGCACTTTGACTTCGATGCCGTTCTTCGCCACGGCGGATACGACGGGGGTTTCGATGACCTTCGGGTTAACGCTCATCTGCACCGCTTGCAGCACGTCTCGGCCGGCCAGGTCGATCGCCGCGGCACGCTCGAAGACGAGCGGAATGTCGGCGCGTTGCGCCGCGATCAGCGCGTTGACGACGCGGTCCACGTTGCCCCCCGCCAAGTAGTGGCTTTCGAGCTGGTTAATATTCAATCCCAATCCGGCTTTGGTCGCCTTGATCAACGGATTGACGATCCGGCTCGGAACGACGCGCCGCAGCCGCATGGCCACGAGCGTTATGATGCTGATCCGAACTCCGGCGGCCAGCGCCGAAATCCACAGCATGAAAGGGAAAAAGCTCATGAACACCGATACCGCGATCACGACGATGGCGATAATGACGAAAACTTGAATATCCGCACCGCTCATAAAAGTACCTCCGACAGATTTAGTTGTGACTCGTTTTGCTTAACGCCAGGCATCCTTCCGAACGTCAGGCGTCCTTCCAAAAGTCAGGCGTCCTTGTTTAAATTCGACGAAATCCCCGCAATTTCCTTTACGACGATGCGCGTTCCGTCGACGGAAGTCACCTGGACGGCTTTGCCCCGTTCGATGAACTCTCCCGCCGTTATTACATCGAGCCTGCTCCCGGCGATCTCCGCGATCCCCGATGGACGCAGCAGCGACACCGCCACCCCCGTCTGTCCGATCCAATGCTCGCGCGACTGCTGGGGGACAAAGCCCTTGTCGGACGTCAGCTCCTCCTTCAGGATGAACCGATTCCATACGCCGCGCTTGCGGAACACGTAGACGACAACCCCGACGACGACCGCGGCGACGAGGACCGCGATACCGAGCGTACGCAGCGCGTTGCCCGAGTCATACGCCCCCATCGTAATGCCTGCGATGACCGAGACAATACCGAGTATGCCCAAAATTCCGAAGCTTGGGACGAATATTTCCAAAATAAGCAGCCCGATGCCGAGCAAGAAAACGACCATCGACTCCATTCCCGCGAAACCGGCGATCGACTGCCCGAAGAAATACAGCCCGAACGCGATCAGCCCGGTAATGCCCGGGGCTCCGAAGCCGGGAACGAGAAACTCGATGGCGACGCCCGCGATTCCGATAACGAGGAGCAGCAGGCTGATGCCCGGAGAGGTGAGGAACTCCGACACGCGCTCGGCTAGCGACGGCTTGATCTCGACGATCGCGCGATCGGACAGGCCTTTCCAAGCCGCCACTTCCTCTACCGTGCTCGCCAGCTTGTCGGCATAACCGACCTTAAAGGCGTTTTCCGCGCTAAGCGAAATAATCTGCCCCTGCTTGCTCGTCTCGCCGATCTCCTCCAGCTCGACGATCCGGTTCGGATCGACCATGCCGATGGCAATGGACGGGTTGCGGCCGTTCATTTCCGCCGCCGCCCGCATTTCCTCGCTCCAGAACGAGACGAGCTTCGGATTGTCGACCGCATTGCCGGCTCCGTCCACGATCATGGCCGCGCCGATCGTCGAGCCCGGCGCCATCGCGATGGCGTCGGCGTTCAAAGACAGATAAGCGCCAGCCGATGCCGCCTTGCCGGTAACGAAGGCGACCGTCGGAACGGACGCTTCGCGAATGTGCTTGCCGATCGCCTCCGCCGTATCCAGCCGCCCTCCCGGCGTATCGATATCGAGCACGACCAGGGAAGCTTTCGCCTCTTCGGCTTCGTTAAACGCCCGCTCCAGGAACGAGGCCAAGCCGCTCTGAACCGTCTGCTGAACGGGAATCACATAAACGGCACCCGCCGAGGGCAGCTCTTCCGCCCTCGCCAGGCCGGACGAAGCTCCTAGCAGCGATAGGAGGCCGAGCAGGGCCAACATGACGAAACCGAATCGCGATCGCCGCGGCGCCCGGGCGTTCCGTATAGTCGCAGCACCCATATTTCCCATTCCCTCCTTGTTTTCATCCTTTACTCCACATGCTCTATATTACGATTCGACAACCGATACGTTTCATTCCTGCTAATCTTTGCGCATTTAGCGTCATTCGAACGAAATGCGAGTTAGATACGGCCTGCCCCATGCAAAAAGCACCCCCATTCCGGGAGTGCCTGTCTGTCATGTCCTGATTATTGCAGAGATTGCTGGACGATTGCGTTGACGACTTTGCCGTCCGCAACGCCTTTCACCTTGGGCATAAGCGCGCCCATCAATTTCCCGAGGTCGGCTTTAGAAGAAGCACCGGTTTCTTGCATGGTCTGTACAACGATTGCTTTGATTTCTTCTTCTGTAAGCTGTCGCGGTAGATATTCGGAGATGATCTCAATTTCTGCCCTGACATTGCTTACGAGGTCTTCCCGGCCGCCCTTCTCGAAGTCCAGCTGGGAATCGCGTCGTTGCTTGAGTTCACGGCTCAATATCGTAAGCGTCTCGTTATCGTCAAGCGGCCGGCGCAGCTCGATTTCTTGATTCTTGATCGATGCCCGAATCAGGCGAATCGTCTGGAGACGGAATTTGTCCCCGCTCTTCATCGCTTGTTTCATGTCATCGTTCAAACGCTCCGCAAGATTCATGAGTGCGGATTCCTCCTAGTACTTCCGTTTGCGCGCAGCTTCGGATTTCAGCTTCCGCTTCACGCTTGGCTTTTCGTAATGCTTACGTTTCTTCACTTCCGCGAGAACGCCATCTTTGGCAATGGAACGCTTGAAGCGGCGGAGTGCAGCGTCGATTGTTTCATTTTTTCGTACTTTTGTTTCGGCCACCTGTTTTCCCTCCCTCCGCAACAGACCCAACACGGTTATCAAACTATATTATATGTGATGAGGAAAGGCAGTGTCAACTTGAGCCGAGCAATAAATCCGATTCGTTCGGCACTAAGTTTTTCCTCCGCCCTCAACGCGCGAACATGAGCTTTAGCGTTCCCCCGTCGCGTTCAACGGGCCGAGCGCTTCGCCGCCGAGAATGTGCCAATGGATATGGAATACCAGCTGTCCCGAGTCGCGTCCGCAGTTGTTGACGAGACGGTAGCCGGATTCCCCGAGACCCGCCTCCTGGGCGATCTTCCGGGCGGACAGCAGCAGGTGGCCGAGAAGCGCCTGATCTTCCGGCCCGCAATCGTTCATCGAGGCGATGTGCTTCTTGGGGATGACGAGCAGGTGAACGGGAGCCTGCGGCTGAATATCGTGAAAAGCGCACACGAGCTCGTCTTCGTATACTTTACGGGAAGGAATCGTTCCTTCGACGATTTTGCAAAACAAACAATCCGGCAAATGGACGCACCCCTTTTAACGAGTTGGCATATGCATCCATCATACCGCATCCTGCCCCTCCCCGTCCAATGGGCAGGGACCCGCGGCTATAGCCGCGGGTCC
>JAEZZE010000193.1 GCA_023418755.1 Bacillota bacterium | reverse complement strand
GAACATGGCCGAACGCCACGTTGAGGTGGGTCAGCTTTCTCGCGTCCTCGCCGGTAACCGTGGGCAGCGCCTCGTCTCCGGCATAGCCGGCCAAAATCCACTGTCGCTTCATCGCGTTCACGTTCCTCTCTATTCTGCGTTGGTTTTTCGAAAGAGCCTCGCCTTTTCCGATATCACACGGATCGTCCCGGAGCGATCGCCAGCGTGACGATGCGATGCGGGCCAACCGGAACGGCTCTGCCGGAATGGAGCGTCTCGCCGCGCCGCTCCAGCACGTCGCTCATCGTTATCCGCGCATTCTCGAAGGCGGGGGCGGCGGCAAGCTCGGTTGCCTTATCGCTCCAGTTAAACCATCTAACCACGACGTCTCCCGTATCCTCGGCGACCTTAAACGCCGACAACGCCAGATCCCGGCCGCTCCACTCCAGCCAGCTATGGCAGGGCGGAACCTCCCCGCCGTGAACGCCTGTCGTTCCGGCAAACAGCGGCGTCCGGAAATGATAGGCCTCGGCGTAAGCCTCGGTCCTCAGCCCGCCGCCCCCATGCGGAACAATCATCAACTCCGCGCCATGCGGGCCGGGACACTGGGCTTCCGGCGTCGGGAATACGCCCCAGTCGCCCAATTCGCCGACCGATCGCAGCAGCGTGACGGCTATCGTATTGCGTCCGTCGCGCAGCACCTCGTATTCGTTAAGTCCTTTATTGGCGATCGTAAGGCCGGCCTCTTCGTCGTGCAGGCTGACGAAGGCCTGCTGATGATGGCAATAGCTCGGATTGCTCCATTCCCCGGCCGGCTCGTTGTCCCGCCGGGCCGCCTCGAAGATCGAATCGGCGTAATGGAAGCCTGCGTTCAGGTCGGTCGGAAACAGCAGACGGACGCGATGGTCGCGGGCCTTGTTGTCGAACTCGGTTCGCACGCGCAGTCCGCGGCCGCTTCTTTCCAACCGGACGATCGTTCGAACGCGCAGGGTCACGGTGCGCTCCGCGCGGACGGAACGGCGCCCGGTAAACCAGACCAGCTCTTCCCGTTCCCGCTCGAGCGAAGGCTCCGCCTCCGCCGGAACCTGCCATTCGTGCACGATTTCCAACGCCGCTTCGTACGGCGTATCGGCCAGTACGCTCACTTCCGCCTTAAGATTCTCGGTCGTTAGGGCCTTCTCCCCGTTCGGCTGCCGGAACATATACTCGTTGCCGACGTCTCCGGTATTTTCGTAGACGCACAAGCCCCGGAACGTCCGGCCGCAAGCCTTATCGGTCAGCGTCACCGAGCCGTTCTCCTCCACGGTCGCTTTGATTCGGTCGTTCTCCAGCGTCCGTCCGTCTTCCGCGAGCAAAGAGCGTGCGTCTTCCTTGGAGAGGGACAGCTTCGGCGTCTCTCCGGGTTCCTCCGTTCGCCCCTCCCTCTCCTTCTCCGATTCCTGGCCGAAAGGGATAAAGGCATATGCCCGGTGGCCGCAAGCCGGAACGCCGGATGCTTCGAATTCGACGCGCAACGCGCGGGCGAAGTACGGCTGGCGGAAGCGGTCGTCCGGCAGGTCGTAGCCGAAGCGGAGGCCCAGATCGGTCACGGTGCACGCATAGCGACGTCCTTCCGCGTCCACGACCGCCCCTCCGCCGACTGGCAGCGTTTTCAACCGCGTCTTCATTTCGCCGAAGCCGACGCCTTCGCGGAAGTAGATGCGGCTTATATCCAACTCCACCGACACGATCCCGCCGCGGGTCCAGCCGGTCGTGTTGAATACGACGAAAGGCAGCGCCCGCTCGCCATAGCCGCCGAACGCGTCCGTATCCACGCGCTGGGCGATGTAGGCGATGCTGTCGGCGATAATGCACTCCGCGACCTGGCTGCTCTTCTCGAAGCGAGTGACCATCTCGCGATGCACCTCGTCTACGCTGCACCCGCAAATGCTGTCGTGCGGATGGTTCTGCATCAGCGTCTTCCAAGCATGCAGCAGTTGATGGTGCGGATAGTCCAGGCCAAGCACATGCGCATAAGCGGCCAGCGGCTCTGCGCCCTTCTCCAGCAGCGTCTGTCCCCGCTCGTTCCTCTGCTTCAAATAAACGCGCGCGGATGCCGTATGGACGAGCGTGCCCCAGCCATCCGTGCGCTGGCTGCGCAGTTCGCCGCGGATGACGCTGAGATCGTCCGGCATCGACTCCTTAAGCGCTTTCACATAGGCGTCGAAATCGGAATGGATAAATGCGATGTCCGGGTACAGCTCGGCGGCCGTCCGCAACGCTTGCGGCAAATCGGTCTGCACCGGCTGATGATCGCAGCCGTTCATGAACAGCAGGTGCGGCGTTGAAGCGTACTTCCGTGCGGCGGCCAGCCGATCTTCCCAGAAGGCCCGCGCCTGCTCCGGGTCTGCCGGAGCCTCGTTGCCGTTGCTGTACCAGTTGGCGAACAGGATGCCGAGCACCCGCGAGCCGTCCGGCGCTTCCCATAGCAGCTCGGAATAGGGCGATTCATAAGCGGCCTGCTCGCCGACTTCGTTGTTGAACCCGGTCGGCTTGACCCCCCGGCCGAACGCGGCGACCTCGTAGTCCGCTTGCCGTAATATTTGCGGCGCTTGACCGATATGGCCGAACGAATCGGGAAAGTAGCCGAGCTTGGAGACGGCGCCGAATGCTCTGGCGTCCCGCAGCCCGGCCTGCAAATTGCGGATGTTCGCTTCCCCGCTCGTCAGAAATTCGTCCTGCAGCACGTACCAGGGACCGATATGGAGACGCCCTCCCCGGATCAGCTCCTTCAGCCTCTCCCTTCGCTCCGGCCTTACGCTCAAGTAATCTTCCAGGAGGATCGTCTGTCCGTCCAGATGAAAGCTTCTGTACGCCGGGTCGCGCTCCATCGTCTCCAGCAAACGGTCCATCAGCTTGACCAGTTGGTAGCGATGCTTCTCGAACGGCAAATACCATTCTCGATCCCAATGCGAGTGGGATATGACATGGGCCGTATTCCTGCTATTCGTTCCGGTCATCTCGTGTCCTCCCGACGCGGTTTTCTCTCTATCATTATATATCTTAATCATGAAACGGTAAATATTAGATATACCTTTTTGAATGCTGATTTCGAAAGTTTGGTATACCAAAAGAAAGAAAAACCACTTTACGATATGCGCAATCGTAAAATGGTTTTCCATTCGCGCCGCGCCGGCTCAACCTACCGCGTCTCCGGATTTTGCCGTTCCTCTTCGTCGGAGACCGCCTCCGGTCCCACTCCCGTCGACTGCCGCTCAATCCACCGGATCGGCACCTCGACGCGGGCCGTCATCCTCTCCCCGCCTTCGAGCTGATCGACGATCATCGCGGCCGCGCGCTTGCCGATTTCCCGGTAATCCTGCTCCACCGTCGTAATCGGCGGCACGTCGGTATGCAGCGCGAAATCGAGATTGTTGTCGAAGCCGACGACCGACAGCTCCTCGGGCACGCGCACGCCCATATCCGCCGCCGCCTTGACGATCTCGAAGGCGACCAGGTCGTGCTCCGCCTGAACGGCGGTCACCTGCTGCTCCATCATCTGCCCGAGCAGAGACTTATAGAACTGTCTGCGGTTGGGCGGATCGCTCTCGGCCTGATCGGTCTTCCCGCTGTACACCAGATCGATGTCGACGGGTATGCCGTTGTCTCCGAGCGCTTTGCAATAGCCGAAGAAGCGATCGCGAACCGTGCTCCGGTACTGGATGTCGATCGTCGACAGGAAAGCGATGCGCGCGTGTCCGAGCTCGATGAGCCGAGCCGCGCTCGTATAGCCGCCGCCGAAGTTGTCGGAGACGACGCTGCCCATCGACAGCAAGCTGTAATATTGGTCGATCGTCGCGATCGGATAACCGCTGGCGTGCAGCGCGTGAACGATGTCCAGATTCCGCTGCGTGCTGACCGGATACAGGATGATGCCGGACGTTCCCCGCTTCGGCAAGGAACGCAGCAGCTCCCGCTCCTGCGCGCTGCTCCAGTCGCTGTTGTGAATGGACAAATAATAGCCTCGCGACTCCAAATACGCGGCGATTCCGGGAATGTGGCCGAGCGTGTCGTTCGAAGCGACGTAAGGAATAATCATCGATACGATCCGATTCGCGGAAGCCCCGCTTTGATCCTCGGCCGATCTGCGGCTTCCTTCCTTCTTCTTCACGAAGCTGCCGCTGCCGCGCCGGCGGTAGATCAAGTCTTCCCGTTCGAGCTCGATCAGGGCTCGCTTGGACGTAATTCGGCTCACGCCGAATTGCTCGGCCAGCTCGACTTCGGTCGGAAGCTGCTGGTCGGGAACGTATTCGCCGCGCTCGATGCGCCCTCGCAGAATATCAATGATTTGACTATATAACGGCTTATCTCCGCTCAACAATTGAACTCACACCCCGAATTCTCGAATCTGTTACAATTATAGCTTTGTTTTATTGGTATATCCAATAGTCTGTTCCCTGCCTGCTTCCGGGCCCGGCTGCGGATGACCGTCGTCAGTCGTTCGTCGGTCGGATGCCCGTCTTCCGGTTGCCGCCCGTCCGTCTCCGATTACCCCACGATGCCCGTGCGCTCCACGCTCTCGACGAAATACCGTTGTACGAACAAATACATCAGGACGAGCGGCGCGATCGCCAGCAGCACTCCGGTATTGAGCAGCATCGACGTATAGACCGGATCGGGCTCGCGCAGCCCCATGCCCATGTCCATCAGGCTGGTGGACAGCACCTTGACCTGCTTCAGGAACAGGCTGACGTAATAGCTGTCGTTCCATTGCCAGACGAACGAGAACAGAAGCACGGTGACGATCGCGGGCACCGCGTTGGGAACGACGATGCGCAGGAACGTCCGGAGCACGCCCGCTCCGTCGACAAGGGCGGCTTCCCCGATCTCCTTCGGAATGCCTCGGAAAAACTGCCGGAAAATATAAATGTACAGCCCGTTCTTCAGCCCCATCGCCGTGCTCGACGACAGAATGAACGGCCAGAACGTGTCGATCAGATTCAAGCTGTCCTTGCCCGTGAACAACCCGACGAGACCGAACAAGTCGAAATAGCGATACGTCAAGTACAGCGGAATCATAATCGTCTGCGGCGGAACGATAATCGTGAAAATGACGAGGCCGAACAGCAGGCCGCTGCCTCTGAACTGCAGCCTCGCGAACGCGTAGGCCGCCAGCGCGCACGAGACGAGCTGGATCAGCGTCGTGCTTGCCGAGATGAGCGCCGTGTTGCGCAGCGCCTCGAAATAATTCGTCGTCTCGATGGCGATCCGCAAGTTGTCGAGCGTGAAGTTGCGCGGAATCCAGAGCACGGTCGGGTCGTAGATGTCGGCCTTGCTCCGGAAAGCGATCGACAGCCGCTGAAACAGCGGAAACAAAATAATGAAGCAGAAGCCGGCGATCAGCACGGTGCGAATCAGCACCCAAGCCCAGCGCTTGCCCTTCTCCAAGGGCTGGTACCGGCTGACGAACAAATCCGTATAGGCGGTCTTCGAGCTCAACCCTCCACCTCCCCTCCTAATCGTAGTAAAACACCTTGCGCGAGATCAGGCCGACGGACACGGCGAGAATGAGCGCCACGGACAGAAAATACACCCAGGACATGGCGGCGCTGAGGCCGAAGTCGAACACCTTGAACGCCGTCTCCGACACGAGCTTGTTGATCGGGCTATCGCTGAACGAATCGATGATCGAATAGACCGTATTCGTCAGAATCAGCGGGGACATCATCGGGAACGTCACCTTCCAGAAGCTCTCGTACCCGGTCGCTCCTTCGATTTTCGCAGCCTCGTAAAGCGATGGCGGAATCGACTGCAGCCCGGCCAGGAAAATCAAAATCTGCACGCCCGACGAGCTGATAATCTCGTAGATCCGGTCTACGGCCCCGGTAATATAGTCGACGAGAATCGGCGAGATGCCGGATTCGAGCATCGTTTTCTTCAATTCGAAGCTTTGCAGCAGGTTCGTTTCCGCTTCCCCGCCGCCGGCCGAGAGCGTCCCGCTGCCGACGAAGCTGCCGATATCGAGATTGGCGATGACGCTGGAAGCGAGAATGACCGGCAAGAAGAACACCGCCCTGGCGAACGGCCGTCCTCTGAACTTCTGGTTGAGCAGCGCCGCCGCGAATAAACCGAAGACGAGAATAAGAGGCACGTTGACGGCCATGCCCGCGATCGACTCGGCCAGTCTGCGCGGATAATCCGGATTCGACGCGAACAGGCTCGCATAGTTGGACAATCCTTCGTATTCGACGGAGAATCCGCCCTCGACGAGCTGGATCGAGCTTAGACTGTAGCGCAGCGATTGGATCAGCGGCAAAACAAACAGCAGGATCATGCCGAAAATAAGCGGCGAAGCGAACAGGACGCCGAACCAGGCGTTTTTCTGTTTCAAGGTCAGCTTTTTTTTGCGTTTGAGCTTTATTTTCATCTGGAGGCTTCACCGCCTATCCGGTAGCTTTCGGCCGGGATCGTCAGCCCGCCGGCTTGCGCGTCGGCGCCGCCGTGGTTGACGATGACGGTCATTCCGTTGCCGAACGTCGTTTCCGTCACGTCCGCGGACAGCTTGCGATGTCCGGTAATCGGCTGGTCGCGGACCTGCTTCAGCACCGCGTCCGCTTCCTTGTACAGCGCGATCGCCTCATCCAGCCAATCGCGGTAATGGAGCGCGTACAGACCGTTGTACCGCGTATCCTTCACCGCCGACGACGGACCGTAAAACCATTGATAGAATACGTTGGAGCCGGTTTCCAGCGCCTTGAGCATCGATCTGCGCGGATTCTGGCCGCGATCCGCGTTAAACGGAGCGCCGGCCAGCTCCACGTACCCGTGCAGAGCGATCTGGTAAAACGGAACGTCCTCGTCGGTCAAGTTCATTCCGCTGGAGGACGTCGGCGCGTTCACGACGATGTCGGCGTAGGGCAGCGTATATGCGTTGCCTCCGCTGACCATGATGGAGCCGGTCCGCTCCTTCAGCTTTCCCGTCTCCTCCGCGATCGTCTCCAGCGCCTGCTCCCGCGCGATCGGCGCGGACGGATCGAAATCGGAGTTGACCTCATCGCCCATATCCCGCAGCGACACGCCGGACGCGCCCAGCTTGGCATAGTCGGACAGAAAGCCGCGAACGACGTCCGGAAGCCGGGACGCGGACAGCACGTAATGCGAGAAGCGCGAGCCGAGCTTACGGTACGTGACCGGATCGTACTCGTAGATCGCTGCCTTGCGGCGGTCGAGGAAATCGGCGCTGCCGCCAGAGCCCTTGTACTTCCGTAGGAAGGCGACGTCGGGATAGAGCCTGACATCGCGGTCCGACGCATATTCGGCCAGCTTGCGGAAGCCCTTCTTCCCGCCGAGCGCGCCGACGAGCCCGATGTCGTCCGGGGAGGCATGGCGGATGCCGCCGTTAAACCAGCCGACATACCGGAGCGAGATGTTTTCGACGCCGCCCGCTCTGAGCAGTTCCAGCAGCTCGATCGCCTGCCCGTACGTCGTCAGCGCCTCCGTCGAGTCGTACGGGATGCCGAGGAAGGAGCTGCGGCGCTGGAACGCGCCCTCCAGCTCGAGCACGAACGGCGCATTCTCTCCCGGAGCAAGCGGCTCCAGCTTGTGCTTGGCGACGAAGTAATCGCGGTAAGCCCCCGCCATTCCGGCGTAATCGGCCGCTTCGTCGGAGAGGAAAGCGTACCGCAGCCGAACGTCGCCTTGATACGACGGCGTCTGGAACATCGGCACCGAGCTGCTCTTGCTTCCCGAGCTTAACGTGTAGAAGTCCATCGCCGTAAAGCGGAAGCTGCCGTTCACGCTGTTGTAGGACGTGTAGCGGCCGCCGATATCGGCCAGGACGCTGCCCATTGCCGCCCCGTCCTCCATCATGCCGATGAACGCCTGTCCTCCCGTCTTAAGTCCGAACACGGGTAGGCGAGCCTTCTCGTTGGACAGAAAGCGTTCCCGAACGTCGAACGTGCCGTCCTCCCCGTACACCGGCATCTGGTAGGGCTCCGCGCTCAGCTTCCCGTTGTTCAGCCGAATGAGCGCCCCCGAGCCGTCGGGAACGAGCATGTAGCCCTCCCGGCCGCCGTCCGCCGCTCCGAAATACGGCAGCACCTGCAGGCTGGCCAGCGGAAACGAAGGGTTGCTTTCCAATTCGCCGCCTTTGACGGCGACGGTCAAATACGCTCCGTCGAGCGCGTATTCGACAGGCACGGCAAACTGCGCCTGATCCTCGGTCTCCTGCCGGCCCGCCCCGTTCTCGGCGTTGTCCCGCTCCGCGTCCTCCGCCGTGTAGCCGGCGGAATCGAGCAGCGCCGACAGCTCGGCGGCGACGTTGTCTTGCAGCTTGCGCACCTCGTATACCTGCTTCTCGTTATTAAGCCGGTACTTGTAGGCGACCTGCTTGCGCGCCTCGTCGTCGGCCAGCTTGCTCAAGATCGCCTGCTCGAAGCGCTCCTTGCCGATAACGGAGGGAATGTTGCTCCAGGCCGCGGCGGGCTGGTTCCCGAAGCGGTAGACGACACGAACGCCGCCATCGATCGCGGAGATGTCGAACTGCCCTTTCTGCACGCTGTCGGTGTAGCTGTTATAGCGCGAAAGCTGGCCCTTGCCGTTGTAATACGTCAGAATAAGCTGGGATTGCAGCTCGGCCTTGTACAGCGGAGACGCGACCGGGTCGCTTGCTCCCTCGGCGGGATTCGAAAACCAGACGTAGCCGCCGCGCTTCTGCTGGACTGCGATGCCCGCGCCGGCCCGATGCACGTACAGAACGAGCGCATCGTTCTCCGCGATTCGCTCCATCCCGCCCAGAAGGGAGCGCTCGGCCGCGCTGTTGGCCGCGCTCGGCGCCAGAACCGCCCCCATCGCCCGCACCGTTCCCGCCGCGAGAGCGGTCTGGCCGCCGGCAGCCGCCTGCGCACCGGAGGCGGGTGGCCCGCTCTTAGCCGCAGCAGGTCCGCTCGCCGCCGCGGCCTTTGCCGGGGCGCCTGCCTGCGCCTGCTCGCCGGCGCGATCGCCACCCCAGCCGACGATCGATCCGCCCGCCGCCAAGGCGGCGCAAACCGCGATCGCCAGCGCTTTGTTTTTTCCGTTCATGGCCGTTCCTCCCTCCCTACCATCTGAAAGACAACTCCCGGATCAGCGAATCGGCGAAGCTGACCATCTGTTGAACCATGCTGAACAGCAGCACTCCGATGAACAAAATGATTCCGATGACGACGAGCGTCAGCAGCATCGTGGCGATCGTTTTGCCGGCCGGGTACTGGTGGATCGTCATCGTGCCGACGAACAGCAGCCAGACGAACCAGAGATAAGCCACCGTGTCGATCAAATAGTAGAACGAGCTTTCGTCCGCCGTAATCACGTTGCTGTAGAGAATCTGAGGGATGTACAAAATAACGAAAGGCATTAGCGAATAGCCGGTCGCCGTGACGATGTCCTTGAACTTGCCGACGCCGTCCATCAGCGTCGTCAGCGACCAGTTGGCCACGCACCAGAGCAGCAGCGGCAGCACGATGAATTTCAGCTCGTCGAGGCTGTTCAGCTCGGCCGGATTGTTGAAGTTGACGACGAAGCCGCTGAACTGCCGCTTCAGGATCGTTAGCAGCACGAACAGCAGCAGAATCGCGACGGCGATCGACACCCTTCCTTTGCGCTCGAACTTCATCTCCCAAAAACCGTCGAACGGATGGACGAGCGTGTGCAGCGGGTGCTTCAGCGCTCCGGTGTCCCGGTAGCGGGCGCCGGAGGTTTTCCGGGAAGCCCGTTTCGCGGCGAACGCGACGATGCCGAGCGCCAGCGCGATCGCCATCACGATTTTGCCGAAATGCGCCATGACAATATCCTTGCGGTACAGCTTGAACGCTTCGGAATAATACTCCCGGCTGCTGCCGAGCTTGAAGTAGCTCATCGCCTCGCGATGGTCGCCCTGCTGCAGCAGCGATTTGCCGATGCCGATATACGCGACGTCGAAGTTGCCGTTAAGCTGCAATACCTGGCGCCAAGCGGCCGTCGACTCCTCCATCCGGCCGTCGTACAGCGCGGTTACCGCTTCGCGGATCAGGCTCCCGTACCGCGTCGGCGCGAACACGGTCAACCGATTGTAATCCTGATCGAGCACCAGCGTCCGCTCGCCGAGCATGGCGATCGCCGAGGGCGTACGGAACCGGTCCTGCCGGCTGCCGAGCCCGCCGAAGACGTACAGCAGGTTGCCGTCCTTGTCGTAGGAGAAGACGCGGCCGCGCTTGGAATCGAGCGCGCCGTACATGCCGCCGCGGTCGGAGGCGATGTCGACGAAGATCGAGCTTCCGCGCACGCTCCCCGTCTCCGTCGTGCCGATATCTCCCTTGGGGGGAAAGTAGCCCTTGCTGCGCATAATGTCCGTGCCGGACGGATTCAGCTTCTTGATCGGACTGTCCGAGCCTTCCTCGGACGTCGTCGTGAATAGAAAGCCGTCCTCGTTCAGATCGATATTGTTGAATTCCAGCGGAATGAACTGCTGCATCTGATCGCGCTGCTTCTTCGTGGAAATCTGCTTCCAGAGCAGATCGACGGGCTTGAACTTGACCCGGTTCGTACCGAGAAACCCGGTAAATTCGCCGTCGGCGGAGAACTCCATAATGCCTTCGTACGAGCCGCGTCCGATGACGTAAATGCGCTGCGCCCGGTCGACGACGACCTTGCTCGGCGCGTATTGGAAGCCTTCGCGGATAAGCGACGACTTCGGCTCGCCGATCTCGCGCACGAACGCGCCGTCCGCGGTCAGCTCGACCAGCCTGCGATTGCGCGTGTCGGCGACGTAGATGCCGCCCCCGGCGCCGGCGAACACGCCCTCGGGCTGGTTGAAGCCGTCCTTGCCGCCGCCGTTGTCGAACTCCGAGATGATCTTTTCTACCTTCAGCTCGTCGCTCAGAACGACGATCCGGTTGTTGCCCGTGTCGGCGATGTACACTTTATTTTCCGGACCTATGAACAAGTCCTGAGGCGAGGATAGAGGACCGATCCCCAGGTCGTTCCCGTACACGATCCGCTCCGGAGCGTAAGCCTCCGGCGCGGGCACGGCGTCGCCCCAATAGGAATAGCTATATCCGTCGGCCGAAGCGGCGGCGGGAGCGGCCGGCGCGAGCAGAGCGAGAACGAGCAGGCCGGGGACGAGCAGACCGGGGACTTTCAAATAAGCCGCGATACGTTTCACGTTCACCGTTCTGCCCCCCTTAATCCTTCAGCCCCGACGAGGACATCGTCTGGATGATATTGCTCTGCGTCACGATAAACACGGTGATCGGCACAAGCATCATCAGCAGGGTGACGGCCGCGACCGGGCCCGTTCTGGCGATGCCTCCGTTGGCGATCTGCCCGAACACCGCGTCCACCGTGCGAAGCTGCTCGCTGTAAATGTATTTGTGGCTCGTCACCGAGCCGTTCGTCCACAGGTTCTGGAGCGAGAAAATAATGAGCGTCAGCCACGCGGGCCTGACGATCGGCATGACGATCGTCCAGAAAATCCGGTATTCGCTCGCCCCGTCGATCTTCGCCGCCTCGATCAGAGCGTCGGGAATCTGCTCCATGAACTGCTTCATCAAATACAGTCCGAGCGTCATGCCGAAGACGGGAATGAGAATCGCCCAATACGAATTGATCATGCCGAGCCACGATATCGTCATATAGTTCGGCACCTGAGTAATGTACGGGGTGAACATGAGCGACAGCACGACGATATGGAATAGCGCGCCGCGCAGCGGGAATTTGACCTTGGCCAGCGGGTAGGCCGCCGCCGAGGCGATGATGACATGTCCCACGGTTCCGACGATCGCGATAAAAAACGTGTTGAACACGTAACGCGAGAACGGCACCCACGAATCCGAGAAAATACCGAGCAAATCTTTGAAGTTCTGCGCCGTCGGATTCCGGACGATAAAGCGGGGCGGGAACGCGAATATTTCGTCCAGCGGCATGAACGCCCTGTTCACCGTGTAGACG
>JAEZZE010000156.1 GCA_023418755.1 Bacillota bacterium | reverse complement strand
TCCCGCTCCTCCGGCGACCCATGGAGGTCCCCATGAACAACGCCAAGAGCGCCGGCTCCGCGAAGAGGAAGCGCAACGCGTTCATTCTGACGTTTATTTTACCGACGCTGCTGCTCTATCTCGTCTTCGGCATTTATCCGCTCCTTAAAGGCATCTATCTCAGCTTGTTCGACTGGTCCGGCGGCTCCGAAACGTACCGTTTTATCGGGCTGGACAACTTTAAGGAAATGATGAACGACGACGTCGTTCCGAAAACGATTCGTAACGACTACATTCTCGTGTTCGGCAAAATTATCGGCTTTATGCTTATTTCCGTCTTTTTCGCGGTGGCGCTCACCCGGTTCAATATCAAGGGCTCGGGTTTCTACCGCACGATCTTCTTCATTCCGAACGTCTTGTCGGTCGTGGTCGTCGGGGTGCTGTGGCGATTTGTGTACAATCCGAACGTCGGCTTTCTGAATTCGGCCATATCGGCGATAACGGGTAAAACGTACGACTTCGCTTGGCTGGGCGACAAATGGTCGATCTTCGCGCTGCTGCCGCCCTCGATCTGGGCCGGCGTCGGCTTCACGATCATCCTGATCATCGCCGGCATCCTCGCGATTCCGTCCTCCCTGTACGAGGCGGCCGAAATCGACGGAGCTTCGGAGTGGCGGCAATTCCGGCTCATTACGCTTCCGCTGTCGTGGGAGCAGGTCAAGACGTCCGTGCTCTGGATCGTCATGACGACGCTGAGCGGCTCGTTCGTCATCGTCTCGATCATGACGTACGAAGGAGGAGTCGACAACGCCACGCAGGTGATGGGTTCCTATTTGTACATGAACGCGTTCAAGTTCGGCAAGTTCAGCTACGGCTCGGCCATCGGCGTCCTGATTCTCGTTCTGTCGTTCCTGACGACCGTCGCGCTGCAAAAGCTGATGAATCGCGAAAATATAGAACTGACATAGAGGAGTTATGCCGATGAAGAGGCGCAAGAAGCCCGGCGGAATTCGCTGGCTGATGCAGATCAGCCTGATCCTCTGGGCCCTGGGCGTATTGTATCCCGTCGTCTGGACGATTCTGAGCGCGCTCAAGGACAACCCGCAATTTCTGCTCGGCCGGCCGTGGAATCTGCCGGACCTGCCGCTCATCTGGTCCAATTTCTCTTACGTCTGGGAGAAATACAGCTTCGGTCATTATTTCGTCAATTCGCTCGTCATTACGATCGCAAGCACGCTGCTGGGCGCTTTCCTGTCCGCTTCTACCGCTTACGTCATCGCCAGATACGCCTTCAGGGGAAGCGGCTTGCTGTACTACTCGTATCTTTCCTATATGATGATTCCGGCGTTCCTCGGGATTATTCCGCTATTCTTCCTGATGGACGATTTGCATCTGACCAATCGGTCGCTGGGCCTTATTCTGGTCTACACGGTAACGGCGGTTCCGTTCGCGGTGTTCGTGCTGGTCGGATTTTTCAAGCAGCTGCCGAAGGAGCTGGAGGAATCGGCGGCCATCGACGGCGCTTCCCATTACGGAACGTTCTTCCGGATTATGCTGCCTCTCGTGAAGCCGGGTCTGGTCTCCGTCTCGATCATTACCGTCTTGAACATCTGGAATGAATATATCTTCGCTCTCGTTCTCGTGAACGATCCGGCGAAATATACGGTCCCGGTCGCCATCGCCGTCATGCAGAGCGAGATGCAATACCGGACCGAGTGGGGGCCGTTGTTCGCCTCGCTGCTCGTATCGATGGGGCCCGTGCTGCTCTTCTATATGATTTTCCAACGGAAAATTACCGGCGGCATTACGGCGGGAGCGGTGAAGGGGTAATCCGCGGCAAACGATATACGAAGACGAAGTCCGCCAAAGAGGCACTATCGAGATATGAATGACGGGGAGGCGAAGATCATATACTCTTCTGAATATCGATACTGCCTCGGAGGTGGGACGGATGGAGGGGCCGCTGTTCGAGCATCGGTTTTGGCTGCAAATTATGGGCGACCATGCCCGCATGATTCTGAATGCGCTTGCTCCGCGGGAACAAGCGGATATTCGAAACGCGGAACGATACGTGCAGACTTTCGACAGGCTGCTCGAGGAAGCGCGCAAGTCCGATGCCGGCGCTAAGCTGGCTTCGTTGAACGAACAAGCGATGAGGGAGGTTACGCAGTTCCGGGCGTTCAAGCTCAGCTTGTTGGAGAGGCTGCTGCTCGGCAAGGTGAAGATCGGTTTTACGCCGACGTTCCTCAACCATATGGTGAACGAGCTGGAAGAATATTTACGCATCCTGAACGCGCTGCTGCAAGGCAAGCCGGTGCCGGTCTTCCATCCGCTGCACCACGACATGCTCTGGTTGCAGGATGCGATAGGTCATGCGGCGAGCCTGGGCGCGGATATGGATCTCGTGGAGAAAAACCGGATCGCGCAAACCAGGAAATTCGAAAAGCAGTTCCAATCGCTATATCTTAAAGCGGTGGAAATGGCGGGGTATATGCGCACGCAATTGGCCGACTTTCCGGCGTTCCGCAGGTTTCACGGCGAGATCGATTTGGAGATGCGCGTGTTCATGCACTTCTTGCAGGAGCTGGAGGAGATGCAGCTCAGCGCCGAAATGCTGGATCGGATCACTCCGCTGATTCCGGATCATATGTTCCGGGAGGAGTGTTATTATCTAATGAAGCTGGCCCAGAGCGGGATGGTGCCGCAGCCGGCATGCGATCCGGCTCGTCCCAGGGTGGAGGATTGAGGGTGCGGCCGCCGATCGCGGACATCCAAGAAGTTCGAAGCAATCAAAAGGGGTTGTCCCGTAAGCCAACCAAGCTGCTTTAAAAGATAATCGATGAACAAGGTGCAAGGGGGATGTACCTCCTTCCGATGCTATACGCCCCTGAAATCCGAATGGGTAAACCCGTGACAAGGTGAATTTCAGGAGCGTATGGGGCAGTCACCAAGAGGTACGCGCCCCTACTTTGTCTATCGATCGTTTCTAGCAACTCTGCTTATGGGGCATCCCCTTTTGTCGTATACGACCGGAAAGAGGCGTTCTAATTAGGGCAACTAGGCGTTAACGAGCTCCTTGATTTTGATCATTTTGCTCGCGTTGTCGCCGTGAAGCTTAAGCTCGATTCCCCGGTACATCAGCGCGCTGCCGCTAACCGGATGTTCGATATCCGTAACGTTGTACAGCGCGTTTTCTTTCAATCCCCGCAGATAGACCGTCGGAGAAGGATTTTGGAATTTCTGAGGATGCATCAACGCGAACGCGACCGATTCGCTTTGGTCGCGGGACACGTATTGAACGGCCGTCGTATTGCCCGCTCTCGGGGAAAGCAGACGGTACTGGTCGCCCTTCTGGACGATGCGGCGAACGGTTTTGTACTCCTCGATCCAATAGCGGGATTCCTCCAGCTCCTCTTCGGACCATTGCGTCAAATCTCCTCCGATGCCCAAAGAGCCCATCATCGACGAATGGAACCGGTATGCGACCGGAGTCGGCCGGTTTTTTACCCATTTGGCGGAATCCGCTACCCAGCACATCATCGTTTGCGCATTGTAAGCCAGGGAGTAGCCCTCTTGAATGAACAGCCTCTCGTAAGGATCCGTATTATCGCTCGTCCATACCTCGTCGGTAAGCCTCATGATGCCCAGGTCGATGCGCGCCCCGCCGCCGGAGCAGGCTTCGAACGCAACATTCGGGTGGTTTTTCCGCAGGCGCTCGAGTATATCGTACAGTCCCCGTACGTGACGGACCCATATTTCTTTATGAATTTCTTTCGGCGCGTCCGGCCATCCCGGTTCGCTGAAGGAACGGTTCATATCCCATTTCACGAAAGAAACGCTGTTTTCCCCGAGCAGCTTGTCCAGGGAGTCGAAGATGAACCGCTGAACCTCCGGCTTGGCCGCGTTCAATACGAGCTGGTTCCGGCTCTCCGTGCGCGAGCGGTTCGGAAACTGATAGATCCAATCCGGATGCTTGCGGTAGAGCTCGCTGTTCGGGTTAACCATTTCCGGTTCGACCCAAATTCCGAATTTCATGCCGAGCGCTTCGACCTTGTCGATTAGAGGTTTCAAGCCGTTAGGGAATTTCACCGGATTGACCGTCCAGTCTCCGAGGCCGGCCCGGTCATGGCGGCGTTCGCCGAACCAGCCGTCGTCGATCACGAACAATTCCACGCCGATCGCCGCCGCTTTTTCCGCGAGCCGCATCTGGCCTTGCTCGTTTACGTCGAAATAAGTCGCCTCCCAGGAATTGTACAGAACCGGTCTTACCTCTTCGGCTATCGGCTTCGGCAGGACGTGCTCGCGCTGATAGCGATGGAAGTTGCGGCTTGCCTGGCCGAAGCCGCCGCGCGTATATCCCCCCGAGAATACAGGGGTTTCGAAGGAACCGCCGCCTTCCAGATGCCAGGAGAAATCGAAATCATGGACGCCTCCGGCCACCTGGAGGAGCTTGAACGGATTGTACTCCACGGTGATCTTCCAGTTGCCGCTCCAGCCGAGCGCCCCGAACCATACTTCCCCTTGCTCCTCGTCCGCCGTGCCCCGGTCGACGGCGAACCAAGGGTTTGCCTGAACGCCGGTATTGCCTCGCCTGCTCTCGAGCGTTTTCTTGCCGGGCGTAATCTCGTCCCGGTAAATCTGCGTCTCCTCGATCCACTTTCCGGCCAGATGCGTCAAGCGGTAGCGATCGCCTCTCGGCGCATGCCACATCCCCGAGAGCGCCTGTTCCAAGACGATGGGCTTCTCGCCCGTATTTTCGATGACGGCATGCCGCTCGATGATATCCTGCTCGGGGAACAGCCGATAATGCAAGCTAACGAGCAGGGGATAATGGGAATCCTTCAACACGATGACAAGCTCGTCCGACTGCGCCCCCTCGGAAATCCGGTGCTCGTGATAGACCAGTCTTGTATCGCGCACCTGATCGGAGAACGTTGCCTTCAAGCAAGGTTCATAGTAGTACATTCCGCCCCATGCGGGGTACTCGTGCTGCACGATGCCGCCGGACGGCTCGAAAGAGGAATGGCGGATTGCCGTTTCGACGTCCGGCAGATCGGTGACGAACGGAAGCCTCGGTCCGAAATGCAAATGCTTCAATGTCCCGGATCGGTCGACGCCCAGACCGTATGACATTTTTTTCCCTTGAAGCAGCCAGCGCGTCGTTTGTCTGTCAAACCATACTACCAAAATAATTCTCCTTTCATATTCAGTGAAATTTCACTTAATAAGTGTAATTCATTTAGGTGAAAAATGGAACACCTTCTTTAGGTTAAGCGGAATTGGCTTGTAAAACGAGATGATATTGGGGGTGAAAACATCGTATTAAAAGCTAGTTGTCAAAATAAAGTGTTTTTGATATGATGAATTTAACTGAAATACGGTTGATATTCACTGAATTATTATAGTGTTATTTACTGACTATTCGCTGGATTTGACGGGAGCCATTTAGAAATATGTGCCAAACCCTCCTAAATCACTTAGAATAGATGTCGTAGTTATCTGAATAAAAGGACAGGGTGAACGGCATGACGACGATTCGCGATATCGCTAAATTGGCGGGGGTGTCCAATGTAACGGTTTCCCGAGTGTTGAACAAAGACAATACGCTCTCCGTCTCGGACGAGACCAGACAGCGAATCCTATCCATAGCGGAGGAGCTGAACTACAAGACTCCGCGCAACCGCAAAGCCAAGGCGGGCAAGGATTTGTCGAAGCTGAAAATCGGAACGGTCATGTTCTTGACCGAGGATCAAGAGGAGATGGACCGTTACTTCCTGTCGATCCGCCACGGCATCGAGAAGGAATGTACGGAGTTCGGCATCAATTCCACCAACATCATAAGAAAATCTCTGCTCGAAAATCCGGATATGACTTTCGGGGACGTGGACGGTCTGATCTTCATCGACAGATCGTACGACTTTACGGTGGAGCATGCCAAGCAAGTCGAGAATGTCGTGTTCGTCGATTTCTCGCCCGACGTCGAGAGCTTCGATTCGGTCGTGATCGATTTTGAACGCGTCACCAGATTGGCGTTGGAGCACCTGCTTGAGCTCGGGCATACGAAGATCGGGTACATCGGCGGGTCCCGCACTTACGGCAAGGATCCGCGCGAATTTTATTTCGAACGGCTGCTGAAGGAGAAGCAATTATTTAACCCGGATCATGTGTATATCGGGGGATGGGGGACGACGGAGGGCAGCCGGCTGATGAGCGAAGCGATCGTCAAGGGAGAGCTTCCGACGGCTTTTTTTATCGCCAGCGACCATATGGCCATCGGAGCGATTCATGCGCTCAAGGAGGCCGGTCTAAGCGTTCCCGAAGATGTGGGCGTTATCGGCTTTAACGACATTGAATTCGCGGAGTTTTTGAACCCGCCGATGACGACGATCCGCATTCAGGCGGAGATGATGGGAAGAATGGCCGTCAAGCTGCTGATCGATCGGATCGGCGGAAGAGACGTTCCGGTGCAAGTATCGGTTCCGGCCAAGCTGATCGTTCGCGGCAGTTGCGGTTCGCGGCCCGATTAATTTAAGGAGGTGATGTTCGTATTGGCGGGCTCATAATCGACGGGCTCCCGGATGCTTAGAACCAGCGAAGCACTCGGGGGCTAGGTTAAGCATGCCTTCATTTAAGAAATGATAGCGCTATCAACCCAAAAAAATGAAAGATCAGGGTCGAATTAACTTGTGACGAGAGGTGTGTAAAAAATGAAGTCTACGAAACCGTTTGTACTGGCCGCACTGATTTTCGCCTTAATCCTGTCGCTTGCCGCATGCAGCGGCGGCAATTCTCCGGCGGCCTCGCCTTCCGAATCCGCCAGTCCGACCGCCACCGGCGATGCGAACGAGCAGCAGCCGCAAGAGGAGGAAGAGCAGCCGACCCCGGAAGAGGAGAAGTACGATCTTGGCGGCAGAGAAATCAAAATCTCCCACTGGTGGGACGGCACGCCGGATCCGGAAACGCCGGACGGCGAGAAAGCGCTTGCGATCCAGAAAAAGGTAGAAGAGAAATATAACGTAAAGATCAAGTACATCGCCCAGGATTTATGGGAGACGCCCGAAAAGCTGACCTCTACCGTCATGGCAGGCGAACCGTATGCCGACATCGTCTTCACGGCGCACGTCTTTCCCGAGGTGCTGATCAAGGGAGGCTACGTG
>JAEZZE010000133.1 GCA_023418755.1 Bacillota bacterium | reverse complement strand
CCTTATAAGAGGCCTCGCCCTTGTTCATTCGCTCGATCCAGTCGGGATGGGCCGACGACACCGTGCCTCCGAGCGAGAGCGCCATCATGAGCTGCGGAATCCACGACTCCTGGAAAGCCAGCACGAACGGTTTCACGTTCGCCGCGTTCAGCTTGTCGATCGCCGCCTGCATCTCGTCCAGCGTCAGCGGAGGCGCGATGCCCTGCTCGGCGAATATCTTTTTATTGTACAGATAGCCCCAGCTCAAGCTCTCCAGCGGCAGCGCCACGACCTTGCCGTCGTAGGTCACCGTGTTCCGCACGCTCTCGTACACCTTCGGCACGAACGGCTGATCGGACAGATCGCTCAAGTAGCCCGCCTTGTAGTAGGTCGGAATATCCGCGATCGCGTGCAGCGTGAACAGGTCCGGAGCGTCGTTGGACGCTAGCCGCGTCTGCAAAATCTGCTTCGCTTGATCGGGATTCGGCATCTCCAGCTTAATCGACACGTCGATGTTTTTCTCCGTCAGCTCCTTGGCCTTGAACTGCGCGAAATAGGCCTCGAACTGGTCCTTGAACCGCGGAAAGCTCATGAACACCTTAAGCTCGACCTTCTGCGGAGGCGTATCCGCTTTTGCCGATTCGGACGGAGAAGCGGAAGAACTTGGCGAATTCGCCGCCGATGCGGACGGGCTTGTCTCCTTGCTGCCGCCCGAGCCGCACGCCGACAGGAACGATACGGCCAGCGCGAGCACTAGACCGATATGAAGCGCTTTCTTCATGGATGAGTACCCCCTTGAGTTGAAATTACCTTCAGTATAGGGGAGCCGCGAACGCTCATCATTCGAATCGGTTAGCATCCGTCGTTGCATTTTATTGATGTTGCGGGTTCTCTCCTTCGTTCCTCTTCGCGTAGTCCCCCGGCGTTACTCCGTAATGCTTTTTGAACACCCGATAGAAATACGCCAGGTCCTCGTACCCTGCCAGCCTGGCCGCGTGCTTGATCGCCAGCTTCCCTTCGAGGATCAGATCTCCCGCCTTTTCCATTCGCTTGCGCACGATGTAGTCCGACAAATTTTCTCCCGTCTGCGACTTGAATGCCCTGCTCAAATGCTCCTTGCTGACGTGAAAACGCTGCGCGAGCGTCTCCAGCGATACCGGCTCGCTGTAGTGGAGGTCGATATGTTCGCGGATCATCGTGACGTCCAGGCGTTGGCGCCTGCGCAGGATCGACTCGACCTCGTCGATCGCTTCCCCGTACATCGCTTGCAGCTCCCCGATCGCCTGGTCCGGACTCGCCCACTCTCCGGACGACGCGCGCGGCCGCAAGCCGGCAACGTCCAGTTCGTTCTCCGCGGCGAATTCCTCCAGCAGCGATAGAAAATCGTGACCGGCCTTGACGAAAGCCTGTCGCGCTTCGCTTAAGCCCCCGATCCAATCGCCCAGCTTCTCCAGCGTCTCCAGCGCGGCCGTCTTGTCCAGCTCCAACAGGCAGCCTTTCATCCGCCGACGGATCGCCGCGTACTTCTCCTGAGCGGCCGAATCGGACAGCGCGAACGGTTCGCGCGGCGGCGCGTCCTCCGCCCGCTTCAGCTCCTCGGCGCACAGCCCCAGCGCCGCGTTCAGCTCGTCGCGGTCGAGCGGCTTCAGCAAATATTCGACCGCCCGCGAACGTATCGCCTGCTTTAAGTACACGAAGTCGTCGTATCCGCTCATGACGATGATTTTCATCTTCGGGAACTTCTCGTTCATCCGCTTCAGCAGCCCGACGCCGTCCAGTCCGGGCATCCGCATATCCGTGATGACGATGTGCGGCCGGCGTTCCTCGACCAGCCGAAGCCCTTCCGAGCCGTCCTCCGCCTCCCCGTCGACCCGCAAGCCCAACTCGTCCCATTCGGCCAGCGCCTTGACGATCTCTCTCGACCACGGCTCGTCGTCTATAATCGCTACGTTAAACAACGTTCTCTTCCCCCTTCGTCCGAACAGGCAGCTTGAAGGCGACCAGCGTCCCCCGCTCCGGATCGCTGAACAGCCTTAGTCCGCTGCCCGCCCCGAATTGCAGCTTCAGCCGGGCATCGACGTTTTTCAACCCGATTCCTTTGCGCTTCTTCGGGCGGTCCGAAGCCTTATTCGCCGCTGCCCGCCCCCTCGCTCCGCTCGCCAGCCCGGCGCGCAGCTCCAGCAGCCGCTCCCGCTCCATGCCGACTCCCTCGTCCAGAATAAGCGCGACGATGCTTCGAGAATGGCGCTTGATCCGCACCTCGATGCGCCATTCGCCTTCTTTGCGCTGAAGACCGTGCTCGAACGCGTTTTCCAGCAGCGGCTGCAGCGTGAACTTCGGAATCGGCGCGCCGAGCGCCCCCTTGTCGGCGATCAGCCGGACGGAGCAGCGGCCTCTAAACCGATTCTCTTGAATAAACAAGTAATTGCGCATATGCTTGATCTCGTCTTCGAGGGGAACGCGGTCTTCCTCGGTTCCGATCGCGTAGCGCAGCAGTTCTCCGATCACCTGCGTCACCTTGTAAATTTCCGGCGCTCCTTTCGTCAGCGCCATGCCGCCGATCAGATGCAGCGTATTGTTCAGGAAATGGGGATTGATCTGCGCCTGAAGAGCCTGAAGCTGAGCGTTCTTCAAGTCGATCTCCCGCTCGTACTCGTCTTCGATGAGCTGCCGGATGCGCTGCATCATCGAATTGTAGCCGCGCTCCAGCAGGCCGATCTCGTCGCGGCTTTGCGGCGCTTTGAGCTCGAAACTGTGGATGTGGGCGCTCTTCATCGTGCGCGCCAGGCTGACGATCGGACGACTGATCCGCAGCGAGACGAGGATCGACAGCGCGATGGAGGCGACGGCGAACAAGGCGCCGGTCACGATACCGGCGCGGATCGTCGCGTTGGCGCTGCGGGCTACGGTCGCCAGCGGCACGGCTTTCACGACGGTCAGCTCGCCGTCGTCCACCTTCTTTATGAAGTAATAGTAGCTGCCGGAGCTCTCCGTTCGCAGCTCGGAGTCGGGTAGCGAAAGCTGTCGAAGATGCGCCGATATTTCCCCGGAAATGTCGGATTCCGTAGAACCGGACAGCAGCGCGCCCTCGTCGTTTAGCAGAAAGACGGAGCTTTCCGGCTCCGAACGCAGAATGCGCCCGACCTCCTCCCACACGTCCCGGTTCAGGCGCACGGACAGTCCGCCGAGCAGCTTGCGGTCCTCGAACCGATATATGCCGTGATAGGCGGAGATCCCGCTGTCCGTCTGCTTGAAATACATATTCACCGGCTCCCGCAGCAGCCGGCTCCATTCGCCGCCGCCGATGTCGACGGCGGACACCATGCCGCTGCTCGCGTAATTCGCCGAAAACGCTTTCTTATTGGCGTGAACGTAGAGCGTCAGCAGGTCGATTTTGCGGGAGTTGGCGAAATAGGCCGAGGTCAGCGTGTTCTGAATGAAGTTTTGCGTCCGGTACTGCACGCCGACGTCGGCGCTATCGACCTCGTTCATGCCGTCCATCAACGTTTTGTTGATTTGCAGCGTATAGAATAGCACGTCGATCTGCTGAATCAGCTCGTCTAGATACTGGTCCGCCCATAGCATCCGCGAGCTGTTGGCGGCGATGATTTCCTTTTCCACCGAGGCCCGGGTATTGTTCGTCGCGATCCACGTCACGGTTACGACAGGCAGCGTCGTCAGCGTGATCATGAGCAGCATCAGACGCAGCCGCAAGCTCGTTCGTCTCATCTTCCCGCCCCTCCCGCGTATCCGTCAGACGTAGGCCCACTCCGAGAAAACGGCGGCTTGTCCTCTATAGATTCCTCGCTCGTCCAATACGTTCCACAGCAGCACGTCGCGGATTTCGAACCTTCTGCCGCCGCTTGAAATCCGGATGCCGTAGTAACCGTCGGAATAGCCCTTCGTTTTGGCATCCGACAGCAGCTTTTCCCGCTGGGACCGCTCCATCGGCTCCGCGGTCAGGCGCGAGGGCGTTCGCGTGAACTGCTCCCACGTCATCTCCCAAAGCTTAAGCGCGGCGGCGTTGCCGTAGTTCAGCACCGGATCGGCTTCCGTCCCGTGGGAGAGCAGCACGAACGGCGCGCGGAACAACGGCGCGGCGGCCTTCTCCGGCTCAGTCACGTGCGCGAGCAAATCGTTCCCCGTCGCTCGGCGGTAGCTGTCCAGCAACAGGCGGGAATGACTTTCGGATGCGGGGACTTCGTTCTCCGGCTCGTTCGTGAGCCCGTTCTCGGCTTTATTCGTCGGTTCGTTCGTGAACCCGTTCGCCGCTTTATTCGCCGGCTCATGCGTGAGCTTGTTCGTCGCTTTATTCGTCGGTTCAGTCATGGCGTTCGGTCAGCTCCGTTCTTTCTTTTGCGTTAGTCTCTATCTATTATAGCAACTTTTGCGCGGTAGAAAGCGAAGTCTCCTTTCTCCTCCTTCACGCTGTCCCCTTCCATCAGTCCTCCCCAGCACACACCTATCTTTCTATCCTTCACCCCTTTTGTCGCTATCCCTTTCGATCAGTTTGTTCTACCACTCCACTTCATTCTCTGCGCCTTTTATCGCTATCCCTTTCGATCAGTTTGTTTTACCACGCCTCTTCATTCTCTGCGCCTTTTGTCGCTATCCCATTCGATCAGTTTGTTCTACCACGCCTCTTCATTCTCTGCGCCTTTTATCGCTATCCCTTTCGATCAGTTTGTTCTACCTCTCCTCTTCATTCTCTGCGCCTTTTGTCGCTATCCCCTCCAATCAGTTCTCGCCATACCTCTTTTACCTCTTTTACCGCTTTTCGCCCCCTTTTGCCGCTATCCCTTTGAGTCAGTTGGGAGTCACGTCTAATTGCTCGCGAGTTGCATCCATTCTTCCACAATCACCTATCCTGAACTGATAAAGTCTAGCGGCCGTTCCCGGTCTGGCAGACTGACTTGAGCCTCACGGTAACAATCCCTTAAACTGGCTAATTTGCTCCTTTTCGAACGGGCCGAAGCCAACCCCTCATCCTCAAAATCTCGTTCTTTTTCAAAAGATAGTCTCAAACTGAATCACGGGGATACCCAGCAAGCAGCTGAACGCTAATTCACCGCCGTGAGGATGATCAACTGCTTAAATGGGATAGCTTATCGCTAAACGCGATAACCAGATTTCTGAGCTGTCGGGATAAAGACAAATGGAGGAGATGTCGCGGCCGCTTCGACAGGAGGCGTACGACCAACCTGACTGGACGGGATAGTGGCAAAAGAGCGGAAAAGGCACTATGTACATACTCAGAAAGCGGTGCAGAAAAGCTGAGTGGACGGGATAGTGGCAAAAGAGGCAGAGAGCGATAAACCCCTCCGCCGGATCTGTATCCGCATTTCACATTGGGCATGCCAAATCGATCTGGCCAGTTCTCTTGAAATTCGGGCGTAAGGAACGCCCGATTCCGATCTCTGAACAGATCCTTGTGCGAGGAGACGGTTTCAATATTCGCCTACTCTTCAAAGCACTTCAACAGTTGCTCGATCACCGTCCGCTTGTCCAGCGGGCTGCCGTTGAACTTGCGAACGGTCCGCCGTCCGCGAACGACCGCCTCCAGCGTGCCGACTCCCTCAAGCCCTTATTCCCCACTCCGCCGAGTCCTCCCCGAGGGAACGTGCTTTCCCTCCAGTTATTGAGAACAGTTCTCAATACCATTGTAGGGGGACGGCTCTCTATTTTCAATCGGCGAGCGCTCCGACGTTCCGTCCCGCATCCTGCGTCTTGCTCAGCCTCTCCTTTTACCTGGCCGAACCTCGAATCGGGCGCCTTCGATCCACGCTCCCCGTTCGAAATCCCTGCCCCGCACCCGCACGCGATCCGAATAGACCTCCACGTAATAGCCTTGGCTGCCGTCCTTATGCTCGTCGTCGTCCGTCCACAGGTAACCAACCGAAGCCGCGTTGAACATCGCCGGAAGCCGGTCCTCGCCGTCGTAGTAAGCGCCGGGAGCTTCCAATTCCCAATGGGTATGCCCCGTGAACAGGATCGCATGAGGATGCTTCGCCAGCGTTTCCCGCAGCTCCTCGTCCTGCTCCACGCCGTGCCAGCCTTGCGATTCCCGGGAGCCGGCAACCGTATTTTTGAGCGGTTGATGCAGGAAGACGAACGCAGGGCGCCCCGAATCTGCCTCCTCGCCCAGCTTGGCGTCCAGCCACTTCAATTGCTCCTCCGATAGCGAGCAGTATAGCTCAAGCCCTTTCTCCGTGCCCAGAAAGAGAAACGAATAGCCCTCTATCCGGTGTTCGTGATAAGCTCCCGCCATGCCGGTAGCTTCCAGAAAACGTCCCAGCCTCGCCTCCCACTTCCCCAAAGCGATGTCGTGATTCCCCGTCGCGAAACGCATCTTCGGGAGCCGCTCCCCGTACTGCCGCCATATCCGCGCCAGTTCCTCGTACTCTTCGGGAAAACCGTGGTCGGTCACGTCGCCGACGTGCATAATCCCGCGGCTGTCCGCCGCGTTCTCGGCAATATCCCGCAGCGCGCGCTCCAGATTGCGATTGTGAACGTGCTGCGGATCGGCCGTCACGTGCGTGTCCGTTAGGACCTGAAAGCTCAGAAGCGGACGCCCTGCTCTTCCGTCGAATCCGTCTCTTCCCATCTTCGCCCCGTACCTCCTCTTTTTTTTTCGCCGATGTCTTCTCGTTAGTGTCCTCTATGGCTTGTACTCAAACCGACAACCCCGACGACGATCACTCCGATCCATACGATCGAGGCGAGCGACAGCCGTTCTCCGAAAATAATAAAGC
>JAEZZE010000262.1 GCA_023418755.1 Bacillota bacterium | reverse complement strand
CTCCGTCCCCGTTCATGACGCCGAAGCCGCCGAGCGCCGGCACGTGAATGTACGGCGGCTGCCATAGTGCCTGGGTCATCAGCATTTCGTCCAGGCAGCGGCGCCCGGACCGCAAGTATGACTCCTTGCCCGTCGCCCGATAACACGCCAACAGCGCTTCCGCCGTCCAGAACATGGAGAAATTGCACTGCTTGTACAGGTTGTTCCGCTCGATTTTGCGCCCGAGCCCTTCCCGTCCCCATCGGCTGCAGGACCAGTACGTCTCGAAATCCTCCCAGCGGCCCTCCGGCACGATCTCCGCGCATACCGCATCCATGGCCCGGTACGCCGCTTCGGCATACTTCGGCTCTCCTGTAACTTCATGCAGCTTAAGCAAAAAAGTGACGGAAAGCGAAGTCTCCGGAGATCGATCGAGCACGCCGCACGGCCGAAAATCCGTTTTATCGATCCACCCGGGGAAATACCCCCGTTCGTTCTGCAGCTTCAGCAAAGCATCCCCATACGCTCTCGCGTACTCCGCCAGCCGCCCGTCGCGTTCCAACTCCTCGTGCCAGCGCAGCATCAGCAGAGCGGTCCAGCTCATGTCAAGCACGTGAAGCGGAGCCTCGCGAATGCCGAGCCCGAACGGATTGCGGTCGGAATTGCCCCAATATAGCGTCGACCAGCCTTTGGAGCGGCGGCACGACTGCCCGTCGATCTCGACCTGCTCCGTCTCCGTGGCCGCGACCGCCGGGAAGAAACCTTCCGTCTGCGGCGCGGACAGCGCCAGCTCCTTCATCAGCCTGGCCCGCTCTTCGTACTCCGTCTGTCCGGTCAGCCGGGCATAGCGATACAAGCCTTGCGCCGAGCGAAGCGAGCTGAACCAGGCCTGATTCCATACGGAAAGCGTCTCTCTCTGGCGATACGGCCCCGGATAGTTCGGACTCTGGGTTACGTTAACGATGAACGCCGGAGCTCCGACTTCCTTACCTTCCACCTTGAAAGTCTGCCATACCGCCGGGGCCCATTCCCGGAACGCCCACCGGTAAGTCCGCTCCACGTAGACGTCGAGCTTGCCTCCCCGAGTCCGCTGCCGCTCCAGCAACGGACTACCCCAGCGCTCCCAGCCGAACGCCAGCGCGTCGCGCCACGGATTGGCGATTCCTTCCGCGTCGTCGGTCGTCAGCACGTAAAATCCGAACTCCGTACGCCCCTTCGGGAACACGGCGCCGGGTTCGCGCACGAACAGCACGTGCTCCCGCACCGACGTGCGGCACATGCCCAGCGCAAGACGATTGTTTGGAGCGTCCAGGTCCATATACCACCGCGGCTTCTCCGGTCCGCCGCCCGCTCCCGCGGCCGCCAGCGCGTCCAGGTCGGGGATGATCGTCAGCTTGCGCGCGCCGTCGTGCACGATCAGCGCCGGAGCGCGGAACGCGTGCTGGTCGATGACATGAAGGTCCGTCGGCGCAAGATGGGGAGCCCAATGAAACGACGGCGCGAACGACGGCCGCAGTTCCATCCTCCAATCCTCTTGGCGCGTATCCTCCTCCAGCGCGAAGACGATACGTACTTTGGCCATCCCCGCCCGAGGGTAGGTCACTTCGATGTCGGGCCGCGCTCCGCCCAGCCGATCGCAGGTCAACGTTTCTATGAATAAGCGGAATGCCGGGTCCAGCGACACCGGTTCGCGAACGTGATTCATACTCGCCCCTCCTTCCGTCCTCCGGCGGCTCAGCCTTTAATGCCGGAGTTGACAATGGATTGCACGTAATATTTTTGCAGGAACAGAAACAGGATCAGGATCGGAACGGAAGCTACCGTGTCCGCGGCCAATATTTTCCCCCACTCCGTCGCCTGCAGGTTAGTGAAGGTCGCGATGGCGACCTGCAGCATCTGCTTGCTCTCGTCGTTGATGACGATCAGCGGCCACAGATAGGCGTCCCACTGACCGAGAAACGTAATCAGCCCCATCGTAATGAGCGCGGGCACCATGGACGGGAGCACGATTTTCGCATAGATGCCCGGCCACGAAGCGCCGTCGATTTTCCCCGCCTCCAGCAGTTCTCTGGGAACGTCCGCGAAAAACTGCACGAGCAGGAAAATGCTGAACACCGATACCGCGGCCGGAACGATCAGCGCTTTAAAGCTGTCGATCCAGCCGAAGGCGTGCACGAGCAAATAGGTCGGAACCATCGTCACCTCTCCGGGAATGACGAGCGCGGAGAGGAACACCGCGAAGACGACGCCGCGGCCGCGAAACCGCAGCTTGGAAAAAGCGAAAGCGGCCATCGAGTTGAACAGCAGGGACAGCAGCGTCACCGAGACGGCGACCAGCAGCGTATTGTTGATGAATCTGCCGAGCGGCTTGGTCGAATCGCTGAACAGGTCGATAAAGTTTTGCAGCGTCCATTCGACCGGGATGAACAGATGCCACTCGAGCGAGACGTACTGAAACAGCTCCTGGCGCGGCCTGAACGCCCCCATGACCATCCAGAAGATCGGAAGCAGCGAGATCAGGGCGACCGCGATCATGACGATCCATTTCAAGAGATGTCCTATGCGTTCCAATGCCGATCCACTCCTCAATATTCCACGTCCGTTTTGAGCAGGCGCAGTTGCACGATGGAGATGCACATGACGATGACGAACAGAATAAACGCGGCCGCCGTTCCGTAGCCCATCTCCATTTGCTGAAAGGCAACTTTGTAAATGTAGTACACGGCCGTCGTCGTCGAATCCGCCGGACCGCCGCCCGTGACGAGCGCGACCGGGACGAAAATCTTCAGGGCGTCCATCGTCGTAATGATGATGACGAACGTCAGCGTTCTTCTTAACAGCGGCAGCGTGATCTTGACAAACTTCTGAGCCCGGGTCGCCCCGTCCACCTCCGCCGCCTCGTACAGATCGCGCGGAATGCCGTTCAGTCCCGCCACGAAAATAATCATGAAAAAGCCCGCCGACTTCCAGATGCCGAGCAGCATAATGCCGTACAGCGCCAGGTTCGGATCGGACAGGAACGACACCGGTCCCGCCCCGAAGAAGCCGAGAAGGCTGTTCAGCAGCCCGTAGTCCTGGTTGTAGATCAGCTTGAACAGCGTCGAGGCTACGCCTATGGCGATGACGACCGGCATGAAGTAGATTGTCCGGAACAGGCCGGTCACCCACGAGCTGCGATAGATCAGCAGCGCCAGCCCAAGCGCGAGCGCCGTCTGCACGGGAATGACGACGAGCGCGAAATGAAACGAATGAAGCAGACTGTTGATAAACTTGGGATCGGACAGCAGGCCGCCGTAGTTCGCCAGCCCGACGAAGGCGGCTTCGGGATTGATCAGGCTGTATTCCTTAAAGCTGATCGTCAGCGCGTTCAACATCGGGTAGAACGTGAACAGCGCCAGGCTGATCGCCGCCGGAAGCACGAACAGCCATGCCGCGCGCTCCTCCTGCTTGCCGAATGCGGAATTCACTCTCATGCTCTCGCCCCCTCTCCGTATGGCGGAGGGCTGACCTAAATGGCATATAGGGCAACTCTTAGAACCATCGATGATGGAACTGCTATCCATTGAACCAATGATGAGGAAGTCCATTCCAAAAGAGATGGCTTTGCCGACTTCAAACGGGTTGTTTTGAGCTGCTTTAATCGTTAAGACCCTAATAGGTGTACAGCTCAAAGCCAAAACTCGCGGCAAAACCATTCTCTTTTTCCATTTCATTGGGTATTCCCTTCGATACGTCATGGGTTCGACAGATAGGAATCGATGATCCGGTTTGCCTGGCCTTTTGGGTCAGCCTCCCGGTGCCGGACCTCCGTCAGCGGTACTTCTCCAGCGCCTTGTCGATAGCGGTCACCGCTTCCGCAACCGCCTCGTCGACATTGCGCCCGGCGACGCCGAGATCGGCGAACAGCTTGGAGACGGCCGTCGTAATGACCGGATAGGCCGGAGTGACCGGTCTCGGGTGGGCGAACTCGCTGGACTGCTCGACGAAAATATTCATCGGATACTCGGTCAGCTCGGGAATCGCGCTTGCCGTGGACAGGCGAGCGGGCAAGTTTTTCGTCTCCTGGTACCAGAACTTCGCGCCTTCGACGCCGGTTACCCAATTGACGAACTTCCAGGCCGCGTCGGGCTGCTTGGAATCCTTGGTGATCGCCATGTTCCAGCTTCCGTTGGGCGTGACCTGCTTGGCGTCCTTCCACAGCGGCGCGATGTCCCAGTCCTCGCCCAGCTTGAAATCCGGATGCGAGGTCGCGAAGCCCGAGATCGCCCAAGGGCCGTTGACGACGATGCCCAGCTTGCCGGTCTCGAACGCTTCCGGCGGAATTTCCTTCGGCGCGACCTTGTATTCGTTGTACAGGGAGGAGAAGAAGGACAAGGCCCGCTTCGATTCGGGCGAATCGAGATAGCCCTTCACTTCGGTGCCGTCCGGGCTCAGAATCTCTCCGCCGGCCTGCCAGATGAAGGGCAGCTTGACGAACGTCGAGCCCTCTCCCTCGCCCAGTCCCCAGCCCGGATCGATGCCGTACACCTTGTTGGCCGGATCGTTGATTTTTTGCGCCGCTTGCAGCACCTGCTCCCAGGTCCACGCCTGGTTCGGGTCCTTGGAGGGCAGCTCGATGCCGTTCTTCTCGAACAGCTTCTTGTTGTAAAACATCCCGATGCTCGCATCGTTAAGCGGAGCGGCGTAGATCTGGCCCTGGTAGGTCAGGCTGGCCAGCACGGGAGCGGCGATATCCTCCTTGTTCCCGTCCGCTTCGAAGTACGCGTCGAGCGGAACGACCGCGCCCTGGTGGGCGTAAGCGGCCAACGTCGGGCCGTCCAGGCCGATCACGTCCGGCGCGTTGCCCGCGGCCAGAGCCGTGCGGATCTTCGTTTCGTAATCGCCGTAAGGAATGACCTCCATCTTGACTTTGATATTCGGGTTTTCCGCCTCGAACGATTGGATCATTTTCTGGAGAGCCTGAACCTCGGGAGCGAAGTCGTGCCTCCAATAACGGATTTCTACTTTTTTGCCGTCCCCTTTGTTTGGTTCCGCGCTCGTTCCCGGGCTTGCTCCGCCCGCTCCCGCGCTTTCCTCGCCCGCCCGCTTCGTCGAACAGGCCGACAGCAGCGCGACGCCGAAACAGACGATCAGCAGCGCGATCATGGATCTTCGCAACCTAAGCATGTTATCCCGCCTTTAGACAAGATTGATGACTGCGAATTCAGGATAGCACGGTAGCCGGCGAGGCTACATACAGCCGTTTTGGACGATGAGATGCAATATTTTTGGACTTCGTTCAGGAAGGATCGGCGGCTCGCTTGCGGTATTCGTTGGGACCCGTGCCGTAGTAGCCTTTGAACACGTTGCTGAAGTAGGCAGCGCTGGAGAAGCCGGCCAGCTCGGCGACGCTCGCGACCTTGAGCTCGCTTTCCAGCAGCAGGCGCGAGGCATGCTCCATGCGGATGCGGAGCAAATAATCGCTGAAGGTGCAGCCGGTCAGCTTTCGAAATAGATCGGACAAATAGGCGACGTTGTAATGGTATCGTTCGGCGATGGCGGACAGCGACAGCTCCTCCGCGTAATGGGTCAGCATATAGTCGCGAATCGCCTCGATCGTCTCCTCCGCCCCTCCCCTGCCCCTGTGGCGCTTCAGCGACCCGATCGCCTGGAGGGAGAAGTCGCGGATATTGCCGACGATCCGGTCCAGCGCCTCGCATCCCCAGGCGGAATTGATATACGGCCACAGCATCCGCTGCAGATCGAGCTCTTTCAGCCCGTGCTCGCGGACGGTTTCGTCGAGCGTCAGGCACAGTTGGATAAGGAACAGGGAGAAGGCCTGCACCGAAGTCCTCCTGCCCGCTTCCGAGATGGCCTCCAGCGCTCTCAATACGCCGCCTTCGTCGGCCTGCACGATCGCCAGGACGAACTGCTTGAGCTGCGCGGGCTGCGGCCCTTCCTCCATGCCTCCGGTCCCTTCGAACACCGTCTGCGACACCCGCTCCGGCCGGCTTCGGCTTAAAGCGAGCAGGCTCGCCTCCAGTCCCGCCTTCCACTCCGCCGGTCCGAGCACGGGATGCCCGATGCCCACCACCACCTCAAGCCGCAAGAAGCGGACGACCTTCTCCTTCAAATCCGCCGCAAACTGGGAGAGGAGAGACTCCCCTTCCTCCTCCGGCGAAGTCGCGGAAGGGGCGATATAGTGGATCCGGTCTGTTAGGTTCGCGTCTTCGAAGGCGACGATGCGGCCTTCCCATTGGGAGACGACTTCCCGCGCGAGGAGGCGGTAAGCTTCCTTGAAGGAGGCCCCGTACGCGCCGTTCCCGGACAGGCGCCCAGGGGGAATGCGCAGCTCCGAGGTCGCGAAGACGACGGGGCTGCCTCCCTGCGACCATTCGGGCATGCCGTATGCGGCCATCAGCGCCGCCGCTTCGGCGGGCAGCGGCTCCTCTCGGACGATTCTCGCCAGCGCCCGCTCTCTCTCGTCGTCCAGTTCTCTCTTTAATTTCAATAGAGCGGAGGCGAGCTCCGTCTTGACGACGGGCTTTAGCAGGTAGTCCTTGGCGCCTTTACGGATGGCGGTCTGCACGAGCGGGAAGTCGTCGTAGCCGGAGAGGACGACCGTCTTCGTCTCGGGAAAGCGGAGCGCGCATTGCTGCAGCAGCTCGAGTCCGTCCATGACCGGCATGCGGATGTCCGTAATGACGATCGGCACTCTCCGGTCCGCCAGCAGGGACAGGGCCTCGGCGCCATTGGCCGCTTCCGACGCCACGTCGAAGCCGTACTCCCGCCAGTTCAGCTTCAGCTTCAGGCCCGTTCGGATCTCGGCCGAATCGTCCACGACCATGACGTTATACATCGCGAATCACCTCTGAATTGGAATAATCATCGTAATTTCGGTGCCTTGGCCCGGAGCGCTGCGAATCTCGACGACGAATCGGGAGCCGTAATGCATTCTCCCTCTCGCGATCACGTTTTTGAAGCCGATCCCTTTCTCGCCGACGTCCAGCACATCCTGAGGCACCTTCAATTCGGCCGCCGCCCGCAAATCTCTCAGCGCCTCCTCCGGCATGCCTACTCCGTTATCCTTGACGACGATGACGAGCCCCTCCTCCGTCTCGCGGATGCGGATGGAGACGATCGCGGCCTCGACGAGCCCGACGCTGTATTTGACCGCGTTCTCGATGAGCGGCTGGAGCAGCAGCTTCGGCATCCGCACCGCTTCGCTCGCGGAATCGTCCGCGATCTCGAACCGGACGCGGCTCCCGTAGCAGACGGAGAGTATGGAGGTAAAGGCGCGGATCATGCGGATCTCTTCGCGCACGGAGATCAGCTCGGTGTCCGTCTGCAGCGAGGAGCGCAGCATCAGGCTGAGGTCGCTCACTACCTGCTCGATATGCTCGCTTCGTCCTTGGGCGGCAAGGGAGGAGATCACCTCCAGCGTATTGTTCAGGAAGTGGGGGTTGATCTGCAGCAGCAGCGCCTTGTACTCCGCGTTGCGCCTCCTCAGGTTTTGCGCGAATTCGGTTTCGATATAGGTTTTCAAGCGCTGGACCATCTTCAAGTAGTTGGCCGTCAGAAAGCCAATTTCGTTCCGCCTGCTTCTGCTCGGCGTCATGATCGCGTTCCCCTTCAGAAAATCGCCCTCCTCGACGAACCTCATCGAACGCACCATGCGCGTGATCGGGTTGGCGATGCCCGACGAAAACCAGAACGCCAGCAACACGGCGACGACGAACAGCAGGACGGCAACGAGAATGACGTTGTGCCTCGCCCGCGTGATTTCCAGAAACAGCTCCTTCTCCGATACCGTCCCCGCCACGATCCAGCCGGTCGTCTCCATTTTCTGATAGAAATAGATGGCGCTGCGTTCGCCGTCCCGATAAATTTGCGTGCCCTGGCGCTCCTCTCCGTCCGGGGAGCGAATCCGCGCGAGCAGTACCGGCGGAATTTCCTCCGCATGCTGATCGAGAACGGGAGCTCCCTCCGCGTCGAGGAGAAACACCTTGCCCGTCTTGCCCAGTGTCAGCCGATCCAGCGGCTCTTGAAGCGCGGCGGTTTTCATGTTGAGCTTCAGCACCCCGGCCTCCCGCAGGTTCAACAGGTCGGACAGCGGGTAGACGAGGGCGTTCACCCGTTCGCTATTCTGGTAAGTGCCGTTCTGCCGATCGTCGGCGTGAGCGGACGACCATCGCGCGCCCTCGTTCCGGTAATCCCCGTACCACTCGCTGCCGAGGTAATCCTTCCCGTCCAAATTCCACAGGTCCCATTCCCCGTAAAAGACGTTAACCGAAAACACGGCGGGGGTGTTGCTCAGCACGGAATCGAAATATTTTCTCATCTTGATGTTCAGTTGAATCGACTCGGACGGGCTGGCCGCCTCGCTTCTCGAATGAATCCAGCTCTGCGTCGCGTCGTTCCGCAAAATCTGATTGGCCGTATTCAGCACCTGGGACGTCGTGCTCTCCACGAAATCGGCGTACTGGTTCATCGTCTGCACCGTCGATGTCTCGATGGAATCCCGCAAAGCGGCGGCCGCCTGATTCCAGAAAAAATAACCCATCAGCACGAACGGAACGATAAGCAGGACGATCATGGCGATAAGCTGCGTTCGAATGGAATAGAACATTGGACTCCCCCGTAAATACAGCGCTTACATTTATTTTAGTGGACATTGGCGCGAGGATCTTTAACAAATCGGGCGGGATGTTTAACGCAAATTGCCATGCTGGCCGCTCTTGCCGCTCTTGCCGCTGTTTCCGTTCTTGCCGCTCTTGCCGCTCTTGCCGCTGTTTCCGCTCCCGGTTCCGAATAGCTTCCCGCCGGGAGATGGATAAGATCGTGAAGATGTCGCTGTTTAAACGGCAAGCAACTAGAAACACCGCCCTCGATTGGTTGCAACGCAACCTTTAGAGAGCGGTGTTATGCATTTCATCTGTTGGGGATTAATTAAAATTAGACTCCTTCATGATAATAAACCCGAACTCTGTATTTAGGGATAAGAGTTGAACCCACATTTGATAAAGAAACATTTACTGTAATCTTATCCCCAAATGTATACAGAGAATATGAACCTGAATTATATTCTTCCTGATAGAGAGTGGAAAAGTAATTAAGAAAACGGTAATAAATCTGTGTCTGTTCTTCTAAATCTTCACTTTGTTCCGTGATATAAGAAACAGTTTGTAGCCCGTCTTGAGTAAATGAATACTTGAGACTGCCCTGTATATGATTTGAAAATTGATAATTGTATACAAGCGTTCCGGATTTATTGGATTCAATAAACTTTTCTTTAAGTTCAAGTTCATTTGATTCCTCTACCTCAGCCGCAGTTACTCCCCAATTATAATCAAAATATCTATCCTTATTGTAGTTCCAGAAAGTCCCGATCATTATTCTTTTAGTATCGGGGTCTACGTAAAAACCGCTCTCTGTTACTTGCGCGACAAATTTCAACGGGACAAACGTATTTCCTTTTATTGTTTTCGGTGCAACCGCCAGTTTTATTTCCTTATCATTGACTACCGCGATCGTATTCCCAATTTGAAGTTCAATAGTATACTTCTCATTTTGAGCTATGATTTTTTTAGTTTTTGGATCGAAGTTCACGGATAGACCCAAAGATTTAAATAAAGGTTTAAACTGAACTAATGTAACGCCCTTTTCTGCAACTGGATTAACATCAAAAATAACTCTTTCTCCATCGACAAAAATAATATTCGGTTTTTTATCCTGAGTTGCGCTTTGCGATGCTGCATATATATTCGTTTGATACAAAAACAATAAAAACATCACAATAGATACGATTTTAAATTTTTTACTGTTCATTCAAATCACTTTCCTTCTCATTCACCTAAGATAGTATACCAAATTATGTAAAAATAAAGACATATTTCGAATGTACCACACTCACCCGATATTAGCAATATCTGGATCGAGTAAAACAACCATCAAATCGCGAATAGCAAATTCCGATGCAGCCTTTAATGCGAACGAACCAGTCAGCCGGATCTAAAAGACCGTCAAGGATACGTTAGCTCCTTGACGGCCGTTTCGCCCGGCTGCGGGTCGTCGATCACCTGTCGGATTTATCCCTGCCTTCACTCTGCTGCACGACATGCCAAGCTTCGTGAGGCAAATGCCGCTCCTGGCCGGAGGCGACGTGGATATCGCTCCCTTGCGCATAAGCATGGGCGTTAAGCTGCGCCGGCTTGGCGGAATCACGGTGCACCCTCGCATCGTCCATGGAAATGCCGGATAAGCTCTCGATTCCGCTCTTTAAGTTATCCGGCAGCCCGGAAGGCTTTCTTTGCATCAAGTCCATCGTCGCCTGATTGCCGGCCGACGCCTGCCACTCAAGCATCCGATCCGCTTGCAAGCCATGCAACTGTAGGGAAGACCCTCGCGAGCGTTCTCGCCCGCGCGAGCCGCAAGCCTCCGATTTCTCCCCTGGAAGGCGCCTCGTCCCCATCCCTCATCCGCCCTTCGACTAGACTCGAAACAACCCGTATCCGTTTAGCGGAACGACCGGCTCCTTGTCGATCGCCAGCCCGTCCATGCTGCCATGAAGCGCGACGTCCACGAGCCATTGCGTGAACGGCGCGACGTTCATCGTCTTCATCTCCTCCACGCCGTAAAACCCTGCTTCGTCCACCTCGACCCCGTCCGGAACCGGTTCGCCGCCGACGTAGTCCATCTCGAACGCGATATACACGTTATGTATGCTTCTGGGCTGGTCGCGCAGCGCGATAATCCCCTTCACCCGGGCTTCGATTCCGCTCTCCTCCCGGACTTCGCGGACGATCGTCTCTTCGATCGGCTCGAGCTGCTCGATATAGCCGCCCGGATTCGTCCAATAGCCCTTCCCCGGCTCCTGCGCCCGGCGAACGAGCAGCACTTTATCGTCCTTCACGACAAGCGCGCCGACGCCGATGCTGTAGTTGCCCCAATGCACGAAGCTGCACCGCGTGCAAGCTCTTCTCGGCGTGCCGTCGACGTCTCTCGTCTCCATGTTGCCGCCGCATGCCGAACAATAATTGACTTCCATCCGATGTCACCTGCTCTGTTCGCTGTTAAGCTTGCTATTCTCAGTTATACTCCCGCGGAGAAAATCGCGCAAGAGGCTATCCCTTAAGATGCAGCGTCTCCTATCAAGCTACCCCGTAAAAAGTAGCGTCGCCTATCATCGATGACATGGCAAACCTGCGTAAAGGTAAATTCGCGGAACGAATAAGGCATAAAGCAAATGGGGCAATTATAGAAAAAACCGGCTATCCCCCGCGGTCCTCTGTGCGGGGATAGCCGGATACTTGAAACCGACGTTAGACGACTTCCCTTTCATCGTTGCCCGGAAGAGCCGGGAACGGAGCGTGGGGCACGGCCTGATACCAGAAAGCGGTGGAGGCGATGTCGCTTTGCTGCGGCAGATAGCGTCCGCCGGATCGCCAGCCGAGGTCCTGGATCGTTACTCTCAGGTCCGATTCGAACCGGATCGGGTCCATGACGTGCCAGCGGTACATGCCGAACCGTTGCTGGCTGCGGTACAGACCGTCGGGCTTGATCACCTGATGCATGCCCAGATACGGAGTGGAGTAGGTGCCGTATTCGCCCTTGGGCTGCTCCCAGTTCCACGCACCGCCGAAATAATCCTCGGTACCGGTTCCGCAGAGGGTCGGATAATCCTTGTCCCCGTCCATATAAAACTTGATTTCTCCTTCACCCCACCAGCCCGTGTTATTGACTTGCCAAGCCAGGTAGGTGCCGATATAGTGGCCTTTGCCTCGAATGCCGTCGACGATCGTGTGCACGTCCTTGTACGGTACGGGATTGCTTCTCCGCCACTGGGCATGGAAATACGCCGTATCTTCGGGAACGTCGGTCAGCGTATAGTCGATCTGATAGTAGAGGACGGCTCTCTCCTCCGACTTGTTTTCGACGGTCAGCCGCGCCGCTTTCCGGAAAGGCATGAGCCAGTAGCTGTTCATCCCTCCGGCCGGATTGACGGCGACGGGCAAGGAGTTCACGTTGCATCTTTCCTGCCAGCCGTTGCAGAACAGATCGCCGACCGGCACTTCCACGGAGGGCTGCACCTCGTCGTCCCAATACATGCGCACGATCATATTGCGCCATAAGGCGGGAGCGCAGGTTAGCCAAATGTGCTGAATGGCGCCCATTCCTTGAATATGCGCCATCTCGAAGGTCGTTCCCGGCTCGATCTCGACGGAGGGCGACACCTTCCAGCCGATACCGAGATCGCGGGCGCACCTCGCTCCCGTACCTTCGGTCGCCATGCCTCCCTTCCCCTTCTCTCCCTTGAAGTTTTCGGCGCTGATCGACCTCGTAACCGCGTTCGACAACCGCGACAGATTGCCCAGTCCCATCTCCAAACCGTTAAAACCGCTCATGCGTTTTCTCTCCTTATATACGGGTGTCGTTCATCCAGGTTAACGTTCCCCATTGCGAGATCGTTCGTTCCCATTGCGGGTATCGTTCGTTCCCAACCTCATAGGCAAGAAAAGTTCATTCCGGCCTTATACGCGGGCGTCGTTCCTATCCATTCGTTCTTCCCAGCCCTATGCGCTGGCGTCGTTCTCATCCGGCCGGCCGTTATCTCGGCCAGCGCCTTTCCACCGGCGGCAGAACCGGGAACGGTCCATGAGGCTCCGCCTGATACCAGTAAGCCACGGAGGATACGTCGTCGGTCCGTTCGAACAGGTCCCGGCTGTTATGGCCGATCTGTTGGATCGTGACTCTTAGCTCCTCCTCGAACCGGATCGGGTCCATCAGGTGCCAGCGGTACAGCCCGTGCATCGGAACGGCGTCTTCCCCGAACTGCTCGGAGCGCGTTTGATCCGTCTTGGAGTAGAAAGGATAGCCGAGATACGGCGTGTTGTACGGCACCTCTACGATTTTTCCGTCCCTTTTCTCGTAGAAGCACCAGGCCCCTCCAAAATAGTCTTCGGTTCCCGTGCCGCAGATCGTCGGCCAGTCCTCGTCCCCGTCCATGTAAAATTTGATTTCGCCTTCGCCCCACCAGTAACGCTCCAACGCCGCCCAGGCCAGGTAGGTGCCGACATACTGTCCTTTACCCTTCACGTTGTCCAGAATCGTGTAATCCTTGCTCTCCGCCGTCAGGTTCTCCCGTCTCCATTGCGCGTGGAAATAGCCGGCCTCCTCCGGAAGCCGATCGACCAAGGTATAGCTGAATTGATAGAAAAATCCCCCGATGTCGGCGGCATGTTGGTTTTCGACGGTGATTTTGGCCTTTTGGCGGAACGGCATCGGGAAATAGCAGTTCATGCCTCCCGTCGGATTGACGACGATCGGCAAGGAATTGACCAGGCTGCGGGCACCGAAACCGTTGCAGAAAAAATCGCCCAAAGGGACTTCCACGGACGGCGTCTCTTCGCCGTCCCAATACATCCGCAGCACGAGATCGCGAAGCACGAAATACCCTTTGTCGGTCCGGTCGGTTACGGTGATCCAGAAATGCTGGATAACGCCCGGTCCATCCGTCTCCATCAGCGTGACCGTCGCTCCCTTCGGCAGCGTTATGCATGGGCGGCCCTTCCGGCCGATGCCAAGATGGCTGGCCTCCTTGCCTCCGGCGCCTATTTCTCCCCTCGGGTTTTCCGCGCTGATCGAGCGGGTCTTCCCGTTAGTCATAAGCGGCGCCGTCGATAATCCAAATCCGAGTCCCTGATTGTGCAGCATACTGTGCAGCCTCCCATTTGTGAATGATTGGAACGATTGCGCGACGACAATCGCGACGAAGGGTCGCGATGCCGACAGCCATGGATCATGATCCCTAGTCTGCCCATAACGTCCTTCAGATCATGGCGGCGCAACCTCCCTCCGATTATCCGTCGCCCGCTGGCCCGCCATGGACAAGGTTTTCCTCCGATTATCCGACTCCTGCCTTCCCGCCATGGCCGAGACCTTCCTGTGGTAATCCGTCGCCAGTTGCCCCGACATCGCACAGCCCCCTTTCCGTTTCGTCGCGTCTATGCCCGCCTACAAGCCGAGATCCGTTGGGGCTCCGGACGGCAAAGAAGCCGCGCCGGACCGATCCGCGCCCGGAACCGTCCGGTAATCGCTGTACTTGAAGCACAGCACCTGATGGTCCGGATTCAGCTGAAGCATGCCGGGCGGAATCGACCGGCAGATCTCCTTCGCGTACTTGCAGCGCCCCGCGAACTTGCAGCCGCTCGCTCCGTATTCCTTGGCCTCGAAGTCGGTCATCGCCATGTCCGAGTCCCACCGCTTACCCACTCGGGGAATGGAATCCAACAAGAGCTCCGTGTAGGGATGCGCCGGGGCGCTCAGAATCTCCTTCGCTCTGCCGAATTCGATCAGATTGCCTCTGTACATCGTTGCGATATAATCGCTGACGTAATAAGCGGTGGACAAATCGTGCGTGATGTAGATGAAATTCACGTTATATTCGTCCTTGAGCTTCCGGAACAGATTGACGACGTTCATGCGAAGGGACGCATCGATCATCGCCACCGGCTCGTCCGCGACGATCAGCCTCGGCTTCGGAATAAGCGCCCTGGCGATCGAGATCCGCTGCAGCTCTCCGCCGGAAAATTGGTTCGGATATTTGCCGGCCACGTTCGCGAAATCCAGACCGACCGCCTTCAACGCCTCCGTAATGATCTCCTTCGCCTCTTCCCTTGTTTTGGCGATGTCCAGATTGAGAGCCGTTTCGTACAAATACGTATCGACGGTTTTCTTGGCGCTGAAGGTCGAGAACGGATTTTGAAAAATCGGCTGTACCTTCTTCAGAAAAGCTTTCCTGTTTTTGCGCTTGGCGTAGAAGGAAAGCGGCGTGCCGTCGATCAGAATCTCCCCGAGCGAAGGCGTCACCAGGCGTAGCACCATTTTGGCCAGGGTCGTTTTGCCGCAGCCCGATTCCCCGACGATGCTCATAATTTGCGGCTTGTCTCCGGGCAAGCTCAGCTGAAGGCGATCCACGGCCGTGATTTTGGTCCCGAACAGCATGCCGCCGATTTTATAATGTCTTGAGAGATCGTTGATCTCCAGAATGTTCGTCGTCAAGAAACTCCCTCCTCCCGTGCTTGGCGCCGCATTGCGCGAGCGCGGCTAGCCCAACAAATGGCAACTGGCGTAATGGTCCTCTCCCACGCCGACCCGATCGGGCTCCACCAAGCGGCAAGCTTCCGTCGCATGGGGGCATCTCGCGGCAAAGCGGCAGCCGGAGGGAGGATTTTTCAGACTTGGCGGCGTGCCCGGTATGCCCTCCTTCTGGCTGTCGTCCCCGATTTTCGGGAGCGCGTTGATCAGCATTTTCGTGTACGGATGCTGGGGTTCGTTGAAGATCCGATCGGTAGGGCCGACCTCGATCATCTGTCCGGCGTACATGATTCCCATCCGGTTCGTGATCTGATAATGAACCCCCATATCGTGAGAGACGATGACCATGGAATTTTTCAGTTTCTTCTGCACGCGCGACAGCATCGTCAGAATGCCTCGTTGCACGACGACGTCGAGCGCGGTCGTCGGCTCGTCGGCCAGCACGATGCTCGGATTGAGGAACGTCGCCAGCGCGATAAGCACCCGTTGCCTCATTCCTCCGCTCAGTTGATGCGGGTAGGCCTTCAGCACCTCCGGCGGCAGCTCCAATTCTTGCAAATAGTCCGCGATTTCCTTTTCGAGCCGCTTTTTGTTTTTCACGTCGTGATATTTGCTGATCGTATCGAAAAACTGGCTTCTAACCTTCACGACGGGATTCATCACGTGCATGGCGCCCTGAGGCACGTAGGAGATATCCTTCCACCAAGTCCGGTGGATCGCCCCGTTACGATACGTTACGGGCTCTCCCTTCTTATCCGACGAGATTAGCTCGACCGATCCCGACGCGATTTCCAGCGGATAGCCGACCAAGTCGTACATGACCTTCAGCAGCGTGGATTTTCCGCAGCCCGACTCTCCGGCGATGCCGAATATTTCGTTCTTCCGCACTTCGAAGTCGACGTTGTCGACGGCTTTCACATAGCCGGTCAGGATATCGTATTGCGCGCTGACCCGGTTTAATTTCAGCATGTCACTTCCCTCTCCTCCGTGCAGAGTATTGCTGATATCCGCTCATGACCAGGAACAGGGCGATGAAGATCAAGGCGATGGCGACGACCGGCGACCCGATCCACCACCAGCGCTCCGACAGCATGGCCTGATGTTGATTGGCCCAATAAATCATCGTGCCCAGCGTAGCTTGCGAGTTGCTGGACATGCCGATGACGGCAAGTCCGGATTCGGCGCCGATCGCCACGAGGATCGTATTGATAAAGTTCGCGACGGACCAGCCGGCCACGAACGGAAATATCTCTTTGACGATAATCTTCAGCGTGCTTTGTCCCGAGAACAGGGCCGTGCTGATGAAATCGCGTTCGCTCAAGGACAAGGCCATGGAGCGAAGCTGCCGGGCCGGCCATGGCCAATTGAACAAAATCAGTACGAACGCGATCAGCAGCAAGGAGGCCTTGCCCTGCAGCAGGCTGCCCAACAAAATCAAAATCGGAAGCGACGGGATCACGATGAACGAATCCGTCATCAGCGTGATCAGGCGATCGGCGAAGCCGCCTTTGAAGCCCGCCCATAGCCCGAGAAGCGCGCCGATCAGCGTAGCGAAGAAAGCGACGAGGACGCCGATGATGAACGAGTTCTGGACCGACTTGGCGAGCAGCCAGAACGTGTCCTGCCCCAGGTTCGTCGTGCCGAACAGATGCTCCGGGCCCGGCTTCAGGTTCTTCAGATAAGTGCCCCAT
>JAEZZE010000020.1 GCA_023418755.1 Bacillota bacterium | reverse complement strand
CCCCGATCCTTCCGGCTCGCCGCTTCCCGGCCCGCGCCTCGCGGCGGACGGCCTTCGCCGCCCGCGCGACCGTACCCGCCGCCCGCGCGCGGCCCTTGCAAGCCTCCCCCGTCCAGCGGAGCTCCGTCCGGGCTTCTGCGCTCCATCGCCAGCTGGATGCCGTTCTCGATATCCGCGAATTCCCGGCGATCCTTCGGCGCGATCAGCGTAATCGCCAGCCCCTTCTCGCCGGCCCGGCCCGTCCGGCCGATCCGGTGGATGTAGCTCTCCACGTCCAGCGGAACGTCGTAGTTGAACACATGGGTGACGCCCTCGACGTCCAGCCCGCGCGCCGCGACGTCCGTCGCGACCAGCAGCTGAAGCTTCGCATCGCGGAACCTCTTCATGACCTGCTCCCGCTTCGCTTGGGACAGGTCGCCGTGAAGCTCGTCCGACGCATAGCCCATCTCCTGCAGCGCCGCGTTCAACGTATTGGCCCTGCGCTTCGTCCGGCAGAAAATAATGCTGAGATAAGGCTGCGTCTCCTCCAACAACGCGACCAGGGTCGCTTGCTTGTTCCGATCGGTCGTCTCCACGACCCATTGGCGAATATCCTTCACCGTTACGCGCTCGGCCTTCACCGTCACGTGCTGCGGATTTCGCAGAATGCGTCCCGCCATCTCGCGAATCGCCGGCGGCATCGTCGCCGAGAACAGCATCGTCTGCTTCTTGTACGGCGTCTGCCGCAGAATCTCCTCGACCTCTTTCAGGAAGCCCATGTGCAGCATCTGATCCGCTTCGTCCAACACCAGCATCTTCACGCCGTCCAGCGCGATCGTCTCCCGGCGCAGGTGATCGAGCAGCCGTCCCGGCGTCGCCACGATCAAGTGCATATCGCCTTTCAGCTTATGAAGCTGCGCCTCCACGTCCTGACCGCCGTATACCGCCAGCACCCGGATGCCGTCCTCCGGCTTCAGCAGCTTTTTGATCTCCGCGGTAATCTGTATCGCCAACTCCCGCGTCGGCGTCAAAATAAGCCCCTGCACCTGCGGTACGTCGGTTCTGATCTTGTCCAGCATCGGCAGCACGAAAGCCAGCGTCTTCCCCGTTCCGGTCTGCGCCTGGCTAGTCACGTCGTGGCCGGCCTTGACGATCGGAATCGTCTCCTCCTGCACCGGCGTCGGCTTCACGATCCCCATTGCCTTCAATATCGCCGCGCGTCCTTCGGACACGCCCAAACCCGCAAAATCCGTCACCCGATCCACTCCATCCTGTTCATCCCTCTAACCGCCGCGCGGCTGCCCGTTATACCGAGCTGCCCCCGCCGGCCCCGCTTTCGCGATCGTTACCCTCTATCCTACCACAACCCGCGAGCGTACATGTAGCTCTAATCCCGCATTCCGCATGCATGCGAGCTCCCAAGCCGCGACCCTGTTGCAAATGCCGACGTACAAGCAAAAATAAGCTTCGGCGTCTTGGGGACGAAGAAGCGAGTCCAAGCATGGCCGATCCGGTAAGCGGTTTTGTTCTATTCGAATCCTAAAAAAACCCCCAAAAACCGCCCCTGTCGGGAAGTTTTGCGGGGTTCTCCACGTATAAAGCGAATGCCATGGACCATCCTAATGAAAGGAGGTGAGATAACGATGGCCAAAGACGTCCTGTGCGAAGTGAATTCGTGCAAGTACTGGGGTCCCGGAAACGAGTGTCACGCCTCTTCGATCTATGTCGTGAACAACCGGAACAAGCAAGCGTCCCATTCCGAAGAGACCGATTGCAAAACGTTCGAACCGAAATTGTAATCCGTGCGACCACACGGACGACCGCGGTTCGAGAAGTCGGGGCTGATCTCCGAAGGTCTTAGGCCGACCCGGAGCAGCCCCTTCTCTTGGCTCCTCAGTATTGTACCCAACAATGAGAATTATTATCACTCTTCATCCGTTATTTTCTTCTCGGCTCCGAATTCCGCTCAGGCCGATCCCTATCCGCTCAGCGAAGCTTGCGCTGAAACTCCGCCAGCTCCGCGAATCTCTCCGGCAACGCGTCCCTGGTCCTTTCGTAGATGCCGAACAGCTCCCGATAGAGCTCATGCCGCCGCGAGTCCGGCTGCATCCTCTGCGCGATCGGCGCCCATTCCTTGGCGCGGCTCGGATCCGCCAGCTCCCCGAGCCCCTGCATCGCCGTCATCGCCGCGCCTAGCGCGGATGCTTCGGTCACCCGAGGCACGCCTACCTCTTGTCCCAGCATGTCGGCGAGCATCTGCAGCCAGAGCGGCGATCTCGCGAACCCCCCCGAAGCGCGAACCTCGGAGGCCGGGCCGGCTAATTCGCGCAACGCTTCCGCCACGGACAGCACCGCGAACAGAACCCCTTCCAGCCCGGCGCGGACGAAGTGCTCCCCCCGGTGACCCAGATTGGCGCCGATATAAGTCCCGCGCGCCTCCGCGTTATAGATCGGAGCCCGTTCCCCTGACAGGAAGGGAAGAAACAGCAAGCCGTCCGATCCCGGAGAAACCCGCGCCGCCTCCTCCAGCAGCTCCTCGGTCGTCTTGTTCCCGCCGAACAGGGAATTCTTCATCCATTGCAGCACGATGGCCCCGTTATTCGTCGCGCCTCCGATGACATAGGCGGAATCCGCTACGTTATAGCAGAACGTGCGCATTCTCTCGTCCGTCAGCGGCTTGTCGGTCATCATCCGCACCGCAGCGCTCGTGCCGATCGTTATCGCCAGATCGCCCGCCCCGACCGCGCCGACGCCCAGATTGGCCAGCGCTCCGTCGCTGGAGCCGAGGAAGAACGGCGTATCCGGCCGCAGCCCCATGTCCGCCGCCAGCGTTCCGTCCATCCCCTGCAGCCGGTGCGTGACCGGCCGCAGCCCGGACAGCCGTCCCGCGTCCAAGCCCGCCGCGCTTAGCGCCCCTTCGTCCCAAGTCAACGTATCCAGCCGCAGCAATCCGGTCGCCGAAGCCAGGGAGGGGTCCACGGCCCATTCCCCGAACAGACGATGAACGACATACTCTTTAATGGAGACGAACCTCCGCGCCGCCGCCCATACGTCCGGCCGGTTCTCCCGCAGCCACATCAGCTTCGGAAGCGGCGACATCGGATGGACCGGGGTCCCCGTCCGTCGGTAAATCTCAAGCCCGCCGAGCCGCTCCTTGAGCAGCCGGACCTGGGGCTCGCTGCGCCCGTCGGCCCAGGTGATGCTTCTCGTAAGAGGCCAGCCGGCTTCGTCGACCGCGATCACGGAATGCATCGCCGAGCTGAAGCCGGCCGCGGCGACATCGTCGCCGCCGAGCCCGCTCTGCGCCAACGCCCCGCGTACGCTTTGCGCCAGCGCCTTGACGATCGCTTCCGGCTCCTGCTCCGCCCAGCCCGGCTGCTCCTGCAGCAGCGGATACTCGACCGCGAAGCTGCCGAGCTGTTTTCCGCCTTCCCCGAACACTACGCTTTTCGTGCTTGTCGTCCCGATATCGATACCGATGACGGCCTTTCCGTTAGGCATTCGTTCTTGCTCCCCCTTGCTCTGACCTTATCCTTACTTCCTGTGCATCTTAAACTCCAGGAACAGCTCGTTATAGTGCGACAGCATCCTTTTCCCCAGGTTCTCGTAGACCTCCAGCTTGTCGGTCAGCTCTGGCGGCGGATAGAACCGCTCGTCCTGCGAGATGTCCTCCGGCAGCAGCTCCAGCGCCTTCGCGTTCGGCGTCGAGTAGCCGACGTACTCGGTATTCCGGGCGGCGATCTCGGGGTCCAGCATAAAGTTGATGAACTGGTGCGCGCCTTCCAGATTGCGGGCGGAGCTTGGAATGACCATATTGTCGAACCACAGGTTCGAGCCCTCTTCCGGGA
>JAEZZE010000437.1 GCA_023418755.1 Bacillota bacterium | reverse complement strand
ACTTAGGGGTGCAAGTAAAAACGATGGAGGCGGAGCGAAATGGCAAAATACGATGCGATTATTATCGGCGGCGGTCTGGCGGGATTGGTAACGGCGATCGAGCTCGCCAAGGCGGGACGGTCCGCGCTCGTGCTGGAGAGGTCAGATAAGCCCGGCGGCAGGGCGATTACGGTGAAAAGAGGCGGAGCCCTGTTCAATTTGGGAGGACATGCGCTGTATATCGGAGGAGAGGCGGACCGGTTGTTCGACCGATACGGGCTTCGCCTGGAAGGAGACAAGCCGGGCACGAAGGGGCTGGCGATATGGAACGGCGCCCTGTCGCCGCTTCCGGGCGATCCGAAGTCGCTGCTGACCTCCAAGCTGCTGGGGTGGCCGGGGAAGGCCAAGCTGCTGTCAACGATAATGAAAATTTCCAAAGCCGATCTCGCGGCGTTGTCCCGCGTCAGCCTCAGGCAATGGGCGGAAGAAGAGATCGGCGACCCGATGGTTCGCCATATATTCTACGCCTTGTGCCGGACGGCGACGTATACGCAGGATCCCGATCGGCAGTGCGCGGGCCCGGCTCTGAAGCAGGTTCGGCGTTCGCTGAAGACGGGAGTCCGCTACTTGGACGGAGGCTGGCAGACGATCGTCGATCGGCTTCGCGATAAAGCGCTGGCTGCCGGCGCGGACATTCGCGCGGGGAAATCCGTTAAGGAAATCATGCATGCGGACGGAGAGGTTCAAGGCGTGCTATGCGCCGACGGGGAAACGATCCTCGCGAACGCCGTCGTCAGCACGGCTTCTCCGGCGGCGACATGCGCGATGGCAGCGGGCGAGGGGATCGAGACGCTGCGAAGATGGAAGGACGAAGCCAGGCCGGCGATGGCGGCTTGTCTGGATTTGGCCTTGCGCAAGCTGCCCGTGCCGGGCCGCCATTTGGCGATCGGCCTGGATCAGCCGGTGTTTTTCACCGATCATTCGCGCGCTTCGCGGCTCAGCGACGACGGATCGATCGTCGTCCATTTGATCAAATATAACGGTTTCGACCAGAGGGAAGCGAAAGAGGACGAGCGGTTGCTCGAGCGGACGATGAGTCTGCTGCACCCGGGCTGGGAGCGGGAAGTCGTCGAGCGGCAGTATTTGCCGAACATGACCGTCGTTCACGATTACCCGCATCTCGGCAGGACCGTCGCCGACGTCGGGCCGGAGGTGCCGGAAATTCGCGGGTTATTCGTAGCCGGCGACTGGGCCGGCCATGGCGAGCTGCTTGCCGATGCCGCGGTCGCCAGCGCGCTGCGGGCGGCGAAGCTGGCCGCGATCGGGAGCGGCGGAAGTTATTATTCGGAAGCGACGGCACAATAACGGACGGAGGTGCTTGCATGGAGAAGGAGCCGGAGAACGGGACGGAGCCGGGCATCGAAACGTACAGGCCGCTGCTGTTCTCGATCGCCTATCGCATGCTGGGCAGCGTCATGGATGCGGAAGACATCGTACAAGAAACGTTCCTGGCCTGGAGCGATGGAGAACGAAGCCGGGTTAAAAGCGCCAAAGCTTATTTGTGCAGAATGGTTACGAACCGGTCCGTCGATCGGATTCGCGGGGCGGTCAGAGAGAGGGAAGCTTACGTCGGGCCATGGCTTCCTGCGCCGCTATTGACGGAAGGCGCGCAAGAGGACGATCCCGGCGACGCTTACTTGCGCAAAGAATCGTTGTCCACGGCCTATCTGCTGTTGCTGCAGCAATTGAGTTGGTCGGAGAGAGCGGTGTTCGTGCTCCGGGAGGCGCTGGGCTACGAGTATGACGAGATCGCCGAGATCGTCGGGAAGAGCAGCGTCAACTGCCGCCAAATTTATCGCAGGGCGCGCAAAGCCGTATCGGGATTGGATTCTTCCGCGGAACTGCCGATCCCCAAATCGGATAAGCTCCGGCAGAAGGTAGACGAATTCGTCGTCGCGCTGACAGGGGGCCACCCCGGCAAGTTGATCGGTCTGCTGAAGGCGGACGCGAACTTGTATTCCGACGGCGGCGGCAAAATATCGGCGGCGATCCGGCCGATTCTGGGCGCGGAGCGCGTGGCGTCGTTCTTGTTGGGGGTCCTCGCCAAATCCCCGCCCGACTTCTCCTATCGGGTCGCGAACGTCAACGGCCACGCGGGCATCGTCACGTATATCGGAGGCCGTCCTTCCAGCGTCACCACGTTCCGAATGGAAGCGGGCGCCATTGCGGACGTCTATATTGTCGTTAATCCCGACAAGCTTGGCCATTTGCCCGCATGGCATTAAGATAAAAGGACCGCATTCCGCCGACGGGGCGGGTTGCGGTCCTTGCGCTTACAAATCGGCCAGGCGGTAGCCGGCCCCTCTTACGGTAGCGATATAAGCCGGCTTCTTCGGATCGTCGTCCAGCTTGCTGCGCAGGCTGCGAATATGAACGTCGATCGCGTTGCTTCCTCCGAAATACGTCTCGCCCCATACTTCGTTCATCAGTTCCTGGCGGGTCATCACTTTGCCGCCGGCGGCAAGAATCGCCCGAAGGAGATCGTATTCGGTCTTCGTCAAGTCGATGCGCGCGCCTCCGCGCGTCACGGTCATGCGATCGGGATCGAGCACGATATCTTTGAAAGACAGCAATCGCGTAGGCTCCGGCAACGAAGCGTGCTTCGCCGACAACTGCTGGATTTTCGCGACGACCTCGTCGATCGGTCCCGGCCAGAGAACCGAATCTTCCCCGGGTCTCGCGGCAGCAATATCGTTTACGAGCGCCAGCACCGGGGAGGAACCGTCGGATGTCCAGGAAGCCGGCGAAGGATGTTCGACGGTGCGGTCCATCACGATCATATTGCCTTGGATCATGCCCAGCAGCGGATCGTCGGCATGATGGAGGAGCAGAACGTCAAAGCATCTTCCGGCGAGCTCGGCGACTAGCGTCCGCAGCGCCGCGGGGCGGGGGCTGACGATCAGGATCCGGTCCGTAATCTCGCAATAAACCCCTTCGGAAGACAATCCTTCGGCCATCAAGGCGTCGGCCAGGACGGCGTCTTCCGTCAATGGGCGGATTTGTTCGCGTTGCTGCATGATCGGCACACTCCCTTGAAGACGTACTGCTCGTTCGTAATTTCGTAACCCGTCTCGTCCGAAATTTGTTCCAGCCATTCCGGCGGCGCCGGGACGAACACCTCGTCCACTTTGCCGCATTCCGTGCAGACGATATGCTGATGCTCCTCGGTGCGGGCATCGTATCGGCACGCATCTCCTTCGAGCTTCAGCTCCTGAATGAGGCCTTCGTCCGTCAAATATTTCAACGTGTTGTATACGGTCGCGTAGGCGAAGCTGTGTCCGCCCGCTTTCAGCCTCTCGATAATGTCCGATGCCGTAGGATGATCGTCGGCCGCGGTCAGCAGATCGTAGATCGTCTTCCGCTGCACGGTCATCGCACCCGCCTTCCTCATCGCCTTCATCCCCTTTATTTAGACTTAGTTTAAGTTTAACGAAAATGATGAAAGGTGTCAATCACGCAAAAAAAGGTTTTCCGCGGTTCGACAGCCTGCCTTAAGACGGCTTAATGCAAATCCTTATACAGCACCCAAATGAGAATATCCTGGTTATAATTGCCGAAATGCTTGCCGTATACGGTTAATCCCTTTTGTTCTTCGATTTTTCGTTCACCGCGAGCTTGAAGCAGGTCAAAGAGGAAGCGGCCAAGTTCATCGACTTCTGGGTGAACGACATCGAAGCGAACAAAATCATCATGGGCGAGCGCGGCGTTCCCGTCTCCTTCAAGGTGAAGGAAGCGTTGAAGCCGGATCTGGCTCCGGAGCAGGCCAAAGTGTTCGACTACGTCGCCTGGGCCGAGCAGAACAGCAGCCAGATGGACCTTCCGAATCCGAGTCGGCGCCGTCGAGGTCGACATGCTGCTCAAGGAGACGGCCGAACAGATTTTGTACAAGAAGCTGACGGTCGAGGAAGGCGCGGCCAAGTTCCGCGAGGAAGCGACGAAAATTCTCTCCAAAAATTAATTCGGAATCGATTCGGCCGGGCCCGCGCACTCCGCGGGCCCGGTTTTATTTTAAAAATTTCCGGCCGATCGGGAACCTTTCGCGCGCTGCGTTGTCTAACCTATGGAGGTGAGCGGCGTGGCGCACGATTATTTGAAGTACGTTTCCAATATGCAGTCCGCTTCTCTGCAGGAGCTGATGCAGGAACACGGCCAAGAGGTTTGGAACTACGCCTTCCTTCTGACGCGAAGCCGTCACGTCTCCGACGACATTGCCCAGGAAGTTTTTTTGCAGGCTTTTTTGCATATTTCGTCCTTCCGGGGACAATCGTCGGTGCGTACCTGGCTTTTTTCCATCGCGCGGAACAAGGCCATTAATTACAAGAAATCCGCTTTCTTCCGCAAGGTTACGCTGCTCGATTTTCTCTACCCGGCTCCCGGCGTCCCCTCCGCGGAGGATCAGTTCATGAATCGAACGTATAGGGATTCGATATGGGAATCGGTCATGAAGCTTCCCCCGAAATACCGCGAGGTTCTCATTTTGGATGCCCGGTACGAAATGCCTCTGACGGAGATTGCGCTATTGCTCCGGATTTCGATCGGAACCGTCAAATCCCGATTGCATCGGGCCCGCGCCAAAATGAGAACGTTAATGGAGGAGGCTGAAGGCGTTGAAGGAAACTAAACCGGAATGGTACGCGCGATTAAAACAAGGGCCATTCGAGGGGGACGCGTTCGATTCGGAGCTGCGGCGGGCAGTCGAGGCAAGGGCGCAGTCGGGCCGGATGAACAGGCCGGCGGGAAGACGCCTCAACGCAAGGGCGGCCGTGCTGGCGGCTGCGGCGGTCTTGCTCATCGTATTGGCCGCTCTCGCGACGTTGAGCCAGCCGTTCGGTTCGAACCGCCTGGCGAGCATCGGCGGCGGAGGCGAGGAGGAGCCGGCAAGGTCGTTCGGATATTCCATGGACCGGCTGCGGATCGGGATGTCCGAGGAGGAGGTTCTGCAGGCGATCGGCGGCGATTACGCAGGCGTGTCCGTCCGTCGGGATTTTCCGCAAGAGCATAGGGAAGATCCGAACGATATGTCCACTTGGAGCGCAGTCGATCTCTGGCGTTACGACTTCGGCGTCCGGGACGGGTATACAGTCCGGCAGGGCCACGGAGTCGACAGCCCGGAGGACGGATTCGATCTCGACGGAATTCGCAGCGGAGAGATCGAAGCGCAGCTGATCATCAATTGGAGAGACCGCAAGGTGGAACGCGTCATAGCCAAAATGAACTCCGGAGAAGACGCGATCGGCACGACGTATCTCGGGCCGAACCCTCCGGAATCTCCTCCGGTCAACCCGCCGATGGCCGACGATTCGCTAGCCGACCGGGAGTTGCCCGTTCCTAACGAAGGAATCCGAGCCGTCGGCGACTCCTCCTCGGGCCTATTCCAACTGCGACCCGTGAAAGCCGGCGACGAGACGGTGCAAACGTTGGGCGCGCCGAGTTGTCTCGGGCAAGAGACGGACGTCCGGTTCCTTGGGGACTACGAACTGGTTTTCCTTCGTCCTTCCGGAGAAGAAACGGTTGTGCAAAGATTCGAGCGGTTGGAGATGGTCTGGCAAGGGAAGGAGACCATCGAGTTCGCGAAGTTGGATTTCCCGGATAGCGAATTGTTGTTGTTCCTCCCTCGCTACGCCGACTGCCACGCCTTGGAATTCTATGCTTACGGCGTCGACAAAGCGACCGGAGATGTATCGAATTATACGTTCAGGAACGGCGAGAACGAATTCCCCTATTGGACGACGTCGCCGTCGGACTTGCCCAAGGCGGCCGACGGCAAGCTGGTCGTCGAAGGAGGCAGAGCGGCGGGGCAAGACGGCGCGACGCGGTACGTGTTCGCCCCGGATCCCGGGCGACACCAATTCGTACTGGAAAGCGAAGAGCGAATTCCTTGATGACCGGGAATTCGTTTTTTTTCTGAGCGCCAGTTGATCTCCGATTCGCTGGAGGAGACATGTCGGCTAATTGAACAATAACAACGGTTTTTTGCCTTCTGATGCGCGTTTTCGGGCTTCATAATAAGCATATAAGCAAAAGCTTACCTCTTGGCCGACCAAGGTAAGACCGCACCCGAACCTGCCCAAGGAGCTGAAGCCATGCGTTCGCCGCCCCGTTTATCCTGGGGTTCCTGCTGTTTATCGCGTACCCGGTTTTCTCTTCCCTTTACTATTCGTTCACGAATTACAACCTGCTGGAGGCGCCGAGTTGGGTCGGCTTCGATAACTACGCTAAAATGTTCGCCGACGACGGGAAATACGCCAAGTCGATCTCGGTCACGCTCAACTACGTGCTGGCCAGCGTACCGCTCCGACTCGCCTTCGCGCTCGGCGTGGCGATGCTGCTGAACAAGGCGATCGCGGGCATCGGGCTGTACCGTTCCGCGTATTATCTGCCGTCCCTGATCGACGGCAGCGTAGCCGTATCGATCCTCTGGTCGCAGGTGTTCGGAGACCAGGGGCTGGTCAACTCCGCGCTCGGCCTGATCGGCATCGAATCCAGCACGTCGTGGATCGGCAATCCCGGCACCGCGTTATGGACGCTGATCGCCCTGTCCGTCTGGCAGTTCGGCTCGTCGATGCTCATCTTCCCGGCGGGGCTCAATAACATCCCGAAACATGGCGATCTCGCGCAAACAATGGAAAGCCTTCTCCTATCATCTGTTCATCCTGGCTCGCATTACCGAGGACGGCACGGTGACCGGAGTGTCCGCGTGCACGGCGGTCATGCAGAACGCCGACGGCTACAAAGGCGTGCCGGACATGCGTATCCAAGGCTGGGGCCAAGGACTGACGCTGGCGTTCCTCGCGGACGTTCTGAACGTTCGGAACAATCCGTGTTAGAATGACCGAAGGGTCGCCTCTTCCGAAATCCGGAAGAGGCGGCCCTTGCCGTAACGCTACCGCGTCATTTGTCGATCTTCTTCTGCGCTTCCGCCAGGGCGTCCGCGGTCGGGACATTGTTCAACAGAACCATAGGGTTGAGCCGGTTCGCGGGCGGCTCCCCCTCTTGAATGCCTTCTTATTTCGCGCGCGGCGAGATCATTAAACCGGATCCCGATTCATCCGGAGTTTCTTTCGGGCGTTCGCCCTTGCCGTCCAGAAGCAGCTGGCCCTTGTCCTGGATGCGATCCATCGCTTCGGAAATCGTTTGCTTTTCCTTCCCGGCTTCGGACAATTCCGCCGCGATCAGGTCCATCATTTGCGTGAAGGTTTCGTTCGGCAGCTTGTCGTAATCCTTGTAAACCGTTTCCTCTATAGGCGTTAAGGCATAGAACGCCTGCAGATTGTGGCCTTCATCGTCGGCGATATATTTCGTTCTGACCGGGAAGCTGCCGGAATTTTTCTTCGACGTGACCCGGGCGAACTCGTCTCCGTTCACGTATTGCAGGAATCTCCACGCCGCTTCGACGTTCGGGGATTGAGCGTCGATCGCCAGAATCGGATCCGCCATCGCCGTGTCGGTGACGTTCGGATTTTTCGGATCGACGGGAATCGTAACGATGTCCCAATTTTGCAGGGCCTTGTCTTTGAGGACGGTTTGCGCTTCCTTGATTTGGGAAATGAGATAGCTGCCGTCGATGGTCATGGCCGCTTTGCCGCCGATGAAAGCATCCTGAAGCAAATAATCCTCGTACGAGGAGAATATCGCATCGTTCATCTCTTCTCCCGTGTAGAGGTAGCCGTCCTTGATCGCTTTATCGGCCATCTCGACGACTTGAATCCAGGAAGCCGAATTCGCCGTCATTCGCATGTCGGACGCGTTAAAATAGCTCAGCCCGAGCGAGCCGCCGATTTGTCTGGCGAGACTGGCCAAATCGCTCCTATAATCGGGCTTCAGACCGTAGACGCGCTTGTCGGGTTCCCCCTCGGCCGGAAACCGGGACGCCAGCTGCAGTAGGCTCTCCCAGCTCATGCGGTCTTCGGGCAAGGAGACCCCGTACCGCTGGAACAAGTCTTTATTGTAGTACACGGCCCTGCCGTAGAAGGAGGGAGCCATTCCGTACAGCTTGCCGTCGCTTAACCCCCGTATGTACTCCAGGATACCCGGCACTATGCCGTCAAGATCGAACTTGTCCTTCGCGGCTCTCGCCTCGAGATCGAGCAGCCTGCCCTCTGCGGCCAATTGCTTGTATTGGCCGGCATTCAACATCAGCACGTCCGGCTTTTTTTCCGCGATGAACTTCATCATCGCTTCGTTGATCGTTTCGTCCTCCTCCGGCTTGACGCCGTTCGTCGATACGACCTCCAGTTGGACCTCCGGATAGAGCGCGGCGAAGAGCATGCCGTATTCGTAATAGAACGCGTCCTCGGAATAATACATCACCCTCAACGGCGTAATCTCCCGCGGCTCCGCTTGGGGAGCGGCACTGCATCCGGCCAGCAACGCCGCGGTCAGGATCAGCGCGATTGCCATTTTCTTGCTCATCGACTCGATTCCCTCATTCCTTCATGATTTCTTTCCCAACGAATTGTAATTGGAAAAGATAAACAACTTCTCTCTATTTTCTTAAGTTCTTCTTAATCTATCGAAAGATTAAGGGGAAGGAGGCGTCGCCTTCGCCAATGATCTAAAGAAATGTCCACATCCCCTAAACGAAGTGCGTAGGATTATCCGATCGGGAAGCGATAAGATGGTTCCATGAAAAAGCTCATCACACTACCGAACAAGGGGGATAACGAAACATGTTCAAAGTACCTTTAAGATTGGCCCGCGCGCTCTTGACGTTGACGCTCGCGGCTCTCGTGCTGGCTGCGTGCGGCGGCGACAAAAACGGCGGAAGCGGCAGCGCCTCTCCGGGAGGCAACGACAGCGGAAGCTCCGCGGCAGCCGGGGGCAAGAAGACGGAGTTCCTATTCTGGACTCCGTTCTCCGGCGCGGACGGCGCTTTCATGAAAGAGATCGTGGAGAAGTACAACGCCTCGCAGGACGACTACAAAATCAATTTCGTCATCCAGCCGAACGGCGAGTATTACAAGCAACTCGACGTCGCGCTAAGCGCCGGCAAGGACAGCCCGGATCTGGCGATCATGCACGTCGATCAGATTCCGACCTACGCAAGCAAAGGCCAATTGCAGCCGTTGGACGATATTGCCGGCCAGGCCGGCATCGTCAAGACCGATTACGTAGAGGCGCCCGTCCAGTACTCTACGATCGAGGACAAATGGTACGGCATTCCGCTCGACATCCACCCGCTCGTCATGTATTACAACAAGGATCTGTTCGAAGCGGCGGGCATCTCCGCTCCGCCGACGAACCGCGCAGAGTTCGAAGACGCGGCGGTCAAGCTGACGGACAAAGGCAAAGGCCAATACGGCTACGTCGTGCCGACGCTGTGGCCTCAGCAATTCATCTTCCCGACGCTCGTCTGGCAGAACGGCGGCGAGCTGTGGAACGGCGCGGACGTCGCGTATAACTCTCCCGAGGCGGTGGAGATGATCGCATGGCTGCGCGGCTTGATCGATCAAGGCATCTCTCCGGCCAACGTGCAGCAGGACGGCGAGAACACGTTGTTCCTGCAAGGCAAGAACGCGATTCAGTTCAACGGCCCGTGGATGAAGTCGCAGTTCGACGAAGCCGGACTGAACTACGGAATCGCTCCGGTGCCGCAGATCGGCAAAGCCAAGCAAGCCGTATACGCGGGCTCCCACGGCTTCGTCATTCCGAAGAATACGACGGATGCGGGCACGCTCGCCGGCATCGGCGATTTCCTGAAGTACGTCGCGGGCAATTCCCTTGCCTGGGCCGAGTCCGGCCAGGCGCTGGCCTCCAAACCGATGCTGGACAGCGCGGAATTCAAGGCGCTGCCGCAAAGCTCGGTGGCCGACAGCTTCTCTTACGTTCAATTCGCTCCCAACGTGCTGAACTGGGGAACGATTATCGAGCCGGTGTGGGGCGAAATCAACAACGCGCTGCTCGGCAAGAAGGATCCGCAGAAGGCGCTTGACGAAGCGGTTGCCAAATCCCGTCAGGCCATGGGCAAATAAGCGGGCGCGCCATCGAACCGTTAGAAGGAGGAAGACGGGAATCCCGGAAGGATGCCCCGTCTTCTTCGCCCATGATGCCTAAGGAGGAATCCGCGATGAATACCGGTTGGCGGTCCCGCTTAACCTCATCCCTGTTCGTTCTGCCGTATTTGATCAGCTTCGCCGCTTTTTTGCTTTTTCCGATCGGTTACGGATTCTACATCAGCCTGCACGATTTCGAGCTGCTGTCCGACTCCCATCCGTTCGTAGGCTTCTCCCATTATGCGGAGATCTTCTCCCCGGGAACCTATTTGAACAGCTTGTTCGTCCGCGGGCTATGGGCGACTGCGCAATTCGTCCTGTATTCCGTGCCGCTGCTGATCGCCGTCGGCCTTGGTCTGGCTATGCTCGTCAATGCTTTGCCGCGCAAGATCCGCAGTTGGTTCCGCACGATCTACTTCATGCCCTACGCCGTCTCGGCTTCGGTCATGGCCGTCATCTGGCTGATGATGTACGATACGAACGCGGGGCTGATCAACGGCATGCTCGGCAAGCTCGGCTTCGATCCGATTCCGTGGCTGACGAGCGAACCGTGGGTATGGGCGGCGCTCGTGTCGACGACGCTCTGGTGGACGATCGGGTTTAACATGATCATCTTCATCAACGCCCTGAACCAGGTTCCCGAGGATTATTACGAGGCCGCCTCGATCGACGGCGCGGGCTCCTGGCGCAAGTTCGCGAACGTGACGCTGCCTTCGATCCGTCCGGTCATGCTGTTCGTGATGATCACGTCGACGATCGCATCCTTTAACATCTACGCTCAGCCGTTCCTGCTCACGAGGGGCGGACCCGGAGATACGTCCAGGGTGCTGCTGATGAACGTACTGGATCAGGCTTTCATTCGCAAGGAAGTCGGTTCCGCTTCCGCGATGGCGATTCTGATGGCCATTCTGATCATGATCGTATCGGTCGTGCAGTATCGCTTGACCTACGGCAGGAAGGAGGAGTAACGTGAAGTCGAGAAAGCTGAGAACATTCGCCCTGATCGCGATCGCCGCGGCGGTCGCCGTCGCGTTCATCCTGCCGCTCGTCTGGATGCTCTCCACATCCTTGAAGAACGACTTCGAAGCGCTGTCGGGCAAAATGAACTTTATTCCTAAAAAACCGATTCTCGACAACTACATCGACGGCATTAACGGCGAGCTTATGAACGTGCCGATCGTGCGCTGGATTACGAATTCGCTGTCGGTCGGAGCCGTCGGCACCGCGATCGTGCTGTTTATCGACTCCTTGGCGGCTTATGCGCTGGCGCGTCTGAAGGATATTCCGCTGCGGCGCACGCTGCTGTCGATGTTCATCGCATCGCTGATGATTCCCGGCGTGCTTACCTTTCTGCCTATGTATATGGAATTCAACGCCCTAGGGTTGATCAATACTTACCAGGCGCTGGTGCTGCCCTATACCGCCGGGGCGTTCGGCGTGTTCCTGCTGCTGCAATTTTTCTCTTCTTTTCCTAAGGAAATCGAGGAGGCCGCCCGTATCGACGGCGCGAACAAGTGGCAGGTCTATTGGAAAATCCTCCTGCCGGCGTCGGTGTCGATTATGGTTACGCTCGGAATATTCACGTTTATGGGGATTTACAACGATTTCGTGTGGCCGCTGTACGCCACGACTTCGCCCGAAATGCGCACGATTACCGGAGGCATCGCGATGATGGCTCAGGGCAGCTA
>JAEZZE010000311.1 GCA_023418755.1 Bacillota bacterium | reverse complement strand
TCGTTGGCCTATGCAACGCAAGGGCGTTCGTGCCCTTGCGTTGCCGCCCCTTGGCATGGTATTCTTCGATTATCTAATTGCAACGGAGGTGAAGGCAGGATGAATCGAGAGTTCGTGAACAATCAAGTAAGCCGGCTGCCGCTCGCGATGGCTGGCATCGTTCATGGCGTAGGCGAAGACGGGAGAGGTCTGTCCATTTTCGGCCATACGATATCACAACTCTCGAGAAGGTTCCTGCCTTGACCGAAGCGGATCGGCCTATCCGAACGGGCGCGGGGAATTTTCCCTGCGCCCTGTTTTTGTTTACAGGGCGGGAACCTCCTTCGAACCTCAGGAGGAACCGGATATGTTAACGGTAAATTGCCAAAACGTACGTAAGTATAATGCTGCGCAGCTCGTGCTGAACAATGTGACTTTCGAGCTCCGCCAAGGGGAGAAAGCCGGACTCGTCGGCCGCAACGGAAGCGGAAAATCGACGCTCCTGCGCCTCATCGCGAAGCTCGAAATGCCCGACGAAGGGCAGCTCTCCGTACGCAAAGACGCGAAGATCGGCTATTTGGAGCAAATTCCCGCCGATTCGGCGCATCGAACCGTCTACGACGTGCTGGCTCTCGGTTATCGCGAGCTGCTCGATTGCAAGGAGGAAATGACCGTTCTGGAGGGGCGGATGGCGGAGACGTCGGCGGAGGACGCCCCCGATCGCCTGAATGCGCTGCTGCGGCAGTATTCGGCGTTGCAGGAGCGCTTCGAACGGGAGGGCGGCTACGGGCTCGACGCGCACATCGATCAGGTCGCCGGAGGCTTGGGAATCGACGGAGATTGGTACGGGCGGGAGTACGCCACGTTGTCCGGCGGAGAGAAAACGAGGGTCGGACTCGCCTCCCAATTGATCCGCAAACCCGACCTGCTGCTGCTCGACGAGCCGACGAACCACCTGGACATGGGCGGAGTCGAGTGGCTGGAGGAGTTCTTGCTGAAATACGGCGGAGCGTGCTTGATCGTTTCCCACGATCGTTATTTCCTGGACCGGGTAGTTACGAAGATCGTCGAGCTGGAAGACGGGGAATCGCTGGTGTTTCACGCGAACTACACGGGATATTTGAAGGAAAAGGAAGAGCTGCTCCTTCAGCAGTTCGCCGACTATCAGGAGCAGCAGAAGAAAATCAAGAAAATGCGCGAGACGATCAAGCAACTGATGGAATGGGGCAGAATCGGGGACAACGGGAAGTTTTTCCGGAGGGCTGCTTCCATGCAGAAAGCGCTGGACCGGATGGAGAAGGTGAAACGTCCGGCGATCGACCGCAAGGAGTCGGAGTTCGAGCTCAGGCCGACGAATCGGTCGGGCAAGCAGGTCGCCGTACTGGAGGGCGTGGTCAAGCGTTACGGGGATGCCGATATTCTCAGAGACGCTTCGGCGCAACTGGATTACGGCGACAAGGTGATGTTGATCGGCCGTAACGGCGCGGGCAAGTCGACTCTGCTCAGGCTGATTCTCGGAGAGGAGGAAGTGGACGGAGGCGAGCTGAGACTCGGTTCGCGGGTCGAGGTCGGCTACCTGGCGCAACAACAGGCGCCGGACGACTCGAAGCAATCGCTGCTGGACTATTTCCGACGGGAAGCCGGCATGGAGGAGGGAGAGGCCAGATCTTGCCTGGCGGCGTACCTGTTCTATGGAGCGGACGTATTCAAGCCGGTCGGCCTGCTGTCCGGAGGGGAATGGACGAGGTTAAGGTTGGCGCTTCTCGTGCTGCGCAAGCCGAACCTGCTCGTTCTGGACGAGCCGACGAACCATATGGATATTGCTTCGAGAGAGGCGTTGGAAGAAGCGCTCGAGGAGTATCCGGGCACGATTCTGGCGGTCACCCACGACCGTTACCTGATCAACCGGCTCGCGCGGAAAATTTGGGAGCTGGACGAAGGGAAACTGACGATCTACTTGGGCGGCTTCGACGATTACAGGGCGGAGAGCAGGCGCAGGCGGGCAGACGTCAAGGCGTCCGGGTCTTCCCCGTCGCGCGACCGTCGGCCTAAGGCGTCCGGAGAGTCGCCGAATCCGAAAGATCGCCGGCCGAGAGTGAGCGGTGACCTGCCGAAGCCGGATAACCGTCAGCCTAACTCGTCCGGGGACCAGCCGAAGCCGGAAATCCGTCAGCCAACCTTGGCCGGTGACCAGCCGAAGCCGGACAACCGTCAGCCGAACTCGTCCGGGGATCATCCGAAGCCTAACAACCTTCAGCCGCGCTCGGCTGGGGACCATCCGAACTCGGGCGACCCCTCCGCGGAACGGAAGTTCGCGTTATCCCGCGAGCGTTTGGAGGAAGAAATCGCCGAGATGGAGAGGCGTCTGGCCGAATATGACGGTCTCATGAACGGCGAAATACCGGGCGGCCTCGAAACGGAGCGGGCATGGAAGGAAAGGGAAGAAACGAAAGAGTATCTGGATCGTCTGTACGAGCAGTGGCTCGAAAGCTTCGGGGAATAATTCGCGGCCGTCCGGGAACGATAGCATCGACAAGAGGCATTCCAGAACGGAGGCGATCGAACCGATGGCAAGAAGGAGACGGAGACTGGCCGTGCCGGGAGCGGAAGAAGGCGTCAGCGCCCTAAAGGCGGACGTCATGCGCAAGGAAGGCTACCCGGTCGATCCGCAGCGTCCGGACGAGGTCAAATACGAGGGCGCCAAGGACAGCGGCGTGCCGCTGAAACGCGGCGACAACGGAAAGCTGACGACCGAGGAGGCCGGACTGGTCGGGGGCAGGATCGGCGGCGCGATGGTTCGCGAGATGATTCGGCTGGCACAGGAGCAATTGACGCGCAGACGGTGAAAAAGAGAGGAGCGAAGATCTCTTCGGGGGATCTTCGCTTTTTTCATGCCATTTTCACGATATACGGCCTTATAGCTGGCGCGGCCAAACTTAACAGGAGGTTGGGGCTGCCTTATAATGAACAAATACGTTGCCGACCGATCCGACTCGAGGACGAACCTGCATGCACACAGGCGGGTTTTTTTAGACGGGTTTTTCAAGCTGCGCGATCGCGGGTATATGAATCTTAAGAAACTTTAAGAAACCGCAGGCTAGGGAATGCGATAGAATAATAGAAAAAGGTTCTCCGCAATTCGGTAAGGGGGATGATGCGGACATGAATCTGTTGATTAAGCTGGGCAACAGAAGGTTTATTCTTTTTACTTTAATCCTGCTGCTGAAATGCTGCTTGGCCTGGTTCGTCGTTTTCGAGAACGGCCCTTCGGTCGCGACGATGCTGACGGAGATTCCGTTTTTCTGGGTCGTTTTCTGCCTGATCGAATGGTTCGCGACCAAGCGCAAGCTGCTTTATTACACGATCGCCAATTTGCTGTTTACGCTGCTCTACTTTACGGTGCTGATGTATTACAAATATTACGGCGTTATCGTAACCTATCACGCGCTCAACCAGGCCGACAAGGTCACGCAGGTCGGAGACAGCACCTATTCGCTGATGGATCCGTATTATTTGCTCGTTTTCGTCGATATTCTCGTTCTGGTATTCATGCCGTTGTGGCTGAAAAACCGGACTAAAGGCGTTCAACTACATCTGCGGCCGATCAGCCGCCAAGCGCTGTCCGTGCTCTTTGTCGTGTCCGTCGTGCTGTGCTTTCTCAGCATCTGGCCTAACCGCGCCAGCATGAACGAGAATAAGCAGGCCGAGGAAATGGGCATTCTGAATTACGAGTTTTACACGATTTTCGCCGATGACAAGGCCGATGCGGCAACGGTGGATATGAACGAAATTACCCAGGAGAAAATCGATCGCCTGAAAGGCAACGCCTATTCCAGGGAGCCGCAGTACTACGGAGCGGCAAAAGGGAAAAACCTTATTATTATTCAGATGGAATCGCTGCAGAACTTCCTGATCGGCCTTCGAATCGACGGCCAAGAGGTTATGCCGAACCTCACGAAGCTGGCAGGGGAAGATTTCCGCTTCGACAATTTCTACACGATGGTCGGGCAAGGGACGACGTCGGACGCGGAATACGTGGTGAATACTTCGCTGTACGTGCCCAAGCACGAGCCGGCGACCAAGAACAACGTGAAGAAGGAGCTGCCAAGCCTGCCGAAGCTGCTACAAGCCCAAGGCTACGATACGGCTACGTTCCATACGAACGACGTCAAGTTCTGGAACCGGACCGAGCTGTATCCGGCGCTCGGATTCGATCGCTATTACGATAAGAGCTTCTTCGGAGATACGGATCACATCGCGTTCGGTTCGTCCGACGAGGTGCTCTATTCCAAGACGATCGACGAACTGAAGAAAATGGACGAGAGCGATAAGCCGTTCTACGCGCAGGTTCTGAGCATGAGCGCGCATCATCCGTACAATCTTCCGGAAGAGAAGCTTCGCATGACCATTCCCGAAGAGATGAAAGGTTCGATGATCGGGCGTTACATCGCGGCGCAAAATTACGCCGACTACGCGCTTGGCGCCTTCATCGACGATCTGAAGAGCAGCGGGTTATGGGACGACAGCATCGTTATTCTGTACGGCGACCACCAAGGTCTGCCGGTGTACTCGATGAGCAACGACGAACGCGCGCTGATGCGAGAATTGATCGGCCATGATTACGGTTATGCGGATATGTTCAACATTCCGTTCATTATGCACGTTCCCGGCGTGACCTATCCTTCGGAACTCCGGCAAACGGGAGGCCAGGTCGATATTCTGCCGACCGTGGCCAACTTGATCGGAGCTTCCCTCGAAGACCAGCTTCACTTCGGACAGGATTTGCTCAATTCGGGCTCCAACGTGCTGCCGATGAGACACTTCCTGCCGACCGGCTCGATCGTGATGGACACCGGAGTATTCATTCCGGGCAACGATTACGAGGACGGCACGGACTATCCGTTCGACGGAGCGGAGCTCCCGGACGGCTACGGCGCTTCGCGTGACGAATACGAGCGCGCGCTCGAGCTGCTTAACTTGTCCGACAGCTACGTGAAGCAGTTGCCCGACAGAAATCCGCAATAACGGCAAGGCCGTCCTTTTCCGCGACGCAAGGCGGACGGGGGCGGCCTTCGTTTTTTTCGAGATCCTCGGCTCGGGCCAGGGTTTGGTCCATATTGGGAGAGCATCCCCTGCGCGTAAATGGTATAATAGGACAAATTACCGCGCAGCGGCAGCAGAGGCTACTACCATGAGCGTCGTCTCGGAGCTATTGTCCCAGATCAATGAAGAAAATCTAACGGAATTATTGGAACGTTATCGCGCCTTCGGCCCGTTGCCGGGGATTGCTTTGACGTTTCTTAAGTCGTTCGTGCCGCCTTTGCCCACGATTCTGATCGTCGGGGCGAACGCGGCCGTTTACGGTCTGTGGGCGGGCTTTCTCTATTCCTGGATCGGAATCGTATGCGGGTGCCTTGCGACGTTCCTCATCGTTCGCAGGGCCGCGGGGCATCCTTACTTCGTACGCTTCGCCCGCAAGCCGAAGGTGCAGAAGAGCCTGGGCTGGATTCGCCGCAACGCGTTCAGCTACGTGTTCCTGCTCAGCCTTTTCCCGGTCGGGCCGTTCGTCGTCATCAACATCGCCGCCGCGATCGCGCGGATGAGGCTTCGTTCGTACTTCATCGCGATTGTGTTCGGCAAGGCGATCATGGTCATGTCGGTGTCGATTATCGGCCATGACTTCATGCGGTTCATCGAACGTCCGGTCGAGCTGATCTATGTCGTTCTGTTCGTGGGGCTATCCCTATGGATCAGCAAGAAGATCGAGCGGCGTTTTACGAGTGACGATGGGGATGATCCGGCGATTTCCGGCGAGCATGCCGAATCTTAACGGCGTAGGCGGGGTCGAACCATCTGTTTACTGCGAACGTGCCGAATCTTAACGGCGAAGGCGGGGAAGAACCGGCGATTTCCGGCGAGCATGCCGAATCTTAACGGCGAAGGCGGGGAAGAACCGTCGGTTTCTAGCGAACGTGCCGAATCTTAACGGCGAAGGCGGGGTCAACCTTTCGGAGGGTCAACCTTTGGAGGGTCTATTTTTCGGAAGGTAAATTCTCGAGAGGTCAATTTCCGGAAGGTCAACTCTTCGCAAGGGCCATGCCCTGTCAGTATCGGTAAACCAAAGTCATAGCGTAGAGCAAGCCCAGCGGAATGGAGAAAGGGAGTAACAAGATGTTGAGTTTTGAAGAGAAGTTGGCGATCATGCAGTCGTTCCCCCAACTGGAGCGCAGAGACGTATCCCTTGGAAGAGTGAACTTTCATTTTGACGGCAGCATGACCGACAAGAAAAACGTGGGCTATCATTTTCATCCGAACGGAAACGGGTACGTATACGCCGCCGGGCTGGACGAGGCGGAGACGGACGGGAAAGGCTTCGTGAACGTTCGCGACTACGACGAGCGGGAGCTAAGGGACATCGTCGCCCGGTCGATCCGGATGTTGGGAGGAGCCGTATCATCCGTCGCATCCGCCGCCGTAGCGTCGGCGGCAGTCGCGGAAGCGGGAGAGAACGGCGAGAGGTGGCGTGACGGGGACGGCAACGAGCTGTCGCTGCAGTTCGAGGACGACACATGGTACTTGTTCGCCGGACTGAACCTCGAGATGGCGTTCGAGACGCGCGAGGAGGCCGAAGAATACTTGGCGGACGAAGGCTTTGCTCGATTGTAGGGGGCGGAGGGCGAACTGGTGAGCAGGCCGGGGGCGATTAAGCACGCCGGGCGAGCTAAAGGCGTGTTCGGTGAGCAGGTTAGCGTGGATAAGCACGCCAGGCGAGCTAAAAGCGGGTTCGGTGAGCAGGCCGGGGCGAATAAGCACGCCAGGCGAGCTAAAGGCGGGTCTGGCGAGCAGGTTGGCTAGAATAAGCACGCCAGGCGAGCTAAAGGTGGGTCTGGCGAGCGGGCCGGAGGCGAATAAGCACGCCAGGCGAGCTAAAGGTGGGTTCGGCGAGCAGGTTGGCGAGAATAAGCACGCCAGGCGAGCTAAAGGTGGGTTCAGCGAGCAGATTGGCAAGAATAAGCACGCCGGGCGGGCTAAAAGGGTGTCCGGCGAGCAGGCCGGGGCGAATAAGCACGTCAGGCGAGCTAAAAGCGTGTCCGGCGAGCGGGCCGGGGCAAATAAGCGCGCCATGCGGGTTTTTTTGCCATGCTCAAGCTCCCCGCCTGCGATTACGGTCATTATCGCCGGTCCCGCCGCATACGATTAACCGTAGCGGACAACCCTCCGTGAACGCCATGGCTTGGTGCAATATCCCGTCGCCGCGGCCGATCCATGAAACGAAAGCCGATTTCAACCGTACATAGAAATAGTCGAATCTCATTCTAGTGGGAATCAGGGGAGGAACCTATGAAGCGAATTCTGTTGTTCATTCTAACCAACTTGCTCGTGATGGTGACGATCGGCATCATCCTGTCCGTATTCGGCGTCGGCTCCTATTTGAACGAGTCGGGCGGCATCGATTTCAGCGCGCTGCTCGTGTTCAGCGCCATCGTCGGCTTTACCGGAGCGTTCATCTCGCTCGCGATGTCCCGCTGGATGGCCAAAATGATGATGAAAGTCCACGTGCTCAAGCCCGAAGGAAATCTGTCGGCGGGCGAGCGCCAAATCGTCGACATGGTCCACCGGTTGTCCCGGGCAGCGGGCTTGACCCATATGCCGGAAGTCGGCATCTACGAATCCGAAGAAGTGAACGCGTTCGCGACCGGTCCTTCGAAGAAACGCTCGCTCGTCGCCGTATCGACCGGATTGCTGGACGAACTGGACGAGGACGCGGTGGAAGCGATCATCGCCCACGAAGTCGCGCACGTCGTCAACGGAGACATGGTGACGATGACGTTGCTCCAAGGGGTCGTCAACACGTTCGTCGTTTTCCTGTCGCGCATCGCCGCTTGGGCCGTATCCCGTCTCGTGAAGGAAGAGCTTGCCGGAATCGTTCATTTTATCGCCGTCATCGTGTTCCAGATCGCCTTCTCCATTCTGGGCAGCCTCGTCGTGCTGGCGTACTCCAGATACCGCGAGTTCCATGCGGACGCGGGCGGCGCCCATCTGGCGGGCCGCGACAAAATGATCCACGCGCTGCGCGGGCTGAAAGCCTACCAAGACCGAATGCAGGGCAGCGAGCAAAACGCGTTCTCCACGCTTCAGATCAGCGGCAAGAAGAGAAGCGCGTTGTTCTCGACTCACCCGGACCTCGAAGAGAGAATCCGTCGTCTGCAAGCCGGTTAATCGTCCGGAGAAAAAACAGGCCGTTCCGCAACCATCGTGGCATGCGGAGCGGCCTTCTGCGTCACGTCGGAAGGATAAATAACCGCTATCCTTATCCGATTCGCCTCCGACAAAAAAGACGGTTCTTCGTCCCAAGGACGCCGAAGGCGTTTTCGCCGGGCTAACGCGATTCGTTGTACGTTTTCAGCAGCGTGTGGCGATTGGGACGAATAAGGTGTGCCTCGCGCAGACTGCGATCCAGCAGCTCCCGGCTAATGCCGAGCTCCTCCGGAGCGGTCGGCCCGCCGGCCTGCTTAAGCAAGCTGCGAATCTCCTCGCCGTTTGGAATGCGGGAGATCGCTTCCTTCAAGGCCGCCCGATGCTCCTCGGGGAACAAAGCAGTCTCTTCCTCCGCAAGCTTACGGTACAGGTCCGAGACGATCGCGCAGGCAATGCCGACCTTGGCGCCGTGCAGCACCTGCTTGCGCCCGAGCCGCAGCAGTTCCATCTCCCAATAATGGGAGAGGTGATGCTCCGCTCCGGAAGCCGGGTGGGACTGGCCGAATTGCAGCATGGCGAAGCCGGATTCGACGAGCGCCCGCATGAGCGTCTCGACGCCCTGCGGCGTGCGGCGTCCGATCTCCTCGCTATGCTCCGCGCATTGCAGAAGCGCGCGTTCCGTCCGTTCGAACGCCTCGCGCGAGAACGGTTCCCCGCCCGCCAGGCTGCCGAACTTCCAATCGAACAAGGAAGTGTATTTGCCCAGCATGTCGCCGAAGCCCGCGGCGATCATTGCGTCGGGGGCCTGCGTAAGAATATCCAGGTCGGCGAATAAAGCGGAAGGGCCGATCGCGCCGATCGTCTTCTTCTCGCCGCGCAGAATGAGCGGCGCTCCGACGGAATTGAAGCCGTCGACGGAAGGGGCGGTCGGCACCGATACGAAAGGGATGCCGACGGCGTAAGCCGAGAAGCGCGCGATATCGTGCAGCGTTCCCGAACCGACGGCGACGACGGCTTCCGCCGCTTCCTGGCGCAGAGCCAAGATCAGCTGGACGATGGAAGCTTCGTCCGCGATCACGTCGCCTTGGCGGTCGGGCTCGATCCGAGTCGTCCGAACCCCGATTCCCGCGCGCCCGATTTCCTGCTCCAGCCGCTCTCCCGCCACTTTATAAGTTACCTCGTCGGCCGCGATGGCGACTTGCCGATACCCGCGCTCGTTCAGGTAGGGGGCGACTTTGCCGATCGCGCCGGATTCGATATTTACGGGACCGTTAAAGGTCATGTCGATTCCTCCTCAAAGTTGCAGTAAACGCCGAATGTCCGAGATCGAGTCCCAGACGTAATCCGGGCGTTCCTCCGCGGCTTCCGCGCGTTCGCGGGTCGTCGATCCGCTGAGCACGAGCGCCGTGCGAATGCCGGCCCGCTTGCCCAGCGCGACGTCGGAATGAAGGCTGTCCCCGATGACGAGACAGCGTTCCGGCGGCAGGCCCAAGGAGCGAAGAGCCGCGTTGGCCATATACGCCGATGGCTTGCCGACGACGACGGACACCTCCGCTCCCGTCGTATGGACGATCGCGGCGATCGTGGCACCGACGTCGATGCACTCGCCCCCGTCCCCGGGGAACGTCTTGTCCTCGTTGGTGACGATTAGCTTCGCGCCATTGCGCGCCGCCCGGAAAGCGGAGTTCAGCTCCGCGTAGGTCAGCGATTCGTGCAACGTAATGACGAGCCAATCCGCCTCCTCGGGCTTGGAGGCAAGCTTGACTCCGTGGCTCTTCAGTTCTTCGTGAAGCCCTTCGTCTCCGAACAGCCAGGCTTGGCTGTCCGGTTCGTTCTCCAGCAAATAAGAGGCGGTGACGGTGGAGGTTAGAATAATCTCCTCCGCCGCTGCCGAAATGCCCATCGCTTCCAGCTTCTCTTGGCACATTCTCCGGGAATAGTTCCCGCGGTTGCTCAGGAATACGACTTTTTTGCCGGCGGCGCGAATGTGCTCCATCGTTTCTTTGGCGCCTTCGATCGCCTGCGAGCCGAGATAGATAGTGCCGTCCAGGTCGATAATCAATCCGTCGATTGCGTCCAGCTTCATGCTGCGGTGTCCCCCTTAAGTCGCGAGTTCTCTCTTCTTATTGTCCTTTCGTTTGCTTGCGAATGTCAACGATTGAGTGCGTTTACCGGCGTTCGCATTCGCTTGCATATGAACGTTCGTTTAGCGCCGATTTCAATCGGCTATGAGCACTTCCAAGCGCTGGCATTGCTTCAGGAAGACGGGGTCGGCTTTATTGTCCGTAACGAGCGCGTGAATTTCCTCCAAAGCGACAGAGGAGGCGATCGACCTTCTCCCTAGCTTGGTATGGTCGACCAGCGCGATCGTCCGGCTGGCGTTGGCGGCCATCAGCTTCTTAAGCTCGGCTTCGTACAGGCTGAAGTCCGTCATCCCCTCCTGGACGCTGAACCCCTCCGCCGAAGTAAAGAACAGGTCGGCATGAATGCCGCTTAATATATCCTTTCCCAGCACGCCCTCCACCGTCTTGGAGCCGACGCGCAGTACTCCGCCGATAAGAATGACGTTGTTGCGCGGATTCTGGTTCAGCGTCGTCGCCGCTTCCAGCCCGTTCGTCACGATCGTCAAATAGTTGCGTGCGGTCAAGCTCTTGGCCAGCTCCAACACGGTTGAACTGGCGTCCAAAATGACGCACTGGCCGTCATGAACGAACTCGGCCGCCTTCCTGCCGATGGCCTGCTTCTCTTCGTAATTGAGCTGGCTGCGCGAAGGATCCCGGGCGTCCCACGCGGAAGCTTGCTGTTTCAGCGGAATCGCTCCCCCGTGAGTTCGCTCCAGTAATCCCTCGTCCTCCAAAATGCGGAGATCGATCCGCAGCGTTCCCTCGGACACCTTGAACATGCGCGCCAGGTCTTTGACGAGCACCTGCTTGTCTTGCTGCAGCAGCTCCAAAATTCTATCCCTTCTATGCGAAGCGAACATCGCTTTCCCTCCTTGCGTTTGTTTTCATTTTAGAAGAAACGAAGGCAAACGACAACAAATGAAGGAGTAATCGCTTGGTGGTGAATTTGCGACGGAAATATGATACGGTAAATGAAAATAGGAATGAAACAGGAGACGGTTCGTTACATGAAGGTCAGTATTTTCGACGTTGCCAAAAAAGCGGGCCTGTCGGTCGTTACGGTGTCCAGAGTGCTCAATCACTCCTCGTCCGTGCGTCAGAAAAACAGGGAGAAAGTGTTGCAGGCGATGAAAGAGCTCGATTATCATCCGAATGCTTCGGCCCGCAGTCTCGCCAGCGGCAAAACCGGGATTATCGGCTTGACGTTGGCGACCTTGCACGATTCCGTTCTCGATGCGGTAGTGCAGGAGATCAACGCCAGTTTGGCCGAACACGGCTACTTCCTGGCGCTTTCGATATCGCAAGGAGACGAGGAATCTTTTCGTCGCTCTATGTTCCAGGAGGACCGCGTCGACGGAGTGATTTTGCTGTCGCCGGTCAATTCGGACATTTACGCGATGGAACTGAAGAAGCGAAAAATTCCGTTCGTTATTCTCGACAGTCAGCAGCGCAATTTATCCGTCTCCATGGTCTTCGTAAACAACTTCAAGGGCGGGTACGAGGCGACGAAGCATCTGATCGATCTTGGCCATACCGAGATTGCTTATCTTAGCGGACCCGAATCGTTCCTCAGCAGCCGAGAGCGGGAAAGAGGCTACGTATTCGCGCACGAGGAAGCGGGGATCGAGCCATTCGGCGTCGAGCCGGGGGAATTCAATATTTCTTCGGGCTACCGCGCGGCCAGTCGTTGGATCGAATCGGGAAGATTGCCCACGGCCGTGTTCGCCGCGGACGATTTTATCGCGTTAGGCGTTATGGATGCCTTCAAGAACGCGGGCATTCAAATTCCTCGCGACGTCTCGATTATCGGCTTCGACGACCAGATCTACGCCTCCGAATTCCGACCGCGTTTGACGACCGTCCGACAACCGGTAGAGAAAATCGGCAAGCAAGGGGTAGACATTTTGCTGAAGCTGATCAAGGATCCGAGCAAGCGGAATGTAACGGTAGAGTTCGATCCGGAGCTGATCGTCCGGGAAACGACGGGCTTCCCCCGTTCCAAACGAGTATAAAGAGGCTGCTGGGCATTTATTCGGGCGAATCTCCGTTCGAATGGATGCTTTTTTTTGCGATCCGACTCCGGAGGATGGCGGAAGTCGGGCGTTAAGGGTACGCTCGAGCGGGCTGAAAGACAAGATTATAACTCCCTTCGACAATAAAGTATAAGCGTTTTAATATTCGGAGAAAAAGATGAACGAACGTAAATTTGCGAACGCCGGGACCGAAGGACTGCTCGTACCTTTATGTATAAGAGCATCATCTCCATGCAAAATTGACAATTGACAGGGCTTTCATCGCAGAGTACACTCAAATCAAATGTTAAAGCGGTTAAACTTTAGGGGGATAGAGAGTGTGGTGATGAAGGGGCGATCGCAAAAGCGGAAAGGGAAAGAATAGCCCCTGAGAAGAGCTGATAGGCGATTAAAGACCACAAAAGACCATTAAGCGAAGGGAGAATGACTATGACTCGCCATACCCCTATTGAGCCGGAGTGGAAGCCGGAATACGGCGGCGCGAAGAAAAATTACTTCAAGCTGCTCATCGGACAGTGGGATATTCAACTTATGGTCGTACCCGCGCTGATCCTTATCGTTATTTTTCAATATATTCCGATGTACGGAGTTTTGTTGGGATTCCAAGACTATAACTTGTTCAAAGGATTCTGGGATAGCCCCTGGGTAGGGTTTAAGCATTTCGAGGCGTTCTTTAACGATACGGACTTTAATCGAGTCATCCGCAACACGGTCGCCATCAGCTTCTTGAAGTTTTTCATCGGCTTTCCGGCCCCGATCCTTCTGGCCCTCATGTTAAACGAAGTCCGGAAAATCGCGTTCAAGCGAGTCGTACAGACGGTCAGCTATTTGCCCCATTTCATGTCCTGGGTGATCGTCGCGGGCATGGTTTCCTCGATGCTGTCCACGGACAACGGCAGCGTCAATATGCTACTGCAGCAGCTGAATTTAATCGAGGAACCGATCAGCTTTCTCTCGCTTCCGGAGTATTTCTGGAGCATCTTGGTCGTGACGGACGTGTGGAAGAGCATCGGCTTCGGTTCGATCATCTATCTGGCCGCCATAGCGGGCGTAAATCCGCAAATGTATGAAGCGGCGGCGATAGACGGCGCCAGCAAATTCAAGCAGATGTATCTGATTACGATTCCGACGATCATGCCCGTCATTATAATCTTCATGATTCTGGCGATCGGAAATTTGCTAAGCGCCGGGTTCGAAGACATTCTGTTGCTTGCCAATGACGGAATTCGCGAAGTGTCCGATGTAATCGACGTGTACGTGTACCGCATCGGCATTCAGAATCAGCGGTATTCTTACGCGACGGCCATAGGTTTGTTCAAAGCGATAATCAGCGTCGCCTTGCTGACGATGGCCAACTTCGCGGCAAGAAGAAGCGGGAACAGCTTGTGGTAAACCCAAGGACCAAGAGAGAAGGGAACGAGCCGAATGAATAAATTATCCGCCGGCGACAGGCTGATGTACGTCATGATCTACACTGCGTTGTGCATGCTTGGGTTTGCGACCTTCTACCCTTTCTGGAACTCGGCGGTCATCTCGTTCAACAACGGAATGGATACCGCGTTGGGGGGAATCACCTTCTGGCCGCGCGAATTCACGCTGGACAATTATCGTATCGTCTTTAAGGACACGCGGATCATCGACGGTTTCGTTATTTCGATTCTGCGGACGATTTCCGGGACGTTCCTCTCGATGATGAGCACCGCTATTTTTGCTTACGGAATGTCCAAGAAGGAACTGATGAACAAGAAGATTTACATGATTGTCTGCATTGTGACGATGTATTTCAGCGGAGGACTCATTCCGTATTTCCTGTTGATTCGCGAGCTGGGCATGATGGACACCTTCTGGGTGATGATCGTTCCCGGAATGATCAGCGTATGGAACATGATTATTTTCCGTACGTTTTTCTTGGGACTTCCCGACGGATTGGAGGAGTCGGCGAAAATGGACGGCTGCAACAATTGGGGAGTGCTCTTCCGCATCGCGCTGCCTCTCTCGGGCCCGGTCATCGCTACGCTTTCCTTGTTTACGGCCGTCTATCATTGGAACGACTGGTTTGCTCCGAGCATCTTCATCAATAACCCGGAATTATTGCCGATTCAGACCAAGCTGCAGCAAATTCTGAACTCCAACATCATGAGCGAGCAAATGTCCCAGATGAACTCCGCCGCAACCGCGGCCATGTCGCGCATGAAGAGCAACATTACGACGAAATCCTTATCCATGGCGACGATGATGGTGGCGACCATTCCGATCGTGCTCGTGTACCCGTTCGTGCAGAAATATTTCGTGAAGGGCGTTTTAATCGGATCTCTTAAAGAGTAGTTTGAAGCCCTGGGCTTTGAACATAAAAAAACGAAAGGGGTTTATGCAATTGAGGATGTTGAAGAAGGGTTCGTTGTTAGTGCTGGCGTTGACGATGTCCGCGACCGTGGCGCTTGCCGGCTGCAGCAAGGAATCGTCAGGCGGCGGGACGAACGCGGGGAATCCGAGCACGGGCAAGGCGGAGAACGGGGCGGAATCCGGAAAAGGCATCGTGTTGGGGGAGGCGCCGCTCGAATTCAGTTTCTATGGGCATTACGATTGGTACACCATGAATCCTTGGGGAGAAGACGCGGCTACCGCATGGATCAAAGAGCATAAAAAAGTGAACGTGACCCCGATTCAATCCGGGGGCAACGCCCAGCAGAAACTAAGCACGATGATCGCATCGGATTCGCTTCCCGACGTGATCTGGATGGATCGCAGCGGAGACGTGGAAAAGCTGCGCCAGGCGGGCGTGCTCGTTCCGTTCGACGATTGGCTGGACAAATATCCGAATATGAAAAAATGGGTGGGCGAGTCGACGATTAACTTGCTTCGGTCGCCCGACGGCAAAATCTATCAGTTTCCGAACTGGTATACGACTCAGCCGAACGGGAACTCCGGTTACGTTGTTAACAAAAGAATATACGACGAGCTAGGCGCTCCTAAACTGGAGACGTTCGACGATTTATACAACTATCTGCAGATGGTGAAGGAGAAGTACGGCGCAAGCGTGATCCCGTACGATCCGGGAATCGAAGGACAAGGCATCGAATTGATGGTTTCCGGCTTCGCCGACGATTTTCCCAAAACGTACATCGGCATGAGAGCCGTTCCCGAAGGCGATAAGCTTACTTCGCTGTTCGGCAATCCGGTGTACCGCGAGATGCTGCAGTTCGCCAACAAGCTGTTCAGAGAGAAATTGATTACGCAAGACGCGTTGACGCAGACGGAGGATGAGGTTAAAGAAAAAATGTATTCGGACAGAGTTGCCGTATTCGCGGCTTCAAGCCCGACGGAAATCGCGTCGCGCGCGCACAGCATGGTCAAGGAGAAAGATCCGAGCCATCCCGGATTCATCATGATTTGGCCGCTGCGCAAGGAGAACGTGGACAAGAACAAAGTGTGGCCGGGCGATTGGGGGCAACTGGGCTGGAACGTGAGCGTCATCACCAAGAGCCACAAAAATCCGGAAGCCGTCTTCGCGTTCCTGGACTGGTTTACGGGCGAGGAGGGACAGCGTACGATTTTCTGGGGACCGGAAGGGCTGTACTGGGAAGGGACCAACGAGGAAGGCGGACCGCTCTTCAACGACAAGTATTTCGCCGAGCCGGATAAAGTATCCGAGTTGATGAATACCACCAACAACTTCCAGTGGAACGGGAATACGGTATTTATAGATACGCGCAAGGCGACGATCGAAATGGCTTTGCCCGAAGAGAAGCGCAATTGGGAGACGCGATGGCAGTCGGAAATCACCTGGAAGACGCAATTCAACAGCACTCCGTTTATTAATCTTGATCCTGCCTCGGATTCTGACGAGGGCATTATCAAGCAGAAGGTCGACGATATTTATAAGGAAGCCATGGCTAAAGCTCTGTTCGCCAAAAGCGAAGCGGAAGTGCTCGCGGTCCTGGACAAGGCGGAATCCGATGCCCAAAAAGCGGGATACGCGAAGTTATTGGATTACAAGACGAAAAAATGGCAGGAAAATCTCACTGTGATGGCGGGGCAATAAATCGAAGTCGCGGCCGGACGGAGGGCAATAAATTGAAGTCGCGACCGGACGTCGGCAATAAATCGAAGTCGCGACCGGACGTCGGGGCAAAAAACGAAAGTCGCGACTGGGCGGCGGGGCAAAAAAGCGAAAATTGCGGCCGGATGGCGGGCAATAAATCGAAAATCGCGACCGGACGTCGGAAAATCGGAACATGCAGCTTGTGCGCCGCGGCGGTATCGTTTATCCTTAAGTTAAAGCGCTTAAACTATTTAGGGGAAGAACGAGTTAGTCCATTTACTAAATCTACGAATCTTTATTATAGCGTATAAGCGGTTGGATATTTTTGAAGAGGGAGCTGCTGCGCTGCTCCCTCCGTTCATGATTCAGTAAGTATAAATTATGCTATTCTTTTCTGAATCGTCTCCGACATAAACGTTCCGCCGGTCTTGAAAGACGGCGATAGCCGTTAGGCTTGTTTGCGCATAGACCTTGCGATCATGGGAGTGAATTCGTTGAAATATTATTTAGGAGTCGACGGCGGAGGGAGCAAGACGTATACGTTGATCGTCGACGAGCAGGGCGCCGTCGCGGGCAAGGGGCACAGCGGCAACGGCAACCATCAGACCGATTACGAGGCTGCGAAAGCGAACATTCGCGAATCGGTCGAGATGGCTTTGGCTCAGGCGGGACTGGTTCGGGAGCAGATCGAATTCGCGTATTTCGGCTTGGCCGGCGCGGACAGGGAGGCCGATTACCGGATTTTGCGGCCGATGATCGCCGAGCTCGGGTTTCCGCGGCACGAGATCAACTGCGACACGATGATCGCGCTTCGGGCCGGAACGGATCGGCCTTACGGGGTCGTGCTGATCTGCGGCACCGGTTCCAACAGCGCGGGGGTCAGCCCGGAAGGGCAGTTTTATCAATGCGGGGGCTTTACTTATCTGTTCGGCGATTTCGGAGGCGGGGGCTCGCTTTGCGTGGAGACGTTCCGCTCCGTTATCCGCGCTTGGGACGGCCGCGAGCGTCCGACGCTTCTGACGCGGCTCGTGCTCGACGATCTCGGTTACGACAGCGTTCAGCAGATGTTCGACGACTATTTGGACCATAACAAGGTGCCTCCGCTCCGGCTTGCCAAGCTGCTGTTCACGGCGGCGCAAGGGGGGGACGAGGTGGCCGAAGAAATCTTGCGCAGGCAGGGGATAGAGCTGGGCAAGTCAGCCCAGGCGGTGATCCGGCGGCTCGCGATGGAGAGTCTGACGTTCGACGTCGTGCTGGCCGGGAGCATCGTGACCCGCGGCGAAGGAGACTTCGTACACCGGCCTATACGGGAAGCCGTCAGGGAGGTCGCTCCGTCCGCCCGCGTCGTCACGCTGAAGGTCGAGCCGGTCGTCGGTGCGGTATGGCTGGCCGTGGAGGCGACGGGCATCGAGCTGCCTCCGACCGTTTACGAGCGTCTGCGCGGAGTGGCGGAATTCAGCCTCGCTTAGGAAGGCTACGAGATAGCGGTCCGGCGGATCGTTAGTCAGTCGCAACCTAGCAGGCACGGGCATTTAACGGTCTAGAGGATCGTTAATCGGCCGCAATCTGCCCGGCACGGGCATTTAACGGTCCAGCGGACCGTTAATCAGCCGCAATCTGCCCGGCACGGGCATTTAACGGTCTAGCGGACCGTTATTTGGGTGCAACCAGCGCGGCACGGGCATTTAACGGTCCAGCGGACCGTTAATCGGGTGCAATCTGCCCGGTAAGGGCATTTAACGGTCCATCAGACCGTTAATCGGCCGCAATCCGCCCAGCACGGGCATTTAACGGTCCGGCGGACCGTTAATCGGCCGCAATCTGCCCAGCACGGGCATTTAACGGTCCAGCAGATCGTTAATCGGCCGCAATCTGCCCGGCACGGGCATTTAACGGTCCAGCAGATCGTTAATCGGGTGCAATCTGCCCAGCAGGGGCATTTAACGGTCTAGCGGACCGTTAATCGGCCACAATCTGCCCAGCAGGGGCATTTAACGGTCCAGCGGACCGTTAATCGGCCGCAATCCGCCCGGCACGGGCATTTAACGGTCCATCAGACCGTTAATCGGCCGCAATCTGCCCGGCATGGGCATTTAACGGTCTAGCGGACCGTTAATCGGGTGCAATCCGCCCAGCAGGGGCATTTAACGGTCCAGCGGACCGTTAATCGGCCGCAACTAGCGCGGCATGGGCATTTAACGGTCTATCGGACCGTTAATCGGCCACAATCTGCCCGGCATGGGCATTTAGCGGTCTAGCAGACCGCTAAGGCTGGCGAATGGCCCTGGGCCCGGGGAATAGCGATCTGGCGGGCCACTGAGGTTGGCGGATCGTCTCGAACCGGCAATATCTCATCGCGACTATCCAACAAGGAGAGGGAACGACATGGCGAACAAACAAGGCTTAAAAATCGCGGTCATCGGCGGGGGCTCTTCGTATACGCCGGAGATCGTGGAAGGCTTCATCAACAATTACGGGCAGTTGCCAATCCGGGAATTGTGGCTGGTCGATATCGAGGAAGGCCGCCGCAAGCTGGAGATCGTCGGCGAGCTGGCGAAGAGGATGGTGGACAAGTCCGGTCTGCCGATGTCCGTGCATCTGACGCTCGACCGCCGGCAAGCGATCGAAGGGGCGGATTTCGTCTCGACGCAGATGCGCGTGGGGCTGCTCGAAGCGCGGAAGTGGGACGAACATATTCCGAACACGCATGGCGTGATCGGACAGGAGACGACCGGTCCCGGGGGCATGATGAAGGCGCTCCGCACGATCCCGGTACTGCTCGACATCTGCAAAGACATGGAGGAGCTGGCCCCGAACGCTTGGCTGCTGAACTTCACGAATCCGGCCGGCATGGTCACCGAGGCGATCTCCCGTCACTCCAAGGTGAAAAGCATCGGGCTCTGCAACGCGCCTATCGGGCTGCACAAATGGCTGAGCAAGAAGTACGACACGACGCCGGAGCGTCTGTACACCGAATTCGTCGGCCTCAACCACCTGCATTGGGTGACGCGGATCGAGGTGAACGGCGAAGACAAGCTGGCGGAGCTGCTCGACAACCGCGAAGAGTATTCCGGCAAGAACGTGCCCGCGACGGAGTGGGATCCCGATTTCCTGCGCGGCTTGGGCGGGTTCCCTTCGTACTATTTGAAATATTTTTACCTGACCGACGCCATGCTGGAGGAACAGCTCGAATCGCTGAAGGCGAAAGGAACGCGCGCGGAAGTCGTGAAGCGGGTCGAAGACGAACTGTTCGAGCTGTACAAGGACCCGAATCTGCAAGAGAAGCCGAAACAGCTGGAGCAACGCGGCGGAGCTTACTATTCGGAAGCCGCGGTTAACCTGATGGTTTCTCTCTACAACGACAGGCGCGATATTCAGACGCTGAACGTAAAGAACGGCAAGACGCTCGACTTCCTGCCGGAGGACGCCGCCATCGAGGTCAACTGCGTCGTGACCGGCACGGGCCCGATCCCGCTTCCGGTCACGACGGTGCCGGAGCAAGCCGTAGGACTGATCCACGCGGTCAAAGCTTACGAGAGGTTGACGATCGAGGCCGCCATCTCCGGCGACCGCGAAATCGCGCTGCAAGCGATGGCCGCCCACCCTCTCGTTCCGTCCGTCAAAGTCGCCAAAGCGCTGCTGGATGAAATGCTGGAGAAAAACAAACCGTATTTGCCGCGGTTTTTCCGCTAAAACGACAAGGCTCTCCCGTGCATACTGCATACAGGGGGAGCCTTTTTCATGGAGCTTCCGGGCCGCTGCGGATACGCAAGGTTTACGACGTGAACCTAGAAGGCGGCGTCCGTTGTCGCTTTCCGTTCCCGCAGCTTTCCTTGCCGTTGACGCTTAGCGCAGCCAAGCGGCAGGCCCCGAGCGCCTGCAAACGAGTACCGACTGTCCGGCTATCGAGTTCGTTGCCTCTTCCGATCAGCCCCGCTACCCCTGCACCGACCCGATCGTCAACCCTTTCACGAAGTAACGCTGCAGAATCGAATTCGTTGCCTCTTCCGATCAGCCCCGCTCCCCCTGCACCGACCCGATCGACAAACCTTTCACCAAGTAACGCTGCAGAATCTAGATCGTTGACTCATCAGAAGCGCCCCACTC
>JAEZZE010000294.1 GCA_023418755.1 Bacillota bacterium | reverse complement strand
GATGGAGGTCGTAGCTTGCGCGGACCTGGATGCGGACCGTGCCCGAGCCAAGGCGGAGGAGTATGGCGTGCGCGGCAGTACGGTAGAACAATTGCTGGCCGATCCGGAAATTCAACTGGTTATCAATCTGACGATTCCCCAGGCCCATGCATCGGTCGCGCTGCAGGTTCTCGAAGCGGGAAAGCACGTCTATACGGAGAAGCCGCTGGCCGCAACGCGCGAGGAAGGCTTGCGGGTGCTGGAGGCGGCTCGCAGCAAAGGGTTGCTTGTAGGCGGCGCTCCGGATACTTTCCTGGGCGGCGGAATACAGTCCTGTATCAAGCTGATTCAGGACGGAGCCATCGGGACGCCGATCGGCGCCACCGCTTTCATGATGGGCAGCGGACCGGAGGCGTGGCATCCGAATCCCGATTTCTTCTATCAATCGGGGGGCGGGCCGTTGTTTGACATGGGGCCGTACTATTTGACCGCTCTGATTGCCATGCTCGGTCCCTTGAAGCGCGTTACGGGCTCGGCCCAGATTTCGTTTCCGGAGCGAACCGCCACGAGCGAGCAGCTATACGGCAAGAAGATTAAAGTCGAAACGCCGACGCATATCGCGGGCGTGCTCGATTTTGCCTCCGGACCGATGGCCACGCTGTTGACGAGCTTCGACATCAACGGCGGTTCGGTACTTCCCAGAATCGAACTGTACGGAAGCCATGGAACGCTGCTGGTCCCGGACCCGAACACCTTCGGCGGCCCCGTGCGGATCAGACGCGCCGGCGAGGAAGATTGGTCCGATGTGCCGTTGTCGCACGGCAAAACCGAGAACGCCCGGGGCGTCGGTGCCGCCGATATGGCGCAAGCGATTCTGACCGGCCGCGACCATCGCGCCCATGGCGATTTGGCCTACCATGTGCTGGATGCCATGTTCGGTATACTCGAAGCCTCCGAGCAGAACGCGCACTATGCGATGCAAAGCGCTTGCCGACAGCCGGCTCCTTTTCCAGCGGGTCTTGAGGATGCCGAACTGGACAAATAAAGAGATAAGTCGAACGAGAAGACGGACATTGCCGATGCGGCAATGTCCGTTTTTTTTCCAAGCAGCCTATAAGATCAGCCGTGAAAGGGGGGCGTTCGGACATCGAGAGGGTAAGGGAGAACACCTCCGACTTTCGGCGAAAAGCCGATCATCGGAGCAGTGTTTCGACCTTAGCTTGCAGGTTGGACGGTCGGAGCCCCCATGCCCAGAGCTGCGGGCGCTTCCTTCTTGTTGTATTTCCAGAAATGTAGACCCAACGTGACGAGCATGCAGACGACGGCGTATAGAACCAGCTTGAGCAGAAGCTCGCCCGTTCCTCCTCCTCCGAAGAGGAAGTTGAAGTCCAGATGAACCGGATAATACATCACGGTCCATGGGCTCAAGAGCTTGAAGAACGGATACATCATTTGCGGAGCCATAACCGCGCCATTGGCGATTGTCATAATCAGCATGATCGGAATGTTGACGATCGAGCCCAACTGACCGAACAGCAGGAAGAGGATCGACATGAACTCGACGGAAGCCAGCGTCTCCAGCGAATGCGTCAGCCAAGCCCCGAAGAAGGCCGAAGCAGAATGATCTTGGATCAGGAAGTAAATCGTGAGCCCGGCCAATGGCGCGAGGATCGAAACGACGATATGTGCGCCTTGAAGGGCAAAGAAAGATCGCCATTTGCCCATGCTTCGTTTAAGCGCGTGAAAGCCGCCTAGCGAAATCATCGTATACATCATGGAACCAGTGTATATGGACATTGTTAGAAACATCGGCGCCATCTGGTTGTGCATGCCCGCCGGCACCTCGTTCGTAAGCACCATATTGGCGGCAATTTTGGACGGAACCCCGGCTGCCAGGGCCGCGGCTTCTTCTTCGCCGACATTAAGCTGCCGCAGCGTGCCCTGAACCGTCTGAACGGCGAACTGATCGTTTAACGCGTTCGTCACTTGAGTGACGACGGCTTGCATCGTCGAAGCCGTCGTGGTCGGATTGGACTGGTTGATGAAGAAGTTCAGGTTGACTTGCTCGTCGGGGTTGCCGACCTTATCCGAGAAATCCTCCGGGATCTGGATAATCATGTGAATGTCGCGATTTTCCAACTCCTCTTTCGCTTGTTCGAGCGAAAGAGGGGTGCTCAATTTAAATGGCAGCTGTTCGCCTAGTCCGTCGGCGATCTCGGCGCCGCTTGCTCCCTTATCGCTATTGAGCAGGGCAACGGTCATGCTCGGAAGGTTTTTGGGAATAGCCGTATAGCCCGGAAGGAAAACGAGCAGCATCATCGATTGGAAAAACAGCAGCATAACAAAGCCGGTAATGAACGATTTACTCTTCAGCAAAATAAGTACGTTTCTCATGAGGACTCCTCATTTCTTCAGTATTCGGTTGCAAGGGCGCCGACAGGCTCCGGGTCCCGTTTCCCGGACGCCTTACGCGAATAGATAGCCGTATTAATCAAGGCGGCGACGATGGCAATCATAACGAGGCCCCAAATATGCTCGCCTAGTTTGCCTCCGCCGAACATGAGGCTCAGGTCGGATTGCGCGCTGTAGAACATGACGGAGATATAGCTGACGAACCGATAAAAATCGGGCATGACGGTCTGAGGCATCATCAAGCCGCTGGTAATGGATTGAACCAGGATAAAGAACAGCGATACCAGCATTCCCGCTTGTCCCAACAGAAAGAAGAAGATGCCCATAAATTCGATTGCGGCGAACATCTCGAGAGCGTGCAGTCCCCACATTTTGAAGAACGTTTCGAAGCCGTAGCCGTGGAACCCGAAAGCGACCGCCAGCCCCACGGCTGGCGCGAAGACGGAGACGATGGCGCTGACCCCGTGGAAAGCGGCGAAAGCCCGCCATTTGCCCAAAGTCGGAACGAGGCTTTGCGCGGAACCCGTACCTAGCATGGCGAATATCATCGCGCCGACGACGGAGACCATGGACAGGAACATCGGCGCTACTTGATTCTGCATGCCTTCCGGGATCGGATTCGTCAAGTCGATCTCCGCGGCGAGCTTCGTCGCGATGCCGGCGGCGAGCGCCTTGGCCTGATCTTCGGGCATGCGATGAGCGACGAAGAGCCGTTCGGCGTTCTGTTCGGCAAATTGTCGGTTCAGAGACGAGGCCAGTTGGGTCGCCACCTGTTGCATCGAAGAGGCGACCATCGCCGGGTTCGACTGGTTGATGTAGAAGTCCAGAGGGGCTTGTTCACCCTCTGCCTGGAGCTTCTCGGTGAAGTTCTCCGGAATATGAATGATCATATGGAGATCGCGTTTGTCCAGTTCTTCCTGGGCGTTAGCGAGATCCGCGTCCGTAACGAGCTTGAACGGAAGCTGGGAGGCCAAGCTATCGGCAATCTCTTTGCCGTATTGCCCATCTTCATTCACAATGGCCACGCTGAGCTTGTTCAAATTGTCCGTCATCGCGCCGTAGCCGCTCATGTAAATGGAGATAAAGACGATCTGGTAAAACACCGCCATGAAGATTCCGCCAATGACCATTTTCTGTTTCAGTAACGTTAGAACGCTTTTCATTTCGTACACCTCTCCTGGGGTTATAGCGAATTTAAATACTCTAATTAGAGTAATATGTTTTGAAGAATAACTCCGTAAGCTCTTTCATGTCAATAGAAAAAGAAAGATCGGATCCACTCTAAAACAGCAAAAACGCCCAAATCGGGCGTCTTCGCGTTGCGCGTTCATCAAATTGTCATTTTGTTTTGATGCGATCCAGCACCATTTGCAGCCATTCCAAGTCTGTCTTAGCCCTGTTCATAGCGTGCTCTCGCAGGAGCTTGGCATTCAAGACGACGGGATGTTCGATGGAGTGCGGGGGCACGGCGTTCCATACTTTCTCGTACCTGTGTATTTTTTTATTCACGACTTCGATGCATTCTTCCAGCATTACCGTCACCCGTTCCCGGCTCGCATGATGGATGAACAGAATGCAGGGGTACAGATCGCCGACATCCTTGAAATTGCGAAAGCTCTTATAGATCATCTCGACGAGAGCTTCCCGACCGAGCTCGGTAATTCCGTACAAGGTTCGCTCCGGCCGGTTTTCTTCCCGCGAGATCATGATTTTTTCGATATATTTCTTTTTCGTCAACACTTCGAATTGATAATAAAGCGTCCCATCGGTGATGCGGACCTCCGGGGCGAGGTTCTCCTGCTTGAATATTTTTTTAATGTCATAGGGATGACGGTGTCCCTCGCACAGAATTCCGAGGATAAAGATTTTCAGCGACATGCGATAGCGGCCTCCCGTCGAATTCTCCCTGCTCGACTAAAGGCATGCTCGATCAGGTATCATGTTCTATTCTACACGAAATGAGACTGGGGTACACCTGGCGTTGGGGGGACATCGGCATTGGTGATTTTAGTTATGGCTTTCGTCCCGAGTTTGTCGGATATATAATCAGGGAAGAGTGACCGAGAATCAGTAGCAGCCGAACAGGAGCAGATATGGAATTCTACACGCTTGTAGCATTAGGATTAATCGTTGTTTTGGCGGCGGGGTTTATCCAGGGATTGACGAGCTTTGGATTTGCTTTGCTGTCCTTGCCCCTGCTAACCCAGTTTATTTCGCTGCAAGAAGTCGTGCCGATTGTCGTGATCTTGAGTTTGTGCACGAATATTTTTATCTTCATTCATTCCCGGCGAGATGTCGAACTTCGAAAAATCTGGATATTAATTTTTTCGAGTGTATTGGCCGCACCGCTGGGAACCTATTTATTGCTCTACCTAGATTCTAACCTTCTTAAGCTCGTGACAGGAGTATTAATCTCTCTATTCGCACTCATACTCCTATCAGGAAAGTCTTTCCCCGTACATAATGAAAGACTCGCTTACATTCCTGTTGGATTAACGAGCGGGATATTAAATGGCAGTATATCCATGAGCGGCCCGCCAGTCGCATTATTTTTGTCAAATCAAGGAGTGAGCAAGGAGACGTTCAGGGCCAACCTATCCGCTTACGCAATC
>JAEZZE010000236.1 GCA_023418755.1 Bacillota bacterium | reverse complement strand
GCACAACGGGCCACTCCGATTGCATGGTGTTATTTCGCATGCTCAACTCTCCTCGTTCGCAGCAAAGGTGGATAATACTCGAACAATATATGCGATAGCCCAGGGGTTGGTGATCCTCTCTTATTCTCGCGATTCTTCCGATCGGAGCGGCGGCGAACGCAAATCAAGAGACAAGTTGCGGGGTTGTCCGGCATAGAGATAATAGCATGACTCGGCAACGTTAAGGAGGAATGTACCGTGGACAAGGCCGCATTCAGCATGGCGATGCTGAGGGTGCTGTCCGGCAGCATCGAATTGATCGCCGCGATCGTCATGCTTCGGCTCAACGACGTCCAGAAGGCGCTGGCGGTCAATTCGATGCTCGCCCTGGTCGGACCGCTCGTTCTCATCTCCACGACGACGATCGGATTGGTCGGCTTGGCGGACAAGCTGTCGCCTTCCAAATTCGTCTGGATTCTCGCAGGGGTCGGCTGCTTATTAATAGGAATATTAAGAAAATGAGACTTTCCCCGCGGGCCGGCCAAGCAGGCATAATCCGGATGTCCAAGCATACATATGAACAAGCAATAATCTACTACCGGCGGAGAGGGGGAGTCATCTTGCCGCAACCGGTCATGGAGCTGTTTCCGACTTCCTTGCGCGCGGTGCTCGAACGAATGCCCGAAGCGGCGAAACAATCGCTGGAAGAGATTCGCATTCGCGAGAATCGCCCGATGGAAGTCGGGTTCGGAAGCTTGCATTCGTTCGTCCGCGAGGACGGATCGCTGACCGAGACCAGCCGGGAAGCTTATCATCCCGGGCGCGATCAGTGCCGGGCTCTGCTCGAAAGAATTACGAACCACTCTATCTATGCTGCCGAGGAAGAGCTACGCAGAGGATACGTCACGGTAGCCGGAGGCCACCGGATCGGTCTGGCCGGCCGGGCCGTGCTGGACGGAGGCGCCGTCTCCCATTTGAAGGACATCGCGGGATTCAACGTGCGAATCGCGCGGGCGCATCCCGGGGTCGGAGGTCTGGTGCTGCCTAGTCTGCTGGATTTTCGGGCGAAAACGATTCGCCATACGCTGGTCGTATCCCCGCCGCAGCAGGGCAAGACGACGCTGATCCGGGATCTGGCCCGCTGCATCAGCTCGGGAAGCTGGCATCATCCTTCGGCGCGGGGGTGGGGGAGCCGCAAAGTCGGAATCGTGGACGAGCGCTCGGAGATCGCCGCCAGCGAGCGCGGGGTGCCGACCTTCGATCTGGGCCCCCGCTGCGACGTGCTGGACGCGTGCCCGAAAGCGGAAGGCATGATGATGATGCTTCGTTCAATGTCCCCGGAAGTGCTCGTCGTGGACGAGATCGGCAGACAAGAGGACGCGGAGGCGGTCCGGGAAGCGATTCACGCGGGCGTACGGGTACTGGCGACCGCCCACGCCGCCGATATGGCCGACGTGCTGGCCAGGCCGGTTCTCGGCAAGCTGGCCGCGGAAGGCGCGTTCGGCGCTTACGTATTCCTGAATAAGTCGGAAGGCAGCGTGGCGCACCGGATCGTATCGGCGGAGGAAGCCGCGCGCGAAGCCGGCCGGAGCCGCCCGAGGACGGCTGCGGCAATGCCCAGGGACGCTCCGGCGCCTTCGGCGGCTGTTCGGAGGGACGCGGGCTCTCCGGCGGGCGAAGCTGCCAGAGTAACGGTGAAATCCCGTCCGATGCCGGTCATCCGCTCGCCCAGCGGCAGCCCGAAGGAGGAGAGCGGGGATGCTTAAGTTCATCGGCGTGCTGCTCGTTCTGTTCGCGGGAACGATGATCGGATGGGTGCAATCGGCTCGTTATTCCGCCAGGCCGAGGCAAATTCGCGAGCTGCTTCACGCTTTCCAGCGCCTGGAGACGGAGATCGGCTACGGCCGAACCCCTTTGCCCGAGGCGCTGGACAGAATCGCCGCCGCCGTTCCGAAGCCTCTGTCGGCCATGTTCGCCGGAATAGCCGGCGCGCTCGCAGGCGAGGAAGCGCGGTCCGGCGAAACGGTGCGGGAGTGCTGGGAGAAGGCGATCCGCGAGAGTTGGCCGGCGACGGCGATGAAACAGCCGGAGAAGGAAGCGGCGCTCAGACTCGGCGCGATCCTCGGCGGAAGCGGCCGGGAGGACCAGCTCAAGCACCTGAAGCTTGCCTTCCATCAACTGCAGGCGGAAGAGGCCTCGGCCCGCGAGGATCAGCGAAAATACGAAAAGCTGAGCCGCAGCTTGGGCATGCTGGGGGCGGCGCTGATCGTGATTCTGATGATCTAACGGGAACGGGCGAATACGCCTTGGCGCATTTCGTTGCACGATTAGGAGGCCATAGCGATGAACATCGATATCAGCACCATTTTTCAAATCGCCGGCATCGGCATTATCGTGGCGATGATTCATACGGTGTTGAAGCAGATGGGCAAGGAAGATATGGCGCACTGGGTTACGTTGATCGGGTTCGTAGTCGTGCTGTTCATGGTCGTTCGGATGCTTAACGACTTGTTCCAGGAAATCAAGACGATTTTCCTGTTCCAGTAGGTGGGCCGATGGATATCCTTCAAATCGTCGGAATCGGGTTTCTGGCGACCGTGCTCATTCTCGTCATTCGGGAGCAGAAGCCGATGTTCGCTTACCTGCTCGCGGCTTTCGTCGGGATCGGCATTTTCCTTGCGTTCGTAGGCAAGATCGGCGACGTCATTTCGGTTCTGGAGGAGCTGGCGGACCGATCCGGCATCCCGTCGGTTTACTTGAAGACGATGCTGAAAATCATCGGGATCGCCTACATCGCGGAATTCGGCGCCCAGATCGTCCGGGATGCGGGGCTCGAGAGCATGGCGTCGAAAATCGAGTTTGCCGGAAAGATGCTTATTCTCGTCATGGCGGTGCCCATCATCAGCGTCATCGTCGAAACGGTGCTGAATCTGCTGCCGGCTTGACGGATGCGAAGATGGGAGGAGAGAACGGAATGCGGCGAACGGGCCAAGGATTCAAGCTGTTGCTCCCGTTGTTGGCGCTTATAGCCGTTCTGTTAGCGGGAGCTTCGGCCGCGTTTGCGAGTACGGGCTCCGCGTTCGTCCCGGACGGGGCGCCGCCGGCTCGGGAAGGGCAGGACAGCTTGCCGGAGGATCTGGCCCTCAAGCAGAGCGAAGAGCTCGAACTGGGACGCATTCAACAATACTGGAACAACCTGAAGACGGAATACGGCGGTTATTTCCCCGAGGGCAAGCTGCCGGAGCTGCGCCAGCTGATGTTCCCCCAAGGGGAGAGCTGGAGCATGGGGCAGGTGCTGTCGGGGCTGGCTAAGTTTTTCCTGCACGAGATCCTGTACAGCGGGAAGCTGCTCGTGACGATCGTTCTGCTGACCGTCTTCACGATGCTGCTGGAGACGATGCAGAGCGCGTTCGAGCGCAATGCGGTCAGCAAGGTCGCTTACGGCATCGCCTATCTGATCGTCATCATCCTGGCCGTGAACAGCTTCCGCACGGCGACCGCCTACGCGGCCGAGGCGATCGGGAACATGGTGCAGTTCATGCTGGCGATGGTGCCGCTGCTGCTTACGCTGCTTGCGGGCACGGGAGGCGTGACGTCGGTCGCGGTGCTGCACCCGCTGATCGTGTTCATGATCCATACGATCGGGACGCTCGTGCATCTGGTGGTGTTTCCGCTTCTGTTCTTCTCCGCGGTGCTTCATCTCGTTAGCGCGATTACCGAGAAGTACAAAGCGACGCAGCTGGCCAATCTGCTGCGCAACGCGGGCGTCGGGCTGCTCGGCGTCCTGCTGACCGTCTTTCTGGGCGTCCTGTCGGTGCAGGGGGCGACGGGCGCTGTCGCGGACGGAGTGGCGCTCCGCACGGCGAAGTTCGTTACCGGCAATTTCGTGCCCGTCGTCGGCAAGATGTTCTCGGACGCGACCGACGCCGTCATGTCGGCGAGTCTGCTCGTCAAGAACGCCGTCGGGCTGGCGGGGGTGATCGTGCTGATCTTTCTGTGCGCTTTCCCCGCTTTGAAGATCTTGACGCTCGCGCTGATCTACAACTTGGCGGGGGCGGTCATGCAGCCGCTGGGGGATACGCCGATCGTGCAATGCCTGCAGACGATCGGCAAGACGCTGATCTACGTCTTCGCCGCTCTGGCTTCGGTCGGACTGATGTTTTTCCTGGCGGTGACGATCATTCTGACGGCGGGCAATGCCGCCCTCATGATCCGATGAACGGGAGGCGATCGCCGAATGGACATCATGAACGGATTGTCGGGATGGCTGCGCCAGGTGATCGCCGTCCTCCTGCTCGCCTCTCTGATCGACTTGCTGCTCCCGAATCGGACGATGCAGCGCTACGTAAGGCTTGTCGCCGGCCTGTTCATTCTGCTGACGATGGCGACGCCGATCATGCAATGGATCAAGGGGGATTTCGGAAGCGAGCTGGCGAAAGGGCTGCAAGCGGTCGAGAAAGCCCCCGCCGGGGCGGACCGGCAGCTTGCCATGATCGAAGCGGACGGCGCCAAGCTGCGCGAGAGCCGACTGGCCCAAGCGGCCGAATTGACGTCGGCCAAGCTGGAATCCGAAATCCGTACCGAAGTGGAAAAGGCGGGCGGACATCCGGTCCGCCGGGTGAAGGTCGATCTGGAGAAGGTGTCGGACGGCTCGCTCGCGGTCGCGAAAGTGTCGATCGAGCTTGAGCCCGATCCCGCGGAAGCGACCGGCTCCAAGGGGGCGGATTCAGCCGGACCGATCCGCGGAGTGGCGGTGGAGGCGGTGGCGGACGTCGAGATCCAAGTCGAGGTCGGAGGGGAGAAGGCGACGGAGGAAGAAGACGACGTTCGCGCGGCCATGGCGAGCGAAGCCGAAGAAGACGTGCGGTTGGACCAAGAAACCCGGAAGGGCATCGCGGCGCTCGTCTCGAATCGCTTCGGCTTTGCCTCCTCCATCGTCGAAGTCAAGCTGCCGGGCGAGGCGCAGACCGCGCGGCGGAAAGAGTAGGAGAGGTGTGACATGGCGAATTGGCTGGAGCGGCTTGAATCCTACATCGGAGGAGGCTCCGGCGGGCCGCGCAGGGTGAAAGCCTTCCGATGGCTCGTATTGATCGGCCTGCTCGGCGCGGCGATGCTGCTCGCGGCTTCCCTGCTCAACGTCAAGCCGATCGATCCTTCCAAGGCTCCGGACTTCTCGCCGCCAAGGGACGAAGACGTGCCGCAGCAGGAGACGTTTCTTGGCGGAGGAGAAGACAAGGGCGCTTCGACTTTCGCGGATATCGAATCGGAGTTCGAGAGCAGGCTTAAAGGGATGCTCGAGAAAATCGTCGGAGTCGGCACCGTCGACATCCTCGTTACGGTCGACTCCACGGAAGAGACGGTCGTGCAGTTGAACGAGAAGCAGATGCAGACGATAACGGACGAGACGGACCGCAACGGCGCCAAACGGCACATCACCGATATTTCCAAAGACGGTCAAGTCGTTCTGTACGAAATCTCGTCGGGCGTTCAGTCGCCGATCGTCGTCAAGAAGATCAGACCGCGAATCCGCGGGGTGATGATCGTCGCCAAGGGCGCGGAGAACGTCACCGTGAAGAAGCTGGTCGCGGAGGCCGTATCGGCCGGGCTTGACGTGCCGATCCACCGCATCTCCGTCGTTCCCCGCAAAACGTGACGGGTCAATAAAATACGAAGATTCCGGGAGGAATGGAACAATGAACAACAAACGCCAAACGATCTGGCTCGTATCGATGCTTAGCCTCATGGTCATTTTGTCCGCGTACTACTTATTCAGCGAGGACGCCCCGTCGACGAACGACGCCGCCGGCGGCGCGAATCAGATCGTCGAGGATGCCGGCAAAGTGTCGGTGATCGATCCGGGCGGCGTCACCGTGCAGCAAGTCGACCAGATGGAAGACGAGACGGCGGACGAAGAAACGGAAGCGACGGGGTCCGACGGGGGAGTGTCTCCGAGCGACCAGGAGGTGCTCAAAGGCATCGCCAACGCGACGGGCAACGATCGTCTGGAGCAGATCGCCTACGACCGGATGAACAAGGTCAGCGAGCGGGCGGAAGCTCTGAGCTCGATTATCGGCAATACGAAAGCGAGCCAAGAGGAAGCGACGGCCGCCGCCGAGGAACTGGACCGCCTGGAGGATCTGGACGCCCGGATTACAAGCCTTCAGGAAAAGCTTCTCCAGGACTTCGACAACGCGGTCGTGGACGAAGCCGATTCCAAATTCAAGATCATCGTGCTTAGCGACAAGCTCGAGAAGAAGCAGGCGATCGGCATTATCGACATGGCGACGAAAGAGCTTAACGTAGGTCCCGACCGGGTCAGCGTCCAATACGTGGAATGATTCGGCGCCGGCGCGGCAAGAAAGAACAGCGGAGGCAAGGCTGCCTCGGAAGCGGATCTCCGATCCGTTCCGGGCAGCCTTCTTCGCGCTTGCGGGCCCGGCGGATCGCAATGCCCTTTCCATTTCGAACGTTTATGGTATAATAATCCCGTTGCGGGTGCGAACAAGCCTCGTATTCGAACGTGCTTTCTTCAGACGGGGAGATCCCGAATCAAGGAGTGACCGAGATGTTTAAGTTGAGCGAAATCAAAGAATTGATCAAATTGGTAGACCAAACGAGCGTGCACGAATTGGAAATCGAAAACGAAGGCGCGCGCCTGTCGATCCGCAAGCCGGGCCGCACCGAAGTCGTCAACGTGCAAGCGCCTTCCTTCCCTACTACATACCTTCCCCCGGCTCCGGTCGCGCACGCGGCTCCGGTCGCGGTTCACGCCGAGGAGGCGAAAGCCGCTCCTTCGGCCGATACTTCCAACCTGCACCGGATCGTCTCCCCGATGGTCGGGACGTTCTACCGTTCCCCGTCCCCGGAGGCGCCGCCGTTCGTGAACATCGGCGACAAGGTTTCCGATAAAACGGTCGTGTGCATTCTGGAAGCGATGAAGCTGATGAATCCTCTGGAAGCGGAAGTCAAAGGAGAAATCGTGGACATTCTCGTGGAGAACGGACAGCTTGTCGAGTTCGGCCAACCGCTATTCCTAGTAAAGCCGGAATAATCCCGAGGAGGACTTCGCTTTGAAATTCAACAAAATACTGGTCGCCAATCGAGGCGAGATCGCGGTAAGAATCATCCGCGCATGCCGCGAGCTGGGCATTACGGCGGTAGCGGTCTATTCCGAAGCCGACAGGGAGTCGCTGCACGTGCGCCTGGCCGACGAGGCCTACTGCATCGGACCGACCGCGTCCAAGGACAGCTACTTGAACCTGACCAACATTATGAGCGTCGCCACCTTGACCGAATGCGACGCCATTCATCCCGGCTACGGATTTCTTTCGGAAAACGCCGACTTCGCGGAAATCTGCGAATCGTGCAATATAACGTTCATCGGCCCGTCTTCAGAGGCCATCAGCCGGATGGGAGACAAGTCTGTCGCCAAGCGGACGATGAAAGAAGCCGACGTTCCCGTCATACCCGGATCCGACGGCCTGCTCGAGGACCTTGACGACGCGGTTCGCGTCGCTCGCGAGATCGGCTACCCGGTCATCATCAAGGCGACGGCCGGCGGCGGCGGACGCGGTATCCGGATCGCGGAGAACGAGGAAATGCTGATCCGCGAAATTACGACCGCGCAGCAGGAAGCGGAGAAGGCTTTCGGCAACGCCGGCGTTTATCTGGAGAAATATTTGACGGGCATGAAGCACGTGGAAATTCAAATTATCGCCGATAAGCACGGCAACGTAGCGCATCTCGGCGAGCGCGACTGTTCCGTGCAGCGCCGCCGCCAGAAGCTGGTCGAGGAAGCGCCGTGCGCGATCATGACGCCGGAGCTGCGCGAGCGAATGGGCCAGGCGTCCGTTCGGGCCGCGCGCGCCGTGAACTACTCCGGCGCCGGAACGATCGAATACTTGCTCGGGCCCGACGGCAGCTTTTACTTTATGGAGATGAACACCCGGATCCAGGTCGAGCATCCCGTTACCGAGATGATTACCGGGATCGACTTGATCAAGGAGATGATCGCCGTCGCCGAAGGCGAGCCTCTGTCCTTCAAGCAGGAGGACGTGAGGTTCGACGGATGGGCGATCGAATGCCGGATCAACGCGGAGGACCCGGAACGCAATTTCATGCCTTCCGCCGGCCGCGTCGGCTTTTACCTGCCCCCGGGGGGACCTGGCGTGCGCGTGGACAGCGCGGCATATCCGCAATACGTCATCTCGCCGCATTACGACTCGATGGTCGCCAAGCTGATCGTATGGGCGCCGACGCGCGAGGAAGCGATCGCCAGAACGAGGCGGGCTTTGAGCGAATTTATCGTGGAAGGCGTCAAGACGACGATTCCGTTCCACTTGAAGCTGATGAACCATCCGGTATTTAACAAAGGCTCGTTCGACATCAAGTTCCTCGAAGAGCACGACGTCGGGCTCTAAGGGCCCGGAACGCTTGGCTTTTATGCTGTCCGAACAAAAAAACGGGCCAAGCGTTTGTCATAATAATCCGGGAATGCTATATTTATAAGTAGTGAAGACGGACGCTCGGACTTGCTCGAATAAGTCCGGGATATGGAGGTGGAACTGCGAATGGAAATGATAGCCCCGGATTTCGAAAAGACCGATCTCGGCACGATCGAGATCGCGCCCGAGGTCATCGAGGTGATCGCCGGTTTGGCCACCGTCGAAGTGGAAGGCGTCGCCGGAATGAGCGGCGGGTTGTCGTCCGGCATCGCCGAATTGCTAGGACGCAAAAATTTGTCCAAGGGCGTAAAGGTGGAAGTCGGATCGAGGGAAGCTGCCGTGGACGTATCCATTATCGTTCACTACGGTCGCAAGATTCCGGAAATCTCGGCCGAAATTCAACGCAACGTCAAACGCTCGATCGAATCGATGACCGGACTGAACGTCGTGGAAGTCAACGTACATATTCATGACGTTCACTTCAAGACGAGCGAGAAACCCGAAGAAGAAGAATCCCATGCACGTGTCCGATAACGGCGCAACCGCACCTGAATTCCGCGGCTTCGCAATCGCTTCGGTCTGCGGATGACGGCCCTCTGACGAGAGTTTCCTGCGGGATGACTCTCGCAGAGGCCTTTTCGCGATCATGGAGCGCAACATTCGATCTGGAAGCAGGGAGGGCACATTCGTTGATTAAAGTATTGGACAGGCTGCTTCTGTTTTTGTATAGTTTGGTGATCGCCGTCGCGGCGATCGTAGCGATCGTTGCCGCCAGCGGAGGTTTTTCCGAGGATTGGCTGAAAGAGGTCGTATCCGATTTTACGGGCGGCGTTCGCGTCGTACAGGCTTCGGTCATCGGAGTATCGATTCTTCTGTTGCTCGTCAGCGTGCGATTCTTGTTCGTCTCGCTTCGCAGAGACGGCAATTCCGCCCCGTCGATCAATCAGCGAACGGAGCACGGAGACATTCGCATCTCGGTGGAGACGGTCGAGAATCTCGCGCTGAAGGCGGCGTCCAGAACGCGGGGCGTCAAGGATTTGCGCGCTCGCGTCCGGGTGTCGGAAGCCGGCCTCGGCATTTTGATCCGGGCGTTCGTGGACGGCGAGGGATCGATTCCCGCGATGTCGGAAGAGATGCAGCGAACGGTCGCGCAGCAGATCGAAGACGCGACGGGAATACCCGTGGCGGAAGTCTCGGTATTTATCGCGAACGTGACGCAGGCGCCCGCTACCTTTAAAAGCCGCGTGGAATAGGGAGGGGGACCGCCTATGTGGAAAGCTTGGTTGGAAACCTACGGCGGCAGAATCGCAGGCGTTGCGGCAGGTCTCTTGTTCGGCATCATTTATTTGATCAGCGGGTTCTGGGATATGCTGTTTTGCGCGTTGCTCATTGGCATCGGTTATTGGATTGGCAAACAGAAGGACGAACGGCGCGGCCCGATCTTTCCGCTCGAGAGATTGACGGACTGGGTGTCTGACCGTTGGCCCTGGCGATAATCCCTGCGAATGCACGGGATTTTTTGCGCGTTTAAGGAAAAAATTATAGTCTGGTTGCAAGGGAACAAGGCTTCAACGACAAGGAACATTCGGGAGGACTCATGAAGCGCAGACTGGCAAGGGAAATCGCGGTACAGAGCTTGTACCAGATCGAAATGAACGGAGTGACCGGGGCCGAAGCCGTCGATACGGTAATGGAAGAAGCCCGTCAAGACAACGAGATCGGCACCGACGTGGCGGAGCTCGGCGGCATCGACGCCTTTACGAGGGAGCTGGTGCAAGGCGTGTTGGACAAGCTGCCGATCATCGATCAGCGCTTGGTCGTCTATTTGACGGGGTGGCAGGTGGATCGACTGTCTCGGGTCGACCGCCAAATTTTGCGTCTCGCCGTCTATGAGATGCTGTACCGGCAGGACGTGCCGCCTAAAGTCGTCATTAACGAAGCGATCGAATTGGCCAAGCATTTCGGCCGCGACGAGAACGGCAAATTCGTTAACGGGGTTCTGGGGCGGATGATGAAAGAGAGAGAAGAGAACAAATCCGAGGAGAGTGACCGGAAGTGAGCGCGCAACTGATCGAGGGAAAGAAGATATCCGATTCGATTCGGGAGGAAATCAAGCTGGAGGCGGAACGTCTGAAGGCGGAGGGCACGACTCCGGGGCTCGTCGTCATTCTTGTCGGCGAAGATCCGGCTTCCCAAGTCTATGTCCGCAACAAGGCGAAAGCATGCGAGCAGCTCGGCTATTATTCCGAGGTGGTGCGCTTGCCCGCCGAGACGAGTCAGCAGGAACTGCTCGGATTGATCGATCGTTACAATCGCGACGGCAAGGTGAACGGCATTCTGGTGCAGCTTCCGCTGCCTAAGCATATCGAGGAGAAGGCCATCATCGACGCGATCGCGGTGGAGAAGGACGTGGACGGCTTCCATCCGGAGAGCGTCGGCAATCTGATGATCGGCGACGACGCGCTGCTGCCCTGCACGCCGGCGGGCGTCATCGAGCTGTTGAAGCGGACCGGCAACGATCCGGCCGGCAAGCATGCCGTCGTCATCGGACGGAGCAATATCGTCGGCAAGCCGGTGGCGATGCTGCTGCTTCGCGAGCACGCGACGGTGACGATCTGCCACTCCCGTACGCCCAACCTGCCGGAGATCGCCAGGCAGGCCGACATTCTGGTCGCTGCCGTAGGCGTTCCGAAGCTGGTGAAGAAGGAATGGATCAAGCCGGGAGCGGTCGTCATCGACGTCGGCGTGAATCGCCTTCCGGACGGCAAGCTGTGCGGGGACGTCGATTTCGACGATGCGCTGGATACGGCCGGCTGGATTACGCCGGTGCCAGGGGGCGTAGGACCGATGACGATTACGATGCTGATGGCCAACACGCTGAAGGCGGCCAAGCGTTCGCGCGAATAGGGTGACCGAGATGAGAGGAGACCCGGCGCGCGCGTTAACGATCCGCGACCTTACCCGACTCATTAAAAGCAAGCTCGAAGGCGATGCCGGACTTCAGGATGTCTGGTTAAGGGGAGAAATATCGAATTTCACGTTCCATTCCAGCGGTCATATGTATTTCACGCTGAAGGACGAGAACGCCCGATTAAAATGCATCATGTTCGCTTCCTATAACCAAAGATTGCCCTTCTCTCCGAAGAACGGCATGAAGGTGCTGGCGCGCGGAGGCATATCGGTCTACGAACGGGACGGCCAGTACCAGTTCTACGCGACGGCGATGCAGCCGGACGGAATCGGCAGTCTGTATCTTGCGTTCGAGCAGCTCAAGCGCAAGCTGGAGGCGGAAGGTCTGTTCCATCCGGAAGCGAAGCGGGCGCTGCCCCGCTATCCGCGGACGGTCGGCGTCATTACGTCGCCGACGGGAGCGGCCGTACGGGACATTCTCATTACGCTGGAGCGCCGCAATCCGGGCGTGCACGTGCTGCTCTACCCCGTATCCGTTCAGGGCACGGGCGCCGCTCCCTCCATCGTCAAAGCCATTCAGACGATGAACGAGCTGGGCGCGGCCGACGTGCTGATCGTCGGACGGGGCGGCGGCTCGCTGGAAGAGCTGTGGGCATTTAACGAAGAGGTCGTCGCCCGCGCGATTCGGGCCTCCGGAATTCCGATCATCTCCGCGGTCGGCCACGAGACGGACTTTACGATCTCGGATTTCGCCGCGGATTTGCGGGCCGCGACGCCTACGGCCGCCGCCGAAATCGCGGTCAGGCATATCGGGGAGCTGAGACAGGAGCTGTCCCATTTGGAGCAGCGGATGGCCGGGGCGCTCAGAAGCGGGCTCGCCACGGCAAGAGAGCGATGGCAGCATGCCGCCCGTTCGCCTTACTTCACGCAGCCGCGACGCAGTCTGCTGGCGCAGGCCGAGCGATTGGATAGGCTGAAGGAAGCGCTGCGCTATCGGATGCGGACGGAGCTGGGACGAGCCCAGGAGCGCGCGGCCAGACTCGCGGGCAGACTGCAGGCGGTCAATCCGCGCCAGCAAGCCGTTCAGGCGCGCCAGCGAATGACGGCCGCTTCGAAAGGGCTGGAGCTGGCGATGAACGCGATCGCGCGCGACAAGGCGAGCCGATTCGGCTCGCTGGTGAGGCAGTTGGACGCGCTCAGCCCGCTCAAGGTAATGGCTCGCGGCTACAGTCTGGCCTACGACGAGCAGGAGAAAAAGCTGATCCGTTCGATTAACGAGGTTCAGCCGGGCGATCTTATCCGTCTGCGTCTGACGGACGGGAAGCTGGATTGCCAAATCTGGGGAATACACGGGGAGGAACAAGCGAATGGCTAACAACGGAGCGGGGAAATCCGAGGCTGCCGCGGCCGGGGAGAGCGGCGCGGGGGAAATGTCGTTCGAGCTGGCGATGGAGAAGCTCGAGACGATCGTCGCCAAGCTGGAAAGCGGCGACGTGCCGTTGGAGACGGCGATCGAGCTGTTCCAGGAAGGGATGACGCTGTCGCGATTGTGCGGGCAGAAGCTGGAGCAGGTCGAGCGCCGCATCGAAATGCTCGTGGAAGGCGACTCCGGACCGCAACGCAAGCCGTTCTCCGCGAGCAAGGAAGAATAAATTTCGGCACAGCCTGCATACATAGGTACTAAAGCAGAGGGGTTATAACGTGAAGACTTCGGTGGAGTTGCATACTTATTTGCAGGAGCAGCGCGAACGGGTGGAAGCCGCGCTGGGAAACGTATTTCCGGCGGACTGGCCGATTCCCGACCGGCTGCGGGAAGCGATGGATTATTCCTTGCTGGCGGGAGGGAAGAGGCTCCGGCCGATTCTGGCGCTGGCGGCGGCCGAGGCGGTATCGGGCAAGGAAGAATCGTCCGCCAGGGCGCTTCCTTTCGCCTGCGCGGTAGAGATGATTCACACCTACTCGCTTATTCACGACGACCTGCCGGCCATGGACAACGACGACTATCGGAGAGGAAGGCCGACGAATCATAAAGTGTTCGGCGACGCGATGGCGATTCTTGCCGGCGATGGTTTGCTTACGCATGCGTTTCATATCGCCGCGCGGGCTTCGGATGACGGCGTGCCTGCGGAGCGCGTGCTTGCCGTCATCCGGGAGCTCTCGCGCTACGCGGGCCTTTCCGGCATGGTGGGGGGACAGGTCTCGGATATGCTCGGCGAACAAGGACTCACTTCGCTGGAACAGCTGGAACATATCCATCTGCACAAGACGAGCGATCTGATCGCCTTCTCGCTTCGGTCCGGAGGGCATGCGGCGGAAGCGGACGACCGGCAGCTCGACGGGCTTGAACGCTTCGGGCGCAACGTCGGCCTGGCCTTTCAGATCCAGGACGACATTCTCGACCTGGTCGGCACGGAGGATAAGCTGGGTAAGCCGGTCAAAAGCGACGAGCGGCAGCAGAAGGTGACATACCCGTATTTGCTCGGTCTGGAAGAAAGCCGCGGGCGCGTCTCCGAGCTGACTCGGGAAGCGGTTGAAGCGCTGGCGCAAGCGGGACTGGCGAAGCCTGAACGATTGCTGGAGATCGCGGATTATTTGCTGAGCCGGGATCATTGAATTCCGTAAAAGAGAGCCCCGAGCGGGACGAACGGCGCGTCAGACGTCCTTCGATCCGGCCGGGGCTCCGCCTGTTTTTAAGCCCGTAACGCTTGATCGGGAATTTGGGCATTGGATCGGGGTTATGGTATAATGGCTCTAATATTGATGTGGGGAAAGCGGGGAACATGACTTGCTGCTCGATCAGATCGACAGTCCGGACGACTTGAAGAAACTAGCGCTACCCGAGCTTCCTCAGCTGGCGGAAGAAATTCGGCATTTTCTCATTCGGAAGCTGAGCGCGACCGGAGGGCATCTCGCGCCGAATCTGGGCGTAGTTGAGCTGACGCTGGCGCTTCATTATCATTACAACAGTCCTCGGGATAAATTTATATTCGACGTCGGACATCAAGCTTACGTTCACAAGATGCTGACGGGCCGCCAGGGCCGCTTCGATACGCTGCGTCAGAAGAACGGGCTGTGCGGCTTCGTGAAACGCAACGAAAGCGAGCACGACGTCTGGGAGGCTGGCCATAGCAGCACTTCCCTGTCGGCGGCGATGGGGATGGCTTTGGCGCGCGATCTGAAGGGCGAGTCGAACCGGATCGTCGCGATTATCGGCGACGGGGCGCTTACCGGCGGCATGGCGCTGGAAGCGCTCAACCATATCGGACACGAGAAGCGGAACCTGATGGTCGTGCTGAACGATAACGAGATGTCCATCGCTCCCAATGTCGGAGCCATCCATAATTATTTGGGCAAGGTCAGGACGGAGAAGATCTACCGCAAAGCGAAAGACGAACTGGACTGGCTGCTGCGCAAAGTGCCCGCGATCGGCGGCAAGCTGGCCCGGACGGCGGATCGCGTCAAAGACAGCCTGAAATACTTGATCGCGCCGGACGGCATGCTGTTCGAGGAATTCGGCTTGAAGTATTTCGGCCCCGTCGACGGCCACGACTTGGGCAAACTGCTCGAGGCTTTCAAGCAAGCGGATCAAGTCGACGGCCCGGTGCTCGTGCACGTCTTGACGACGAAAGGGAAGGGCTATTCTCCGGCGGAAGCCGATTCGCACAAATGGCACGGCATATCGGGGGCGTACAAGATCGAATCCGGTCAGGTGATCAAGCCGGTAGGTCCCCCGATGTATACGGAGGTGTTCGGCAACGCGTTGATCGAGCTTGCGGAGCAGGATTCGCGCATCGTCGCCGTCACGCCCGCGATGCCGGGAGGTTCGGGACTGCTGAAATTCGCCGAGAGGTTCCCGGACCGGATGTACGACGTCGGGATCGCGGAGCAGCATGCCGGCACGATGTCCGCCGCGCTGGCGATGGAAGGAATGAAGCCCGTTTTCGCGGTGTATTCGACGTTCCTGCAGCGCGCTTACGACCAGGTCGTTCACGATATTTGCCGGCAAAATCTGAACGTCGTCTTCGCGATCGACAGGGCCGGATTCGTCGGGGCCGACGGCGAGACGCATCAGGGCGTATACGACATCGCGTTCTTGAGGCATATCCCGAATATGGTCATCATGATGCCCAAGGACGAGAACGAGCTGAGAAATATGCTGCGCACGGCGGTTGATTACGATAAAGGTCCGATCGCGGTGCGGTATCCGCGAATCGAAGGCGTCGGCGTCGCATACGACGAGCGGATGACTTCGATCGGGATCGGAACTTGGGAGACGGTGCGCGAAGGCGACTATGCCGCGGTGCTGGCGATCGGACCGATGGTGAAGGTCGCCGAGGAAGCGGCCGACCTGCTGAAACGGGAAGGCATTAACGTGCGCGTCGTCAACGCCCGGTTCGTTAAACCGCTGGACAATCAAATGCTGCTGACTCTGGCCAAGGAGAGACTGCCGATCATGGTCGTGGAGGAAGGCGCCGTTCATGGCGGCCTCGGCAGCGCGATTTTGGAATTTTACGCGCTTCAGGGCGTTCAGCCGGCATCGGTTCACCTGGTCGGCATTCCGGACGTATTCGTGGAGCATGCGACCGTGCAAGAGCAACGAGAGGAAGTCGGCTTGACGCCCGATAAGCTCGCCCAGCGCCTCGTCTCGCTTTCCGTTCGCCAACGGCAAAGGGCGACCTGATGGAGAAGGCGCAGACGACCAAAGAGCGGCTCGACCTGCTGCTTCTCGAACAGGGATATTTCGAAAGCCGGGAGAAAGCGAAAGCCGCCATTATGGCGGGACTCGTGCTTGTCGGAACGGAACGAGTGGACAAAGCCGGCACGAAGATTCCGCGCGACGCGGCGATCACCGTCAAAGGTTCCGTTCACCCCTACGTGAGCCGGGGCGGACTGAAGCTGGAGAAAGCAATCAGGCATTTCGGTCTGGACTTGCGGGGCGCCGCGATGCTGGATATCGGCGCGTCCACGGGAGGTTTTACGGACTGCGCCTTGCAGAACGGAGCCGAGCTCGTCTATGCGGTGGACGTCGGCTACAATCAATTGGATTGGTCGCTGCGTCAAGACGAAAGGGTTAAGGTGCTGGAGCGGACCAATTTTCGGCACATGACGGCGGATCAACTGGAAGGTCCGCAGCCGAATTTCGCGACGATCGACGTTTCGTTTATTTCGCTTAAGCTGATCTTGCCGGTTCTGGCCGATATTCTCGCGAGCGGCGGGCATACCGTCGCCCTCATCAAACCGCAGTTCGAAGCCGGCCGGGAGCATGTCGGCAAATCGGGCGTCATTCGGGATCCTGCCGTTCACGCGCAAGTGCTGAGGGACGTGCTTGCCGCGGCCGACTCGCTTGGATTCTCGCTGCAAGATCTGACCTTTTCTCCGATCACCGGAGGAGAAGGAAATATCGAATTTCTGGCTTATTGGCGTCTGAAGCCCGGCACTCCGCCTACGGCTTCTCCGATATCCGCCCCGTCCCTCGCCGAACTGATCGACGGCACGGTGGAGGAAGCCGGCCGCGTGTTTCGCCGAAGTCCGTCGTAAGCCATTGCATTTGTCCGGAAGACCCGGAGCTGCCGAAGAACGGCCTGAGGAATCGATCCGGGCCCGCGCGCATCTCCGGGTTTTTTGCTTGAACTAAAGAGGAAAATCGGCGATCGATCTCGAAAACAATAGCAACGGAAACAACTTGTCCAGACAGCGCGGCTCTCCGTAACGGAACGTTCGGGAGGCGGTTATGGATAGCGTCGGAGATTGGCTTATCATGATCGCGGCGGCGGGCTTGATGGGATGGTGGGTCATTAGAAGGGTGGATCGCTGGCTGCACGAGCCGCCGGACGCGCGTTTGCGCAAGCTCGCGATCGCGGGCGGCGTCGAAGAAGACGAATTCGTCGGCTTGTTGAAGGAGAAGGGCTTCCAGGTTCTGTCGGGGAAGCATCGCATTCCGCTCGGAGTGTCCGTGGACGAGGGGCCGGTTATGCCGACTCGCCTGTATTTCGATTATTTGGCCGAGAAAGAAAATAAATACTATCTGGTGAAGCTCGAACGGCCGAGGCAGCCGATGGAGTGGACGGCGAGCGGATTGCGAGAGAGGCTGCTCGTCTACGCGCTGCTGTTTCCCGATTGCCACGGAATCGTCATCGTGCTTCCGCAAGAACGTCAAATCAAAACCGTACGATTCAAAGTGGAGGCTGGCGAGAAATGAAAGGACAACGTCAACGCAAAATCCGTGAGTTGATCGGCTCAAGGGAAGTCGAGACGCAAGAGGAACTCGTGGAAGCGCTAAGCTTGGAAGGCATGCAGGTGACCCAAGCGACGGTGTCGCGCGATATTAAGGAAATGCAATTGATCAAAGTTCCGCTCGAGGACGGACGCTACAAATATTCGATGCCGCAGGACCAGCGCTACAATCCGGCCCAGAAGCTGAAGCGGGCGTTGCTCGATCATTATTTGGGGGCGGAGTCCGCCGAGAACCTCGTCGTTCTCAAATGCTTGCCGGGAACGGCGGGAACGATCGCGGCGCTGATCGACGGCATGGATTGGCCGGAGATTATCGGCACGATCGGGGGAGACGATACGACGCTGATCATAACGAAGACGAAGAGCCATGGGGAAGACGTGCTGAAGCGAATCAACGATATTATGCAGTAATAAACAAGTCGGGTCCAAGGGGGCTTATTATGCTTCGGGAGTTAACCATTCACAATCTGGCCGTCATCGAGAACGTATCCGTCGCTTTTCACGCCGGATTCCATGTTCTAACGGGGGAGACGGGCGCGGGAAAATCGATCGTGATCGACGCTTTGGCCTTGGCCGCCGGAGGAAGGGGCTCCGCCGAAATGATTCGCCACGGCTGCGACAAGGCGGATATCGAAGCGGTATTCGATTTGCCGGACGCTCATCCCGTGTGGGAGACGCTTGAACGCTTGGGCATTGAATCCGACCGGGACGAAACGTTGCTCATTCGCCGGGAACTGCAGTCGCAGGGCAAATCGTCGGCGAGAATCAACGGCCAGAGCGTCACGCTGACGATGCTCAAGGAAGTAGGCGAGCATCTGGTCAATATTCACGGGCAGCATGAGCACCAATCGCTGCTGAAGACGGAGAAGCACTTGGAATGGCTCGATTTGTTCGCGGCCGATGGCATTCGGGAGGAGAAGGCGGCTTACCGTCGGCTTTTCAACCAGTACGCGGACGTCAGCAAGGGACGTCGCGAGCTCGAGGACAAATCCAGGCAAGGCATGCAGATGCTCGATTTGTACCGGTTTCAATTGGAAGAGATCGCTTCCGCTCGGTTAAAACCGGGAGAGGATGAATCGCTTGCCGACGAGCGGCGCAAACTAGCTCATGCGGAGAAGCTTGCGGAGGCGGTCACCGAGGCATACGATCTTCTATACGGAACGAAAGGGCTTTCCGCTCTCTCGCGCTCTTTAAGCAGGCTTCAG
>JAEZZE010000214.1 GCA_023418755.1 Bacillota bacterium | reverse complement strand
CTTATCTGTCGCGCCTTGGCCCAGTTCAGGCCAATAAGCCCGCACGACGTGCTTATCTGTCGCACCTTGGCCCAGTTCAAGCCAATAAGCCCGCACGACGTGCTTATCTGTCGCGCCTAGGCCTAGTTCAAGCCAATAAGCCCGCACGACGTGCTTATCTGTCGCGCCTGGGCCTAGTTCAAGCCAATAAGCCCGCACGACGTGCTTATCTGTCGCGCCTGGGCCAGGAGCGTATAGCATCGGAAGGAGGTACATCCCCCTTGCACCTTTAGTAGGAATCGTCTTTCAGAGCAGCTTGAAACACTTATGGGACAGCTTCTTTGGCTTAAAGCTCGCGGATTCGGATATTGCGCCACCTGCAGGCCGAGTTCGGGCCCCAGCGTTCTTCGCCCATCGCCGGATCGTTGTCGTGAACTTCAAAGGCGATATGCCCCTTCGGTCCCAGCAGTTCCCGAACCGCGGCGGCGTCATACAGAGGGTGCTTCAGATTTTCCGTATCCATTTCCGAAATTTTGACCCCGTTAATATGAACGGTGATCCGCGGGGAGGCGCCTTCGACGCGGATTCCGAACTCATTCCATTCGTTCCAATTCCAGGCGGACAGAAACTGCTCGCCGGATGCCGCATAGGCGAGGAGCGCCGGCTTGTCCGGAGTCATGGGCTCGATCGTCTCCGAGGGATCTTCCAGTTTCAAGCCCGTCGGCCGCCCCTGTTCGTCGCGTTCCGCGTCCAGGGTGAACGCGATGCCGTGGAAGCCGCCGATTCCGTTGCTGTACATTCCGCCGATATTGCCCGAACGGCGATGGTCGAGCAGAATCTGGAAGCCTTGCGACCCGAGCGCCGAAGCTCGTACCAGGATGCCGGTATCCGCCGGCCAGTCGGGACGGGCTTCGAAGACCAGCTCGAAATCGCCGTATACGCCGTCGCTGAGCAAGTAGCCTCCGTACCCGGATCCGGGCGGGTCTTGGCGTCCCGCGATCGCGCCGTCCTCGACCGTCCAACGGCCGGAGGTTTGCGAAGCGCGCATATATTTCTCCGAGGATTTGTCCGGCCCGGGCTCGCCGGGAGCCCGGGCAACTGGCAGCCGGGGGACGGCATGCCATCCTTGGAGCGACTCTCCGTCAAAAATGGGGATAAATCGGGCGTCGTCTTTACGCATAGGGCCTCCTCTGTTTGGATAAATTTCGGTCCCTGCAGTGGGACCTCCCTGTACTTGGGATAATTATACCATTAACACGTGTTTACGCAATCCGAAGAAATAATTAAGGAATATTTAATGGGGTAAATCTTATAAAATAAACAATTGACAGCGTTTTCTGGGGTTGTGTATGATGTGCATATAGACACGCGTTCACGAAAATTGTTAACAAACGGGAGGAGGGTAGCGCTTATCCGCGGCTCTAATCGCAGAAGTTCCTGATTTTTACTCTCGGATAAACGCGCGTTCGCGAACGGCGGTTCCGGGCTTTGGGGCGCGTCGCCTTGCCTTGCATCAACGGAAGCCGGCCTCTCTAGGAGGGCGGCACCCGCGATTGTTCCTGTACGACAGAAGGGGATCGAACGTATTGGACTTCAGGGTCAGTCAAGAAGGTCAATTCGCAGTTACGATTCTAACCCAATGGAGGGGTTGTGCGTGGGAAAGATAAGGCTTAAAAACGTTGTATCGGGATTACTGGCGGTCTTATTCGTAGTTTCTTTGATCTCCGCTTGTGCAAGCGCTAACAACGATGCGAAGAACAGCGGCTCTGCAGAGAACTCCGCCAGCACCGGCAAAGCCTCTGAAACGATGGACGCTCAAGGCAAGTATTCGGAACCGGTCAAGTTGTCGTGGGCGGTCCAGACCGCGGCCGCTTCCAAGCTGCTTGACGGCGATACCTGGGAGAACAATCGATGGAGCCAACTGATTAAAGAAAAGCTCAACATCGATCTGGAAGTCGCCTTCTCTGCCGACAGCAGCACCGACGCTTATAAAAACAAGCTGAACGCCATTATCGCATCGGGCGATCTGCCGGACGTCTTCAAGACGCAGGACGCGAACGTATTCCTGCAGTTGGCGCAGAACGGAGAGCTTGCCGATCTAAACGAAGTGTTCGACAAGTACGCTTCCGATTCGATCAAAGCTTATCGGGAACGTTTCGCCGACTCGTTCGCGGGGGCCACGATCGACGGCAAGCTGTACGCCATCCCCCGCATGAACGATAACTTCCACGAAGCGCCGTTCCTGTGGATTCGGGATGACTGGCTGAAGAATACGAACTCGGAGCCGCCGAAGACTATCGAGGAGATGGTTGCGCTCGCGGAGAAGTTCGCGACAGGAGATCCGGACGGCAACGGCATCAACGGAGATACGTACGGACTCGCGCTCAACAAGGATCTTATTCGGCAAAACCACGGCAGCATACTCGGTCTGGTCTCGGCATTCGGCGTGCCCGGTCGCGACGAGAGCGTATTCTATCGCGACGAGAACGGCAAGATGACCTTCGCCTGGATTCAGCCGAATATGAAGGAAGCGCTCGCCCTGCTGGCCGACATGTACAAGAAGGGTCTGATTAACAAGGAGTTTACCGCCAAGAACGAATCCGCGCTTGTCGAAGACATCACGAGCGGCAAGATCGGCATGGCTTACGGCAGCAACTGGGGCACCTGGTATCCTTACAACAACGTGTACAAGAAAGACGGGGTCATCGTTCGTCCGTATCCGATTCCGACCGCGCCGGGGTACGATTACAAGATCGGCATCGAGAGCAACGCCGTCGGTCAGATGACGATGGTCAGAGCCGACTACGAGCACCCGGAAGCGGTAATCCAGATTCTTAATCTTTACGATCAGACCGTTAACTACTCGACGAAAGAAGATTACCTGAAATATTGGGCGGATGAGCAGTACCGGCTTTCCCCGGTTTATATCGACCAGCCGGGCGAAGTGTACGCGGCCGATCTGCTGAAGGCGTTCGACAAGGGCTCCTCCGACGATCTGCCTCCCGCCGCCAAGCCGTTGTACGATTATATTTTAGGCTTCGAAGACGGTTCTCTCGCCGATGACGACAACGCCTTCGGCACTTGGGGCCAGATGGCCAAATCGGGCTCGCTGCCGATCGTATTGAACCAATACATTCCGGACAATGCGATCGTCCAAAGCGTTCTGGGTATTCAAAGGCCCGAAGTTTGGCTAACGACCGCGGCTTCGCTGGATACGCTGACGATCACCACCTTCACCAATATCATTACCGGCAACAAGCCTGTCGACTCTTTCGACAGCTTCGTGACGCAATGGTTGAAGGCCGGAGGACAAGAAGCGCTCGACGAGATGGACCGGATGTACCCGGCCAAATAAGGAAGATTCATCGACGTTTCCGCGCCATGCTGCGGCGGGGCCTCCTCGCCGCAGCCGTATCGCAATCTGTTAGCTAAGGCGGTGAACTCCGGATGTTAGCGAAGCTGAAGCCAGAGGATCGATTAATCAGAGAGCTACCCCTGTACCTGATGCTGATTCCGGCGGTCGTTCTGGTGGCCGTCTACAGTTACGGCTCCATGGCCGGCGTAATCATTGCGTTCCAGAAGTTCATCCCGGCCAAAGGCTTATTCGGCGCGCAGCAGTGGGTGGGCTTTCGGAATTTCGACACGCTGTTCTCGATGCCCAATATTTGGCCGGTTATACGCAATACGGTCGTTATCGCGGTGAGCAAAATGATAGCGGGCGTTATCGTTCCGGTCGTGTTCGCGTTGCTGCTGAACGAAGTCAGGAACCTGTTCGCCAAGCGGATGTTTCAGACCCTGGTCTATCTTCCGCATTTTCTGTCCTGGGTTATTTTGTCCGGCATTCTGATTAATCTGCTGTCGCCAAGCGAAGGCATCGTCAACGTTTTTCTCTCGAAGCTGGGAGCGGAGCCGATCTTCTTCCTGGGGGATGCGGATATGTTCCCGGCTACGATGGTGGTCAGCGACGTATGGAAGACCTTCGGGTTCGGATCGGTCATTTATTTGGCCGCCCTTACCGGCATTTCGCCGGAGCTCTATGAAGCCGCGGTCATCGATGGAGCGAATCGTTGGCGGCAGACCTGGCACATTACTTTGCCGGGGATCACGTCGATTGTCGTGCTGATGACCGTATTGGGATTCGCCAACATTCTCAACGGCGGCTTCGACCAGATCTACAACATGTACAGCCCGGTCGTCTATTCCACCGGAGATATTCTGGATACGTTCGTGTTCCGTCTAGGCATCGAGCAGGCGCAATATTCGCTGTCCACGGCCGCGGGGCTGTTCAAATCCGGCGTCTCCCTGCTATTTATAGTAACTTCTTATTACTTGGCCGACAGATTCACCGGTTATAAAGTTTTCTAGCGGGGGGACGGGTCCATGAGAATAAAGACTTCCATTCCGCGCAGGATTTTTCTTGCGGGCAACGTCGCGTTTCTGATCTTAATCTCCTTGCTCTGCATTGCGCCGTTCGTTAACTTGTTGGCGGTCTCGTTTTCCGATAAAACCGCGGTCGCGGCGGGAGAAGTCACCTTTTTCCCGATCGGCTTTACGACGGTGTCTTACGAATTCATTACCAATACGTCCAAGTTTTTCGTCTCTCTGGTCGTCTCGCTTAAACGGGTTGCGCTCGGCGTTCCGCGCAACTTGCTGCTGATCATTTTGACGGCGTATCCGCTCTCCAAATCGACTAAGGATTTTAGAGCCCGGAGCGTCTTCTCATGGTTTTTCGTCGTGACCATTCTCTTCAATGCCGGCCTGATTCCGACGTACATGGTGGTGAAGACCACCGGGCTGATCAACTCCATCTGGTCGCTGGTTCTGCCCGGCGCGCTGCCCGTCTTCAGCATGCTGGTCGTCATGAACTACATGCGAAGCTTGCCGAAGGAGCTGCTCGAGGCGGCGTATATCGACGGAGCGGGTCATCTGCAATCGCTGCTCCGGGGCGTTCTGCCCGTATCCGCGCCTACGATCGCGACGGTTACGCTGTTCTCGTTCGTCGATCATTGGAATGGCTGGTTCGACGGCATGATCTATATGAATAGGATCGAGAACTATCCGCTGCAGACGTATTTGCAAACCGTAGTCGTCAATCCGGAGGAATTCATTCGCAATAACACCGATCTCAGCGGCAATCTGTCCAAGTATTTATCGATGGTCAGCGCCCGTACGACGGGTGCCGCGCAAATGTTCCTGGCCATGATCCCGATTCTATGCATCTATCCCTACCTGCAAAAATACTTCACGACCGGTCTAGTGATGGGCAGCGTCAAGGAGTAGACGGAGGAGCGATATCGTTATGAAAATATTCATTACCGGCGGCACGGGGTTCATCGGGTCGTACGTCGTCAAGGAAATGCTGGATCACGGCCACGAGGTTACGCTTCTTGCCCGGAATACGAACAAGGTTTCGGGATTCGTGGGCCATGACCGGATCCGCTTGATCCAGGGCGACATGGAAGATACCCGCGCGATCGCCGAAGGACTTAAAGGGCAGGATGCCTGCATCCACGTCGCGCTGTCCTGGCTGGACGGGAAGGCGGAGGACAATCTGGTCCGCGAGACGCTTCCTTCCGTCCGACTGTTCCAGGCGGCGGCGGAAGCGGGCATCAAGAAGCTCATCTATACGTCCTCTATCGCCAGCTTCGGCACCGCGCCGAACAACGACGAAGGCTTCATCAAGCCGTTGAACTACTACGGAGCGACCAAAGCCGCAACGGAAGCCTATCTGATGGCGATCGCCTTGGATTATGGCATTCAGGCGAACGTCGTGAGGCCGGGTTACACGTTCGGCAATCCCTGCGTGAAGGGAGGGCCTCTCTATCCCGACCTCAAGCTCGTGAACATGGTCAGAAGCGCGCTTGCCAATCAGCCGATGTCCTTCGTGAAAAACGACGGCACGCAGTTCATCTGGGCCGGCGATCTCGTGAAGGTCTACGCCGGGCTGCTTCACTCCGACACCTTGAACCGCGGCTATTACACGTCCGTAAGCACCGAGTTCCGCACTTGGGCCGAGATAGCGCAAATGGCCGTGGATCTCCTTGGCTCGTCCAGCCGAATTACGCTGGAGGATCGCGGACGTCCCGATCCGGGGGATCGGCCTATCGACGTGTCGCAGATCAAGAAAACCTTCGGATTCGAATTTAAGGCGGACGGCTATATGAGGGAGCACCTGCGTTACTTGAGCCTCCTGGAGTCCTAAAGAGAATCGGAACGCAACGACATCGCCGCGAAAGCGGAACGGAAAAGGCGGGTAAAATCATGAACACCCCTATCAGCTTTGACGGATTTATTCAGATCGCCATCGTCGTGTCGGACATCCGAAAGGCGGCGGAGACTTGGGCGAAGTTGTTTAACGTCCCCGTTCCGGAGATCCGCTACAATCCTCCCGCGGACAATCCGGATTTGACGTATAGGGGCCGTCGCGCCTACTATGGACTCAAGCTCGCGAACATTCGGGCCGGACAGTTCGTGATCGAGCTGCATGAGCCGGACGAACGCGATAGTACGTTCCGGGAATATCTCGACAAGCACGGCAACGGCGTTCATCATCTTGGGTTCGAGGTCGGCGAGAAACGCGACGCGATTATCGGCGAGCTGGAGGAGATGGGGTACGACATGCGCACGGTCGGTTATTATCCCGGAAGCAGTTGGACGATCGTCGACATCGAGGACGATTTGGGCGTTAATCTGAATATCAAACCGCGGGCATAGTCCCGGACGGTCACGATCCGAGGGAGAGCAGACGATGAAACGATTATCGGAACCGCGCAAGCCGGAAGGAAGAAACGTAATCAGCTTATTGGAGACCGTTGACGTCTCCACGGGAGAACGGCAGGTATTGGCCGAGTTCGACGCCTTGATCGAGGCGCCTAACTGGACCCTCGACGGCAAGCGCCTCATCTACAACAGCGCGGGTCGCCTTTACTCGTTCGACCTTGCTGCGCGGGCAAGCTCCGTCATTGAATCCGGCTTTGCCAACCGCTGCAATAACGATCATGTGCTGTCGCCCGACAACGCGATGGTCGCGGTGAGCCATCATACCTTCGAGGACGGACAATCCCGAATTTACGTCTTTCCCTTGGAGGGCGGTCATCCCGTGCTGATCACGCCCATGGCGCCCAGCTATCTGCACGGCTGGTCGCCGGACGGCGCGGTGCTGGCGTATTGCGCGGAACGGGACGGCGAATACGACATCTACACCATTCCCGTGAACGGCGGCGTCGAAACGCGACTGACGAATTCCCCCGGACTGAACGACGGACCGGAATATTCGCCGGACGGCAAGCACATCTGGTTCAACTCGGTGCGCACGGGGCTGATGCAGGTGTGGCGAATGAACGCGGACGGAAGCGAACAGACGCAGATGACGTTCGACGACAGCAACAACTGGTTTCCGCACGTATCCCCGGACGGAAAGTCGGTAGCCTATATCACGTACCGCAAGGGCGATGTCGCGCCTGGCGACCACCCGGCGAACAAGCATGTCGAAATTCGGCTCATGCCAAGCGAGGGCGGCGAATTCCGCACGCTCGTCAGCTTGTTCGGCGGGCAAGGCACCTTGAACGTCAATTCGTGGTCTCCGGACAGCCGGAGATTGGCGTTCGTCAGCTACAGGCCGAAAGAGGCGTAATCGGTCGGGTTCGCAATCGCAATAACCCTATCAGACAGTAAGGAGAGAATAGAATGGCGGACACGATATTGGGAACCTCTTTTATTTGCCAGATCGCGATGATCGTGCGGGACGTGGAGAAGGCAAGCCGCCGTTTCGCCCAATTGATGGGCGTTCCCGTCCCGAAGATCATTCTGGCCAACGAAGACGGCAGCGATACGGTTACCTATCAGGGACAACCGACGAAAGGAAGAGTCAAGCTCTCCTTCTTCCAAATGGAGAATCTGGTCGTCGAATTTATCGAGCCTACGGAAGACCCGACTACGTGGAAGGATTTTCTCGATACGAAGGGACCCGGCGTTCATCACATCGCTTTTAAGGCGAAGGACAGAATGCTTGAAACGGCGGCCAAGCTGGAGGAGTTCGGATATCCGCTCATTCAGAACGGCGACAAATACGCTTACGTAGAAAGCACGGGCGATTTGGGCGTCATTCTGGAATTGCTGGACATCGATTAATAGACGGAGACGCAAGGAAACGTCATGCTTGCGATTCTTATCTATGGACCTTATTCGCGTGAAAACGGAGGCCGCTTTTCCTGTACCCAGGAGAGGCGGCCATCGTCGTTCAACAAGCTGAACGGCCGATCGGTTCCAGTCTTTCGAGAATGAGCTCTTTCTTTTGCGAAACGGAAGAAAGCTTCAATGTGCCGACGCTTCAGGAACCGTTGGATTCCCGATTAGCTTTCACGTATTTAAGCTGGGCGACAATGATGACGCTTATGATGACCAGCAGGAACCATGAGCTGATCTTGCTGAAGCTGACCAGTCGCCAGCTCTGGTGCTGGTCAGGGTACTTCCAGGCGTTAAAGAACGTAGATATATTTTCGGCCAACCAGATGAAGAGGCCTACAAGGATAAAAGCAAGGGTCAAGGGCATTCCGTAAGTTGCGTTCCGTACCCGATAGATGATCCAGGTTTTCCAAAACACGATGAGTACGAGTCCCTCAGCCACCAACGAAAATCGAGAATGAAGTGATGGGTGAAGAAGTTCAAGTAGATCGCGCCGCCCAGCAGCAGCGAGAGCATAAACCCGGGCCAGCCCGTCATATCCATCCGCAGCCTCCGCCACACCTGACACATATAGCTAGCTACGCTTGCATACATAAATCCGCTGTAGAGCGGAACGCCGAACAGCTTCGTATAGGCCGGTTCGGGGTACGACCACGATCCCATATTCACCTTATATAATTCGAGCGCCAACCTGATTAGGTGAAACAGGTAGATGACTTTGATTTCATCGCGCGTCTCCATTCCACCGCGGTACATGAGTTATTGCACGGCCAGCAAGACAAGCAGAATACCGTCGTAGCGAGGGATGAAGGGCACCTGCACTACGTTGGAGAGAGCCAGGTTTCCGAAAATCGCAATCGGGAAAATGCAGCTCATCGCCTGATGATAACCGAAATGCAGAATTGAACGATAGGTTTCACTAAGGGTTATCTCCCTGCGCTCATGAATGGGCACTTTGTTTTTACTTATCATAAGGGCATAGCAGACATGGAAAAAGAGAAATTAACTAAGGCGAAATTGCTTATTTTGAAAGATCGTTTCGGAGATCAATCTCCCGAAGCGTCAAGGCGGTTGCGAATTCGTATACCGAATGGATTGCGTTGAAAACGGACGGAACCGTCAGCCTCTTCGTTCCGTTGCCGACGAGGTTCGGGACCTATTCGGATAGGCGGATTTCCGCGAACTCGTATTTCCTATCGGGGAGGCTCAACAAAAAAAGGAAAATCGGTCTCGTTCGCAGAAAGAAGAAGCATGGACTGGAAGCCTATATTATTCCGTTACAGTAATCGCATCGCGGGAAATCCGTGGGATGCCGAAGATTTGACGCAGGATGCGTGGCTCAAACTCAGCGAAGCGCTGAGAAAAAAGCCGGACAGGCCCGTTACTAAGGCCTTTCTTTATCGTATCGTAAAAAACGCTTGGATCGACAGACGAAGAAAGCGGACGATCCGGACTGTCCCCTTGATCCCGAGCGATGAGGCGGGCTCCTCGGATCACTCCCTGTCGACCAGGGAATTGCTGGAGACGCTGGCCGAGCGCTTGCCTCCTCGATTGGCCGTTATTCTGCTTCTTATCGACGTTTTCGACTTTACGGCGAAAGAAACGGCAGCCCGTATAGGGATGAAAGACGGGGCGGTACAAGTCGCTCTCGGACGTGCCCGCCGGAGATTGAGGAGCATGGCTGCCGATTCCGCGTCCGACCGGCCTATCCGGCCCGACCGGCCTGTCCGGCCCGTCCCCGGTTCTCGCCAAGGTCCCGTTCATTTCGACGCGTTGGTCGATGCGTTCCGGGAACGTGACCCGGAAAAGATGATTAAGGCCTACTTGGGATTATCCAGAGAGGGAATTCGGTTATCCCGTTTGCTGCAAGTCGGCGGAAGATTGCATTTTACGTTTAAGGATTCGGACGGCAACTTGTTTCAAATCGTTCAAAAATAATTTCCCGATTGTTGTTTGGTTTTTTTCGTTTGTTGCGTTTATTGAAGGTGAAGGTAATCAAAACAAGAAAGGATGATCGTGATGCCAAACGGATCGCGCGAATGGTCGGCTACCTATCTGAAGAGAATTTGTTCGGTGTACGTACCGGTAAAACAGCCGTTAAAATCGGCCGAGTGGTGGCAGCGGAATTTCGGACTGGAGTACGCCGTGCCGTTTAACCCGGCGGAGTCCCAGGCGATTCTTAAGCTTACCGACGGTCAGTGGCTGCATTTGGTGGAGACGGAGGGGGAGATCGATAATCAGTTTCCCGACAAGGCCGGCTTTGAAATGTTCAGGTTCACATTCGAGGTGCGGGAAATCGAGCATTTGTACGACCGCCTGCAATCGAACGGCGTAAAAGTGGAGGATCTTGCGGATCGGGATAGCTGCGGGATTAACTTCGTCTTCTACGACCTCGACGGGAACAAGTATGACGTGAATGAAGTCGTCCACTTGCATCGAACGTCCGAGGAAGTCGAAAAAGTAAAGGCTCATTTATTCCATTACGCGAATTAAACGAAGGGGCTGTCTCCGGATCGGCAGTTCAGGGGCAGCGATTGTATCGCGCGCGGAGGGGGCGTGGAGAGTCGAATAAGCCCGCCAGGCGATACTATCGTGCGCGGACGGGGCGTGGAGAGTCGAATAAGCTCACCACGCGATACTATCGTGCGCGGACGGGGTGTAGTAGGTCGAATAAGCCCGCCATGCGGTACTATTGCGCACGCAGGGGTAATGGTAAGTCGAATAAGCCCGCCTCGCGATACTATCG
>JAEZZE010000434.1 GCA_023418755.1 Bacillota bacterium | reverse complement strand
GAAGTCCCGAGAGTGAAAGTCTCCACAAGAAGTTGATTAGCTCATTTCTTGCTGGTTACCGTCTTTCGACGATGATTTGTTTCTTACGCTCAATGTTCAGTTTTCAAAGAACAATCGGTGTTGCTTTTGCGTGCCGCCCAGAGGCGACTTAAATAATATAGCACAGTCCCCTACGCCTTTGCAACCCCATTTATACATGGAATTTTATTGAAGCCGAGCACGCCTCTTCTCGCCGATAAAGGGCCGACGCTAATTGCACCAACTATTGCAAACCATCAAGAAAAAACCGTTCTTCCGCAGATAGCAATCCGTTGTAGAGAATCCGCCTATTCGAAGCCGTTCGTGCCTCTATAAGCGTCCTCGTGCAATTAGCGTCGCGTCCCAGCCAGCCCTCAACTAAGATTACCCGTCGGAACGCTCTCGCATATGAGGGAATAGGAGAACGTCTCGAATCGACGGCGCGTCGGTCAGCAGCATGACCAACCGGTCGACGCCGATCCCGAGTCCGCCCGTCGGAGGCATTCCGTGTTCCAGCGCGCGAATAAAGTCGTCGTCCATCTCGTGCGCCTCGTCGTTGCCCGCTTCCTTCTCCACAAGCTGCGCCTCGAACCGTTGGCGCTGATCGATCGGGTCGTTCAGCTCGGTAAACGCGTTGGCATGCTCGCGGGCGACGATGAACAGCTCGAACCGGTCCGTAAACCGCGGATCGGCTTCGTTCTTCTTCGCCAAAGGAGAGATCGCTACCGGATGCCCGGTTACGAAAGTAGGCTGAATTAAGGTGTGCTCGCAGAACGTCTCGAAGAACGCGTTGACGATGTGGCCGAACGACATATGCTTCTCGACCGGAACCTTATGCTCCTTGGCCAGCGCATAGGCTTCTTCGTCCGTCATTGGAGCGGTGAAGTCCACGCCGACCGTCTCTCGGATCAGCTCGGTCATCGATACCCGGCGCCACGACGGCGTCAGATCCACTTCCTGCCCTTGATACGCAATCTTCGTCGTGCCGAGAACCTCTTGCGCGATGTGCGCGATCAGCGACTCGGTCAGACGCATGATGTCTTCGTAATCGGCATAAGCCTCGTACAGCTCGATCATCGTGAATTCGGGATTGTGGCGCGTCGAGATGCCCTCGTTGCGATAGACGCGTCCGATCTCGTACACTTTCTCCAATCCGCCGACGATCAGCCGCTTCAGATGCAGCTCGATCGCGATCCGCATATAGAGCTGCATGTCGAGCGCATTATGATGCGTTATAAAAGGACGCGCCGCGGCGCCGCCCGCAATAGAGTGCAGCGTCGGAGTTTCGACTTCCAAATAACCGCGATCGTCCAAATAACGGCGCATCGATTGAATAATGCGAGAACGCGTAATGAACGTTTTCTGAACGTCCGGATTGACGATCAAGTCCACATAGCGCTGACGATAGCGGGTTTCCACGTCTTTCAGTCCGTGGAACTTGTCCGGCAGCGGGAGCAGAGACTTGGTCAACACCTCCAGATCGTCCACCTTGATCGAGGTTTCTCCCGTCTTCGTCTTGAACACGATACCCTTCACGCCGATAATGTCGCCGATGTCCAGCAGATCGAATGCCTTGAACTTGTGCTCGGGCACGGAATCCTGCCGCACATAGATCTGAATCTTCCCGCTCAGGTCCTGAATGTGCGCGAATGCCGCTTTGCCCATCGAACGCTTCGTCATGATTCGGCCCGCGACGTTCACTTCGGCCGCCTTCTCGTCCAGTTCCTCTTTCGACAGCTCCGAGTATTGCGCGAGAAGCTCGCCCGCATGGTGCGTGCGGTCGAATTTAACGCCGAACGGATCGACGTCCAGCGCCCGCAGATCGTCCAGTTTCCCTCTCCGGATTCGCAGCAGTTCGCCTAATTCCAACTCTTCCGTCTGGTCGTTATGTTCCATAGCCTCGTACTCCTTCATCCCTATCTGATTTATGCGGCTCGGCGACGCGTCATTCAAGCGAACGCCCTCTAACAGGCAAAAAAGCTTCCGAAGGAAGCTTTTTTCTATCCCAGTCAATCGGCTTCTCCGTCCTTGGGACGGCGACTAACGTCTGAATTGCGGCAGTACGCGTCTGCTACACTTTGATATCGACAATTTTATATTGAATGATACCCGCAGGAACGCTCACTTCAACGGTTGTGCCTTTCTTTTTGCCGATAATCGCTTTGCCTACCGGGCTTTCGTTGGAGATTTTGTTGTTCAGCGGGTCCGATTCTGCCGTACCGACGATCGTATATTCCATCGTGTCGCCATATTCCAAATCTTCCACGACGACGGTCGAACCGATGCTCACCGTCTCCAGATCGATTTCTTCGCTGTTGATGATCCGCGCGTTGCGAAGCATCTTCTCCAGCGTAATGATCCGTCCTTCGATGAATGCCTGTTCGTTCTTAGCGTCCTCATACTCCGAGTTCTCGCTAATGTCGCCGTATCCGATGGCTACCTTGATTCGCTCCGCGACTTCGCGGCGTTTGACGGATTTAAGGTTTTCGAGTTCATCTTCAAGCCTCTTGAGCCCGTCTTGGGTCAGAAGCACTTCCTTGTCGCTCATCTCACCGATCTCCTGTCATGGAAAAGATTTTCGAGGTTGCTAACCAATATATGGTCGGTCATCGCCGACATGACATCTTTATCCGATGTTAGCCTTGCGATTTTCCTGATGCTTGGGCGAATATTGGTACGATTATATTGCAACCCCTTGAAAATGTCAATTCGCGGAAAGCACTTCGTGAAACCGCTTCCTCCTAGTGTACGAGGATTTCGCCGGAATCGGAAGCTCCGGCCGCATCGCGGGCCAGAATCTCGTCGACCCGGCTCACGTATTCCTCTAACACGGACACCACTTCCGCGCGAGATTGCAGTTCCATGACCGAATTTTTCGCGGCGGCGGAATCCGGAAGGCCCTTGAGATACCACGCCAGATGCTTGCGCATTTCCCGAACCGCGACCCGCTCTCCCCTGTGCTCGGCGAGACGGTCCATATGCAGCATCGCGATGCGGATCTTTTCCTTAGGGGACGGATCCGGCAACAGCTCGCCCGTCGTCAGGAAGTGCACCGTCCGGTAGAGCATCCACGGATTGCCCAGAGCTCCCCGGCCGATCATGACGCCGTCGCAATTCGTATGCTCCAGCAGACGCTTGGCGTCCTCGGGAGAGAACACGTCGCCGTTGCCGATGACCGGTATGTTCACCGCCTGCTTCACGTCGCGCAGAATGTCCCAGTTGGCCTTGCCCGTGTACAGCTGCTCCCGCGTTCTTCCGTGAACGCTGACGGCCGCTCCGCCCGCGCGTTCTACCGCCTGGGCGTTCTCCACCGCATAGATGTGCTCGTCGTCCCACCCGATGCGCATCTTGACCGTGACCGGCTTCTTGGCCGCATCCGCGGCATAGGACACCATCTCGTAAATTTTCTTCGGATCGAGCAGCCATCTCGCTCCCGCGTCGCATTTCGTCACCTTCGGCACGGGGCAGCCCATGTTGATGTCGATGATGTCCGCGTTCGTGTTCTGGTCGACGAACTTCACGGCTTCGACGAGAGACTCCTTATCCCCTCCGAAAATTTGCAGACTCAGCGGTTTCTCCCGCTCGTCCACGAACAGCATTTCCAGCGTACGCTGGTTGCCGTGCAATATCGCCTTGTCGCTCACCATCTCCGCGCAGACGAGTCCGCAGCCGAATTCCTTGGCGATCAGCCGGAACGCCGGATTGCAGACGCCCGCCATCGGGGCCAGCACGACATTGTTATTCATCGTTACGTTGCCGATTTTCAGCATCCTCTATTGCTCCTTTCCTAACTCCGCGTCCTCCCGCGCCGCGAAACGCGAGATGCCTTCCTCCCGCAGAGACATCGCCGACAGCTGCTTCTCCCATGGAAAAGGAAGCTCCTCCGGCCAGATGTCCTTCAGCGGTACCAATACGAACGCCCGCTCTCCCATTCGGGGATGCGGGAGCGTCAATTCCGGCGTATCCATCGCAATCGAATCGTACGCGAGCAAATCCAAATCTATGTTGCGCGGCCCCCATCGGATGTCTCTCACCCGTCCCATGTCCCGCTCGATCGCCAGCAGACGGCGCAGCAGATCCAGGGGAGAAATGGCCGTTCTCAGCCCGATCGTCATATTGAGAAAAGAAGGCTGGTCGGTATAGCCCACAGGAGCGGTCTCATATACCGGCGAGATCCGCTGCAGCTCCAGATCAGGTTCCTCCCGCAGCCTTCGTATCGCCTCCTTGAGCGAGGCTTCCCGGTCACCCAGGTTGGCGCCCAGCGCCACGTATGCGTCTTGCAATCGAGATCAGTCCTCTGCAGGGACGATGCTCCCGTCCGATCCTCTCCGTCTGGACAGCTCCACGGTCACTCCGTCGAAAGTAATGTCGAACGGCGGATTCGGCTTCGTCACCGCCACCGTTGCTTTCTGGATACTAGTATACGTACCGAGTACGGCGGAAGCAATGTTTGCGGCCAGCGTCTCGATCAATTTAACCGGAGGTCCTTCCACGATTTGCTTGATCCGGGCGTGAATGTCGGCGTAGTTCACCGTATCCTCTACATCGTCGCTATGCGCCGCCGGGCCCAGATCCAGTCGTAAATCAAGGTCCACGATATATTTCTGCCCGAGCTTGTTTTCCTCCGGGTACACCCCGTGATATCCATAAAACACCATTCGCTTCAGCAGCATTCTATCCATTAGCCTCGGCCGCCCTTCCCGCTCGGTTTCGATATAAGACCGCATCCGCCATCAATGCCACGCGTTTCGACAGCAGCACGTCATGCACCCGTACCATCTGACAGCCTTGCGCGATGCCCAATGCCGTCGTAGCGCCGGTCCCTTCGGCCGCCTCGCCGGCCGTCACGCCGAGCGCCCGCTGGATGAACCGCTTGCGGGAAGCGGCCAGCAGTACCGGATAACCCAGCGCGACCACCTCTTCCAAACGGCCCATCATCTCCAAATTCTCCTCATGATCCTTGGCGAAGCCCATTCCCGGATCCAGCCAGATATTCTCCTCGGCTACTCCGCCGTTGCGGGCGATCCGAACGCTCTCGCGCAGATCGTTCAAGGCGTCCGCCATAAAATCCCGGTAGTCGCGATTGTCGCGATTATGCGTGAGAATAACCGGGCAATCGAATTCCGCCGCGACTCGCGCCATCTTCGGATCGCGTTTGAAGCCCCACACGTCGTTGACGATATGCGCGCCGGCTTCCAATGCCTGTCGCGCCGTCTCCGCCTTGTACGTATCGACGCTGATCGGCAGCCTGACCCGAGCCTTTACCGCCCGGATCACCGGAAGAATGCGGGCCAGCTCCTCCTCCGCTGAAATCGGGTCGTGTCCCGGCCTTGTCGATTCTCCGCCGATGTCGATGATGTCCGCGCCCTCCGAAGCCATCTGTTCCGCCCTCGCCGCCGCCGCTTCCGCTTCGTTGTAACGGCCGCCGTCCGAGAAAGAATCGGGCGTTGCGTTCAGTATTCCCATAATCAGGGTTCTCTGTCCCAGCTCCAGCTCGATTCCGTCCCGGAACTTGTAGGAGCGCTGATGAAAAATCGGATTCATTCGTCGTCCTTCCTTTCCGCGGCAGCGCGGTACAGCCTCATCAGACGGGAAGTGAGTTCCCCCGCCTCCCCGCTCCCCGAATCCGCCCGCTGCCCTTGATCGTTCTCCAGCTTGACGACGGGAACGATCTCCTGCACCGAGTTCGTGACGAAGATTTCGTCCGCCCCGAGCAGCGCTTCCCAGCCGTAAAGTCCTTCTTCTACGGGAATGCCTTCGGCCTGCGCCAGCCGAATGACGTATTCCCGGGTCACTCCCTCCAGCAGCCCCGTGTCCGAAGACGGCGTGCACAGCTTCCCCGACTTCAGCCAGAACACGTTGCTGACCATGCCTTCCGCGACATGCCCGGCTCCGTCGAGGAACAGTCCCTCCGTGCCCGGAGCCGCCCCGGCCGCCAGCAATTCCCGCTTGGCCGCGATATTATTCATATAATGGAAAGATTTCAGCCGATACGCGCCTTCCGGCGTGCTTCTCCGCAGCTTCAACAGGCGCAGCGTCTTGCCGGGGCGGGTCGCCGGATGATCCGGGGCGAGAGCTTTGGCGTACACGATTTCGTTCGGTCGTCCATAATCTTCCGAAGGCAGGCCGATCTCGCCCTCTCCCGCCGACACCGACCATCGGATATAGCCGTCGCGAAGCCCGCCGGCCGCCAGCAAGTCGGCCACGCCGCGCTCCATTCGCCGAACGTCCGGAACGTAGCGGATGCCCAGCAGCTCGCAGCCCCGCCCCAGCCGCGCGGCGTGCTCCCTCAGCAGCCACGGGCGTCCGCCGTACGTTCGGAAGGTTTCGAACAAGCCCATTCCGTAAAGAAAGCCGTGATCGAATGCGGAGATCACGGCTTCGCTCTGACTAGTCAATTGTCCGTTGAACAAGAACTTCATGCCCCGACGCCCGACTTTCGGTCGAGGAAGTTGCGAAGCATCCGCAGCCCGTGGTCGGTCATAATCGATTCCGGGTGGAATTGCACGCCTTCCACGGCGTATTCCTTGTGCCGCAGCCCCATGATCAGTCCGTCTTCCGTCTCCGCGCTGATCTCGAGGCAATCCGGCAAAGTCTCGCGCTTCACGATCAAGGAATGATAGCGAGTTGCCGTGAACGGAGAGGGAAGGCCCGCGAAGATCGTCTTGCCGTCGTGCTTGATTTCGGAAGTCTTGCCGTGCATGAGCTCGTCGGCCCGAACGACTTCTCCCCCGAACGCCTGTCCGATCGATTGATGGCCCAGGCAGACGCCGAGGATCGGAATTTCTCCCTTGAACCGCTCCAGCAGAGCCAGGCTAATGCCCGCTTCGTTAGGCGTGCAGGGTCCGGGTGAAATCAAAATATGGTCGGGAGCAAGCCGGGCGATGCCGTCCAGATCGATCTCGTCGTTGCGGCGAACGACGATCTCCTCGCCGAGCTCTCCCAAATACTGCACCAGGTTATACGTAAACGAATCGTAGTTGTCGATTACCAAGATCATGTCGGTTCAACCTGCCCTTCGCTGTACTGCACCGCTTTCCATAGCGCCTTGGCCTTGTTCAGGGATTCGTAAAACTCCCGCTCCGGCACGGAATCGATGACGATCCCCGCTCCGGCTTGAATATGACAGACCCCGTTCTGTACGGCGATCGTACGAATAATTATATTAAATTCCATATTCCCGCTGTAGTCAATCCATCCGATCGAACCCGTATAGGGGCCCCGCCGGGTCGGCTCAAGCTCCTCGATAATTTCCATCGTGCGAATCTTCGGAGCTCCGGTAATCGTTCCGCCCGGGAAGGTCGCGGCCAGAACATCGAGCCCGTCTTTGCCTTCCGCCAGCGTCGCCTCTACCTGCGACACGAGGTGCATCACATGGGAATACCGCTCGACCGTCAGCAGCTCCGGCACCTTCACCGTGCCGTACTTGGCCACCCGCCCCAGATCGTTGCGCTCCAGATCGACGAGCATGACATGCTCGGCCCGCTCCTTCTCGCTCCCCAGCAATTCGGCCTCCAAGGCGCGATCTTCCTCGGGCGTCCGCCCCCTGCGGCGAGTTCCCGCAATCGGCCTTGTCGACAAATGCCGTCCGTGAAGCTTAACCAGCAGTTCGGGCGAAGCGCTGACCAGCGCGAAGGAAGGGGTTCGCAGCATACCCATATAAGGAGACGGGTTCACGACGCGCAGCCATTCGTACAGCTCCTCGGGAGCGGCGGCGAGGGAACGGCTCTGGCGAAGCGCCAAGTTGACCTGAAACACGTCCCCCTGCCCGATATACCGCTGAATTCGGCGCACCGCTTCCTCGTATTCCGCTCTGCTCATCGAAGTCGACAAGCCGGGCAGCCGTTCAATGTCGATCTCCAGCCGATCGTCGGCCATCTTCTCCCGCATCCGCTCCGCGCGCTCCCGGCTTGCCGGGCTCTCTCCCTCCGATAGCCAGCTCAGCCACAATCGTTCCATCTCGTCGGCGCGCTCCCGGGCGGAACGGTACCGCCTCTTCAGTTCCGCGCCGTCCGTGCCCGGCTCGATTCGGACATGCACGGCTAGATATACCGCACGCTCCGTATGGTCGGCAATCCACAGCTCCTCGAATCGCTGAAACCCATATTCCGGCAAGCCCAGATCATCCTTCGCAAGCTCCGGAAGCTTCTCCAGGCTTCGCGCGACGTCGTAGCTCCAATAGCCGATTACGCCGCCGATGCAGTCCGGAACGCCTTCCGGGCGGGGCGCCCGCCACGGACGCAGCCATTCTCTCAGCACGTCCAGCGGCTTGCCCTCTGCCCGGCCGATCGCCGCCCATTCCGATCCGGCCGCGCCGCTGACTGGCTCCAGCAGGTCCGCTCCATTGGCGAAGCCTACGATCGCCGATACCGGGCGAAGCCCGACGATCGTATAGCGTCCGCCCTTGCCGCTCTCCAGTATGGTCGCATACGCCGAAGCATACGCCCATGCCCTGTCCCAGAAGCCCGGCAGCGGACCTGCGCCCGGCTCCGGATCTATTTTCCGAACATAGGGCAGCAAGGTATAGCCTTCCCTCTCACGATGCCAAATCTCCCACCGATCCAACGCAATCCTTTCCACGCTGCCCACTGTATCCGTCCCTTCAACTGATCGCGACTCTCCGTCTTTTTAAGAAGAATACCATAAATACCGCCCCTCTGCTTAAAAGAAATTCGATTAACAGAAGCCGGACCGCGACCGGCAAGGATGATAGAATCACCCAACATGCAATTCGACATCGGCCTGGCAGACCATAATCCCCCCCTTGAAAGCGCGCGGCGTCATTGCGATACTGGAAGCAGACGATAAAATAGGCCGACATCATGGGTATCCGGAAAGGAAGATCGATAGATGACCAAACGACAAGATAGGCTTGAGCGGCGCCAGGAAAAGCGGAGCGATGCGTTGTTCCGCCTGCTGGGCGCCGATTTCTTCTCATACACCGATTTTGGAGAAACGAAGCAATTTTCCGAATGCTGGACGCTTCTGCTCATTCATAGCGGAGAGGGAGCGTTGGAGACGGACGGATGTCTGCTCTCCTTGAAGCGGGGGCAGTCGGTTCTGCTAAAGAGCGGGCAGCTGTTTAAGCTGAGCGTCCTTGCGGGCAAGTCGCTGACCGTTACGCGCATTCGCTTTGAACGCCTCCGGTACTCCGGCCGTAACGGAACAGACCGCCGGTTTGTCCCGGAGCAGGATTGCGCATGGCTTCCTGTAGGAGGCGCATTTTCCGGGAAGTTCTACTACAAGGCGCGAACGCTCGCCGAACGGCTCTGCTCGTTATCGGAAGCGGAATCTCCGCTGGACGAGCTTGCTTGCCAGCTGGCGTTTCACCAATTGCTCGTCATGCTTTCCGAGGACCGGCTTGCCGAGGATTCGGCCAATCAGAAGGAAGCCATCCTTCTGACGATCAGATATATGAATGAACACTATCATCAGCCGTTGCCCCGTGACCGCCTTGCAGCGCTTGCCGGCATGAGCCTATGGCATTTCTCGCGCAAATTCAAAGAAATCTCCGGAAGGAGTCCCTCCGAGATGCTGAAGCGGATTCGCTTAGACAAAGCCAAGGAATTGCTGCTTCTGCAAGGAAAAAGCACCGTCCGGGAAATTGCGTTCCTTTCCGGCTTCCAGGATGAAGCCTACTTCCGGAGCCGGTTCAAGGAAGCGGTCGGGGTCCCTCCCGTCGATTATCAGGCTCGCAAACGAGAAAAGGCAGCCGTGCTGAGCTATCATTACGCCGCTCATATGCAGGCTTTGGGAATAACCCCGTTCGCCGCTTACGTAGCCCCCGTTCAACACGACCTCAACGCGCGTTTTCACAACAGCATTAGCTTCCCCCTGCGGAAAGAGCGGCTTCCCGACCGTCCCACCTGGCAGCAAAACCTGCAGTTGCTTGCTTGCGCCGAGCCCGAGGTGATTTTATGCGACGAGTTTATCGACGATGCGGTGCTGGAACGTCTGCGGGAAATCGCTCCGTTAAAATGTATTCCTTGGATGCAGCTGGAATGGCGACAGCATTTTATGGAGATCGCCGAGTTTATGAACGATCGTAAAAAAGCCGAAAGCTGGCTGCGCGTCTATGAACGACGGGCCAAGGAGGTTGGCATGTCCGTGCGGCGCAAGCAAGGCGGTTCGCGGACGGCGCTGCTCCACGTGAACGAAGGCAAGCTCTTGGTATACGGAAGCCGTAACGGCGGGGCGGTCCTGTTCGAAGATTTGCGGCTCGTCCCGGCCTTCGACGTACCTCCTACGAAGGCGTGCAGGGAGATCGGCAAGCAGGAACTGGTCGAAGGAGAAGTCGAGCTTCTGCTTGTGGCCATCGACAAATCCGCCTCTTCGGAACAATTGTGGAGGGAACTGCAGTCGGAACCGAAATGGGCCCGGATACCGGCGGTCCGCAGGCAATCCCTTTACGTAGTACCGGAAATTCCATGGCTGGAATACGCTTCGGTCAGCCATCTACAGCAATTGGAATGGGCAGCCGCAAGATTAGGTTAGCCGGGATCGCGCACATTCACCTACGTTTAGTACGCACAATACTCTATAGTGACGCCGATGTTTATCGTGTTATGATTCTATTGAGAATGATAATCAACATCGGAGGAGTCCCATGATCAGATTAAGAAAAAAAGGGTTGTCCATTATGATTTTATCCGTAGTCGTCCTGCTTGCGGCGGCCTGCGGCGAAGCCAAGACGGGAGATCCGTCCGCCCGGCCCATCGCGGGAAATTCCTCTGCGGAACCGAGCGATAGCGCTGCCCCTAACGCTCAACAGACGAGAATCGTCCACGACATCGTCGGCGACGTCGTTATCCCCGTCCATCCCGAACGTATCGTCGCTCCTTACGTGGAAGACGCGCTGGTCGCCTTGGGGGTTACGCCGGCCCTGCAGTGGTCGCTGGGCAGCTACGTCCAAGATTATCTTCAGCCTTACTTGGAGGATGTCCCCTTCCTCGACTTTACGGATGGTCCTAATCTAGAGGCCTTGCTTGCCGCCGACCCGGATATTATCGTACTTTACACGAGCAATCTGGCCAAGGACGGAGGCTATGAGCAATTCGGCAAAATCGCGCCGACCTATGCATTCGAAGACGCGACGGTCAGTTGGAAAGACACGCTGCATACGCTTGGCGATATCTTAGGGAAACAAGAGGAAGCCAACGCCGCTATCCAGGCATACGAGGACAAGCTTGAGGAAGCCAAAGCCGTGTTGCAGCCGTATACCGAGGGAAAAACATTCGCCGTTATCCGCGTCAAGCCCAAAGAGTTCCTGCTAATGGACGGCACCTACTATAGCGGGCCCGTGCTTTACGACGATCTGGGACTGGAGCCTCATCCGCTCATTAAAGAGCTAAGCTGGGACTACAACTATTCATTTTCCCTGGAGTTGCTGCCCGATCTGGATGCGGATTATATTTTCCTTCTTGTGCAGGGAGAAGCCGCGCGAGACAAAGCAGTCGAGTTGCGGAACAGCTCCCTGTGGCAGGATCTGCCCGCCGTAAAGAACAATCATGTATTTGAAGTAGACATTAGCTATTGGATGGCAGCCGGGGCGATCGCCCACGGAAAAAAAATCGACGACGTAGTCAAGCTGATTACTCAGCAGTAACGATCGGTTCGACACTCGGATAGCCATAATCGGTTAGCGGAAAAAGAGAGACGGCTCCATATCCATCCAATTGGTGGATACGGAGTCGTCTCTCTTAGTTCAAGGCCCCGCCGAATAGCTCTCGGCTTCTTCGACAAGGGCCCTTGGGCAATCCGAAATTTGCGGATGACGATCAGTTCTCGAAGTTGAACAGAGGCGTGCTCAAGTAACGTTCGCCGTTGGAAGGGACGACCGCTACGACGCGCTTGCCTTCGCCCAGCTCCTTCGCCACCTTGAGCGCGGCGTAGATCGCCGCTCCGGAAGAGATGCCGACCAGCAGACCTTCCTTCTTGGCGACGGTACGAGCCGTCTCGAACGCTTCTTCGTTCTCGACCGTGACGACTTCGTCATAAACTTCGCGGTTCAGAATCTCCGGAATGAAATTCGCTCCGATGCCCTGGATCTTGTGAGGGCCCGGGCCGCCGCCGGACAAGAGCGGGGATCCAGCGGGTTCGACCGCATACACTTTGATATTCGGGAAGTTCTGCTTCAACACTTCTCCCGCGCCCGAGATCGTGCCGCCCGTACCGATGCCGGCCACGAACGCGTCGATCTTGCCGTCGTAGGATTTGATCGCTTCGACGATCTCCGGTCCCGTCGTCTCGCGGTGAATTTTCACGTTCGCTTGGTTCTTGAATTGCTGAGGCATGAAATAGTCCGGGTTTTCCTTGACGACCTCTTCGGCTTTCTTGACGGCGCCGTTCATGCCTTCCGATCCCGGAGTCAGCACGAGCTCGGCTCCGTAAGCGCGAAGCAAGTTGCGGCGCTCCAAGCTCATCGTCTCGGGCATGACGAGAATCGCGCGGTAGCCTTTAGCCGCGGCAACCATGGCCAGACCGATCCCGGTGTTGCCGCTCGTCGGCTCGACGATCGTGCTGACGCCAGGCTTGATGATGCCTTGCTTCTCCGCTTCCTCGACCATGCTGATCGCGATGCGGTCCTTAACGCTGGAACCCGGGTTCTGATATTCGAGCTTAACGTAAATTTCCGCGCTGCCTTCAGGCACCACGCGGTTCAAGCGTACAAGCGGCGTATCGCCGATAAGCTGGGTCACGTTCTGAACAATCTTGGCCATTAAAGTTGTTCCCTCCTACGAGATAGCGGCTATGCGCCTGATTTCGTTAATCCGACTAAAACAGTCGGCATTCAGTCTGATTTCATCTTATCAGACCGCCGAGAGGATTGTCAATAGCTGGTTAACTATGGGTGGTAATTCGTTTAAGAACCCAACTTCCGGTCGAGGACGACCGCCCCGTACTTCTCCAGCAGCGCCTGCTCCATGTCGCCGGCCGGAACGGCCTTGCTCAACGCGATCTGCTTCTTCGCTTCAAGCCGAATCTCTTCTTCGGAACGGGTCTGAACCTCGCCGACGCCGTCCAATCGAATAATCGCGAAGCCTAGATCCGTCCGAATCGGGCCCGTCGTCTCCCCGACCTGCATCCGGGAAGCCTGCTCCAGCACCGGAGCGGCTTCGAACGGATCGTTCGAATCGATCCAACCCGCGTCTCCGCCCTGGTCCGCCGTGAACTCGTCGATGGAATGCGCCCGGGCCAGCTCCGCGAAATCCTCTCCCCCGCCCAGCTTCTCCAGAATCCCCCTCGCCAACTCTTCCGTTTGCACCAGGATTTTAGCCAGGCGATACTGTCTGACCGGCTGGAATTCCGCCCAGTGTTCGTCCAGGTACCGCCCGATCTCCTCGGGGGACACCTGAACCTGATACGTCGACAGCTTCTCCAACAGCAGCCGGTAACGTGCGTCTTCCCGGACTTCCTCGCGGCTCATGCCGAGCTGCTGCTTCATGGAGCGATAGAAATCGGCCTCGTCCTCGTAGCCCTGACTCATCCATCTTATCTCTTGCTCCAGCTCCTCGTCCGTCACTCCGATGCGCAAAGCTTTGGCTTCCTCGTTCACGGCTTCGGCCAGCATCATGCTCCTGAGAACCTGGGAACCATAAGAAGCCAACAGTCGGTTCAGCAACTGTTGGCGCGTAATAGACGATTTCCCTACGGTGGCGATCACCTCGTCTCCGCCGCCGCCGAACGCCGATTCCGACGGCTCTTGATCGTTCGGAGCGGGCGAGCCGCCATCCTTGCTGCAGCCGGCCGCGAGCATCAGCGTCGCTAAGAGGGCCATCAGTACGAGCGGCGGCATGCGCCGTATCGTCTCCCCCATCGGAATCATCCCTTCTGTTATTCCCGGTCCGCGAGGCGATAGAGAGCCTCCAGCTCCTCGCCGTCGAACAAGTATTTCTCGTTGCAGAAATGGCAGTGCGTCTCCGCCTGGCCGTCCTCGTCGATCAGGCTTCTCAGCTCTCGCTTGCCGATCGTCAGCAGCGCCCGCTCGAACCTCTCCTTGGAGCACTGGCAAAGAAACGCCGGCTCGATCGTCTGATGAATCGTCAAGTCGTCTCCCACCAGAAAACGAAGTATTCCTTCGGGAGTTTCTCCCTGATCCAGTAAAGCCGTCACGTGCGGCATCGCGGCAATCGCCTGCTCCAGTCGAACGAGCCGCTCCTCCGGAAGACCGGGCATGACCTGAACGATGAAACCGCCCGCATGGAGAACGGTATTGTCCGTATCGACGAGCACGCCGAGCCCTACCGCCGAAGGAGTCTGCTCGGAATCCGCGAAATACAAAGTAAAATCTTCGCCAATCTCGCCGGAAATGATCGGCACGCTGCCTCTGTAAGGGTCTTTTAGCCCCAAATCCTTCGTCACGTGCAGGTGCCCCGTTCGTCCGACGACGCCGGCCACGTCCAGTTTGCCTTGGCTGTTGCTCGGCACGTGCACGTGCGGGTGATCGACGTAGCCCCTTACTTCGCCCGCCGCATTGGCGTCGACGACGATCTGGCCGATCGGTCCGTCGCCCTTTACCTGAACCGTCAGCTTCTCCCGGTCCTTGAGCATAATGCCCATCATCGCCGCCGCGGTCGCCGTACGACCAAGAGCCGCAGTCGCCGTAGGAAACGTATCCTGTCTGCGCTGCAGCTCCGAGACGAGCGCGGTCGTGCGCGCGGCGAATACCCGCAATCCGCCGTTCCACGCGGTGCCTCGAATCATTTCGTCCTTCATAGCCATATTCCGTCAACCTCCCTCGGCGGAGAAATCCAATCCGTCCGACAATCTATTGTTGCCTATTTCGCTCGTATACAATCCGTAATCCTTCAAGCGTAAGCAGCGGATCGACCGTCTCGATCGATTCCGACTCCTCGGCGATCAGGTCGGCCAATCCGCCGGTCGCGATCACTCTCGGCTGCACGCCGAATTCTTGGCGAATGCGCTTCACGATGCCGTCGACTTGCCCGGCGTAGCCGTAGATAATGCCGGATTGCATCGCGGCGACCGTATTGCGTCCGATGACCGTCTTCGGCTTGGACAGCTCGATCCGCGGCAGCTTGGCCGCCCGCTGATAAAGCGCCTCCGCGGAGATGCCGATTCCCGGTACGATCGCCCCTCCGATATACGCGCCCGTCGGATCGATATAATCGAAGGTCGTCGCCGTCCCGAAATCCACGATGACGAGCGGCATCCCGTATTGCTCGATCCCCGCGACCGCGTTGACGATCCGGTCCGCTCCGACCTCGCGCGGATTCTCGTACCGGATGTTCAATCCCGTTTTGATGCCCGGCCCGACAACGAGCGCCTGCTTGCCCACGTAAGCTTCGAACAGCCTCTCCAGCGTGTTCATAATCGGAGGAACGACGCAGGAGAGAATGACGCCCTCGATCTGCTCCGCCCGCACGCCGGCAAGCTGGAACAGATTATGGATCAGCACGCCGTATTCATCCACCGTTGCGGAACGATTCGTGCTCATTCGCCAATGGTGCGTCAGCTTCCGGCCCTTGTACAGACCCAGCACGATGTTCGTGTTTCCGACATCGACGACGAGAATCATGGCGCACCCCCCGACTTCTTCGCGTTCAAGTCGAGACTGATGTCCAGCGCTTGGAAAGAATGCGTCAGACCGCCGACCGAGATGACGTCGACGCCGCAGCGCGCGATTTCGCCTACTCTCTCCGGAGCGATGCCGCCCGATGCCTCCAGCACGATATAAGGCGAGATCTGTCTGATCGCCTTGACCGTCTCGGCCATCGCCGCGGTGCTCATATTGTCGAGCATCACGATATGCGCGCCCGCTCGGACCGCCTCTTCCGCCTGCGCCAGCGATTCGGCCTCCACCTCTATCATCATCGTATGGGGAATGCGGGATTTGGCGCTCTGCACGGCCGCCGTAATGCCGCCGGCGGCTTTAATATGATTATCCTTGATCATCACGGCGTCGTACAAGCCGAACCGATGGTTCGCCCCGCCGCCGATCCGAACCGCGTATTTCTCCAGCGTGCGATGGCCCGGCGTCGTCTTGCGCGTATCCGTCACGCGTACCGGAGTGCCTTGCGCTCCCAAGACGTATTCGCTAGTCTTCGTCGCGATTCCCGATAGCCTCTGCAATAAATTCAGCGCCAGGCGTTCTCCCGTCAGAACGCTGTGCGAAGAGCCCTCGACGACGGCAAGCACCGTGCCCGGCTCCACCTTCGCTCCATCCGAAGCCAACGCGTCGAACTTCAATGCCGGGTCGACCGTCTCGAATACGAGACGCGCCAGAGGGATGCCCGCAAGAACGCCCGCCTGCTTGGCATGGATGATGCCTTTCGATTGATGGCCCGGCGGCACCGTGGACATCGTCGTCACGTCGCCGGAACCGATATCCTCCGCCAGCCAGGCGCGAAGCTGCTCTTTTACCGCCTCGACGGCCGGCCCGCCGATCGCCCAATCGCTTTCCCGTTCAAACATTGTCGTCGACCCTTTCTGTGCGAATCCCTTTTTCCCGATGCAAGATCGTATGCACCCGCCAGTTGAGGTCATCCTTCTGCGGATAGTCCTCGCGGTAGTGCCCGCCCCGGCTCTCTTCGCGATGCAACGCCCCTTCGGCGACAAGCAGGGCGCAAGTGAGCAGGTTGGCGTATTCCAACTCTTCCCTCTTGGTCAGGTTCATCTGGAACAGAGGAAGCTGCTTCTTCAGATCCTCGAGCCCTTTAAGCAGGCCGGCCCGATCTCTGCGAAGGCCGACGTAGCGAACCATCGTCTTCTGCAGCTTCAGCCTCCTCTCGATCAGCGTTCCGTTCAGCACCGCGTGGCGATCCGAGGCCGGACCGTTCTCCGCGCCAGCGGGCGGCTCCGGCAGCTTGGCGATCGCGTCCACGATCCGTTGTCCGAACACGATCGCTTCCGACAGCGAATTGCTCGCCAGCCGGTTCGCGCCGTGCACGCCCGTCGACGAAGCTTCGCCGCAAGCATACAGCCGGCGGATGCTCGTCTCCCCTAGCAGATCCGTCTTGACCCCGCCCATCATATAATGCGCGGCGGGAGCGACCGGAATCCAATCCGTCGTCATATCGAGTCCGAATTTCAAGCAATACTCGTGAATCGTCGGAAAACGGTGACGAATCCGTTCGGGCGTCTCGTGCGTAATATCGATATAGACATAGGTCGAATTGGTCGCTTCCATCTCGCTCACGATCGCTCTCGCCACGACGTCTCTCGGAGCCAGCTCCAGCTGCGGATGGTAGTTTTCCATGAAACGCTCTCCGCGGATGTTTCTCAAGTAAGCGCCCTCGCCCCGGACCGCCTCGGAGATCAGAAATCTCGGCGCTCCCGGATAGCAGAGAGAGGTCGGATGAAACTGGTTGAACTCCATATCGCGGATATCCGCGCCCGCCCGGTAAGCCATGGCCACGCCGTCGCCGGTCGCGACTTCCGGATTCGTCGTATAGCGGTAGAGCTGTCCCGTTCCGCCCGTGCATAGAATCGTCGCTTTCCCGTACACCGCGACGCGCGAGCCGTCGGGCTTCTGCACGAGGGCGCCGCGGCATTCGCCGTTATCCGTGAGCAGGTCCAGGACGAAGTGATCGTCCCACAGCTCGATGGCGGCATTCCCTTTGACTTTCTCCGCCAGCGCCCGAACGATCTCGTAGCCCGTTGCATCCCCGTTCGCATGCAGAATGCGCCGCTGGCTGTGCGCGCCTTCCTTCGTCAAAGCGTAATGACCGTCCTCTTCGTCGAACATCGTTCCGTAGCGGATCAATTCCTGAACGCCTTGGGGACCTTCGTGCACGAGGGCGTCCACCGCCGCGGTCTCGCATAAGCCGGCTCCGGCGACAAGCGTATCCTGGGCCAGAAACTCGGGGGAATCGTCATCCGACATGACGGCGGCGATGCCGCCTTGCGCATAGCGGGTATTGCTGTCGAACAACGATTTCTTCGTAATCATCAGAACCCGCTGCGTCTCGCTCGATTTAAGCGCCGTAAAAAGGCCGGCAATGCCGGCCCCGATCACGATGACGTCCGTCTCTACGCGAGGAAGCTTGTCCAGATCAAAATCGACAACGTATCGTGGAATCATAAGGGTATTCGTCTCCCACTCCGACAATAGAGTAGCGCAAGCCGCCGGCCTTATTTGACCAGCAGCATGCGCTCCAGCGATAAACGGGCTTTGTCCGCAACTTCCTGCGGCACGTAAATTTCCGGTTGCATCGTCTCCAACGCCTTGACGACCTTCTTCAGGTTGTTGACCTTCATGTTCGGGCAGACCAGGAACTTGGAGGCGAAGTGAAACTTCTTGTTCGGGCTGTCGAGACGCAGTTGATATCCCGTGCCGTCTTCCGTGCCGACGATAAACTCGTCATGGCTCGATTCGCGGCAATATTTCAAAATACCGGTGGTGCTGCCTACGAAATCCGCCATCGCCACCACTTCGGGGCGGCATTCCGGGTGAACGACGAACTCGGCGTTCGGATATTTCGCGCGCATCTCTTCGACGTCCTTGATCGTCAGCATGTCATGGGTGTTGCAGTAGCCTTCCCAGATGATCATCTTCTTGTCGGTATGCTGGGAGACGTAGTGGCCCAAATTTTTGTCCGGACACCAGATGACCTCTTCCGCATCGACGGAATTGACGACCTTCACCGCGTTCGCCGACGTGCAGCAGATGTCGGTCTCGGCCTTCACGTCCGCGGAGGAGTTGATGTACGTCACCACTTTCGCATTCGGGTGCTTCGCCTTAAGCTCTCTCAAGCCGATCGGATTGACCATGTCGGCCATCGGGCAGCCCGCGCGTTCGTCCGGCACGAGCACGGTCTTGTGCGGAGCAAGAATCTTGGCGCTTTCGCCCATGAAGTGGACGCCGCAAAATACGATGACATCGGCATCCGTAGAAGCGGCTTTCTGTGCCAGGAGGAAGGAGTCCCCCCTAAAGTCCGCGACCTCTTGTATTTCATCCCGCTGATAATAGTGGGCGAGAATAATGGCGTTACGTTCTTTCTTCAGCTGCATCAGCCGTTCGCGCAGTTCGCGGTTCTGCTCGGCTTTTCGCTCCAAGGCCAGGGCCTCCATGTAAAGTCTCCTCCCTTGACTACCGAATGTTTGTGAATCCATGCACAAACATGGCGGGAATGCTGTCTTTATTGTGGACGAAGAGCACTTCGTTCATTAACACTTAATTTACACTTGCGGGATAGGACTGTCAATTGATCTGCAAAGGTTTTTTCCAAGCAAAAACGCCTTCGGCGTCTTTGGACGCGGAAGCAGCTTTGCGGAGGTGTCAGAGGAGTATAACGAGACTGAAATTGATCCAGAAAAGGATTGCGGATTTTACGCTTTCCGAATCGCGCAAAAAACGGGATGCTTCCGCGCGTTGCTGCAACGCGGAGCATCCCGTCTTGTCCGTAATTATTTCGGCTCCTCGGAGCCGCCGTCTCCCTTGCGCAAATCCAGGCCCGACGGGTACAGGTCTCCGTCTTCCCGGGTTTGAATCCGGACTTTGACGTTGCCCATCGTGTCCACGGTAGGCTCCGCATGGGACTCTTCCGTTCCCGAGCCGCCTTCTCCGCCGCCCTCCGCGATAACGCCTTTCTCGATCAGCGATTTGATCTGATCCAGATCGAGCGTCTCTTCCTCGAGCAGCGTCTTCGCGATCAGGTGCATCTCCTCGCTCTTCTCCGTGAGCAGTTTCTTTGCCCGTTCGTAGCATTCGCGGGTGATGCTCTGCATCTCCTGATCGATCTCGTAAGCGATCTTGTCGGAATAGTTCTGCTCGTGGCCGATGTCGCGGCCGAGGAAGACTTGGCCTTGCGAATTGCCGAACTGCATCGTTCCGAGCTTGTCGCTCATCCCGTATTCCATGATCATCGCGCGAACGATGCTCGTCGCCTGCTTGAAGTCGCTGTAGGCGCCCGTACCGATTTCTCCGATGAAGATTTCTTCGGCCGCGCGTCCCGCGAGCAGACCGGTAACCTTGTCGAGCAGCTCCTGCTTCGTGACGAGCATCCGGTCTTCCTTAGGCAGCATGATGACGTATCCGCCCGCTTTGCCCCGCGGAATAATCGTCACCTTGTGCACCGAATCGGCATGCGCCAGGAAGTAGCCCGCGATCGTGTGGCCCGCCTCGTGATAAGCGACGATGCGCTTCTCGCGGTCGCTGATGACGCGGCTCTTCTTCTCGGTGCCGACGATGACGCGGTCGATCGCTTCGTCGACCTCGATCATCGCGATGTCCTTCTTGTTGCGGCGAGCGGCCAGCAGCGCCGCTTCGTTCAGCAGGTTCTCCAAGTCCGCGCCGGTGAAACCGGTCGTGCGCTTGGCGATCGTGCCGAGCTTCACGTCCTTGCTCAGCGGCTTGTTGCGGGCGTGGACTTTCAGTACGGCCTCGCGGCCCTTTACGTCTGGACGGTCGACCGTAATCTGGCGGTCGAAGCGGCCCGGACGAAGCAAGGCCGGATCGAGAATGTCCGGACGGTTGGTCGCGGCCACGATGATGATGCCTTCGTTGGCGCCGAATCCGTCCATCTCGACGAGCAATTGGTTCAGCGTCTGCTCGCGCTCGTCGTGTCCGCCGCCGAGGCCCGCGCCCCGTTGACGGCCGACGGCGTCGATCTCGTCGATGAAGATGATGCAAGGCGAGTTCTTCTTGGCGTTCTCGAACAAATCCCGTACGCGGGATGCGCCGACGCCGACGAACATCTCCACGAAGTCCGAACCGGAGATCGTGAAGAACGGCACGCCCGCTTCTCCGGCAACCGCGCGCGCAAGCAGCGTTTTACCGGTACCCGGAGGACCGACGAGAAGCACGCCTTTCGGAATGCGGGCGCCTACCGCCGCGAATTTGCGGGGATCCTTCAGGAATTCGACGACCTCCACGAGCTCCTGCTTCTCTTCGTCCGCTCCGGCGACGTCCTCGAAGGTGACCCGTTTTTTCTCTTCATTATAAAGACGGGCGCGGCTCTTGCCGAAATTCATCACCTTGCCGCCGCCGCCCTGCGCCTGATTGATCAGGAAGAAGAACAGAACGAACATGATGATGAACGGAATGATGGAAGTCAAGAAAGTCAGCCAGAAGCTTTGCCCCGGCATTTTCTTAGATAACACCTCGAAGTTCTTCTCGATTCCGAGGTTCGTAAACAGCTCAGGTACGTAATCAGCCAGGGGTGCCCGGCCCGCGAAAGCTTCGCCCTTCTCCAACCCGGCCTTCGGCTTGAATTCGCCGGTGATGAGGTAGGTTCCGTTCTGAACCTGCAAAGTCAGCGTCTGCACGTTGCCTTGCTGCGCTGCCGCGACGAGTTCGTTGTAGCTCAGTTCCTTAGTCGTGTCTTGCTTTCCGATAAAAAATTGAACGATCCCGACAGTCACCAAAAAGATAAGTAAGTAAAACCCTGTGTTCCGGATGAACCGATTCATCCCCGACCTCCTCTCGACACGCTCACATCATTTTACCATAGCCTGTCTTGCCATCCAAGTGAGACGGCTTCTCCGGCTACGGGTCAGTTAGAGTATATTTCCGGCTTCAAGATCCCGACGTAGGGCAGATTGCGATACTTCTCCGCGTAATCGAGCCCGTAGCCGACGACGAAGGCGTCCGGAATGGTAAAGCCGGTATAGTCCGCGTTCAGATCCACCGTCCGCCGCCCGGGCTTGTCGAATAGGGCGACGACGTTGACGGACAGCGCGTTCCGGCGCTCCAGCACGTCGATCAAATAGCTTAACGTCAATCCGCTGTCGATAATGTCTTCGACGATCAACACGTCGCGACCTTCAACGGAAACGTCCAAATCCTTAACGATTTTGACTTCTCCGGACGATCTCGTGGAGTTTCCGTAGCTCGATACCGCCATAAAATCCAGTTCGATCGGGATCGAGATGTTTTTGGACAAGTCCGCCATAAAAATAAAAGCGCCCTTCAACACGCAGATAACAAGCGGATTGCGTCCTTCGTAATCGCGGCTGACCGCCGCCCCCAACTCCCGTACCTTCTGCTGAATCGTTTCTTGCGAGTAAAGTATTTCTTGAATGTCGTTTTGCAAAGAAGGTGCCTCCCAGTGAGATTATTACACGGTATGATTGCTTAACACCGATCATGCCCTAGTTTTCCTCTTCGTACGTCGCGCGAAGCGTCGTCCGGGTATTGTCGCGAACAAGGGCGTGACCCGAGCGCCGCAATCCGGGAATCCAGAGGATGCGGCCGTCGCCGTTCGCCAGCAGCGGCAGCTTGTCGCGCCGCGAACGCGGCACTTTGGCATCGACGAACATATCTTGCACTTTTTTGGTGCCGTTTAGTCCGTACGGTTGAAGGGTATCGCCGGGCATTCGGCTGCGAACCTTCAGCGGATAGCTCAAGGCCTCCGCATCGAAGCAGGCTTCGTTGCGATTGCCGGGAGCGGCATGGACCGCGCCCTTCAGCCGTTCGAAACGAATGCGGCCGCCCGTCTCCGGAATGGTCACCCCGGCGGTTCGCTCGTCGGCCGGATACGCGAAACTATCCGTCTCTTGCGGCTCCGGGCCGATATATGCCTCGTCGTATTCCCTGTTCAACACCCAGCCGTCGCCGATGTCCAGTCGAAGCGATGAGGGACGATCCCGCGACAACGCTTCGACGATCTCCTCCACTTGACGGAAATCCAGCATTTGGCGCGGGTTTGCGGAACAGTTTAATATTAATTTAATCAATCTGCGTTGTAAAGCGACGTGAAGGCCGCGGAACCGTCGTCGCTCCAACCGGAAGCCGTTCCCCCTCGGGGTTGCCGCTTCGCGGAAAACGCGAACGGTCTGCTCTTCCATATATTCGTCGTCCGCCGCGGCCAGCTCGGCCAATCTGGCCAGCGAGTCCTTCAGGCGCGGATTGTACCGCTCCAGCTCCGGCATCACGTCGAGCCGGACGGCGTTGCGGAAATAATAGCGTTCGGCATTGCTGCTGTCTACCGCGTACTGCACCCCGTTTCGCTTACAATACTCCAGAAGCTCACATTTGGTTATACGCAGCAGGGGCCGAATCAGTTCCAACCGATCTTCCCGCCTGCGATAGGAGATGCCCGCCAGACCGCCGACTCCCGTTCCGCGAAGGATTCTCATCAGCACCGTTTCGGCTTGGTCGTCGGCATGGTGGGCGGTCAGCAGGCAGGAGCTGCCGTGCTTCCCGGCGACCTCGCGAAGAAAAGCGTACCGTCTCTCCCTGGACGCGCTCTGGGCGTTCAGCCCGGTTTCTTCTATGTATTCGGGCATTCCGAGCGACGCCGTCTCGAAGACGACTCCCCATTGCTCCGCCGCCCGGCGCACCAGCTCCGCTTCCGCGTCGGACTCCGCGCCCCGGAACTGGTGGTTCGCGTGGGCGGCCACGATTCGCATCGGCTCCGTCTCCGCCATCTCCTTCAGAAGATGCAGCAGAGCCATCGAATCCGGGCCTCCCGACACCGCGGCCACGACCGTGCCTCCCGCGCGCCACCAGCCCTCGTCCCTCGCCTGCGCTTTGACGTCCTGCGTCCAGTGTTCATGCCGTCGCACTTTCATAGCCCCTTTATCTCGTCAGTTCAGTCGAGCAGCCAGATGGCCGCCACCGTCGTGCTGAGCACGATCGCGGCGCCGAGCAGCCCCGCCATCCACCCCGGGACCCGATCCTCGGCCGGCTTGGGCCGTTGCGAGATTCGCACGGCCTCCCGCCATTCGCGGGTCGATTCGCGGGTATTGGCGAACTGGCCCGTCAAAGCCTTCTCGATCCAGCCCTCGACCGGCTGAAGCTGGGGGTTGCTTCTCACGAGCTTCATCAGCTCCCGGGGATGCCGGTTCTGGGGAATCAACGTTCGGGTAAGCTGAACGAGCCTTTTCCCGTCCAGCGCGTGAACCCAGAGCAAACCGACCGCGAATAGATCGTAAGCCGGGTCCGCAGTGCGGCTCCCGGCGGACCAGTATCCCCGATCGTAAATTTCCGTGAACTGCCGTACGCTGCGCCCGATCGCCGAAGCGCCGCCGTAATCGACCAGCTCCACCCGGCCGTATTCTCCGACCAGAATATTATCGCTTTTGACGTCCCCGAACACCCAGCCGGCTTCATGCAGACGCGAAAGCCTTTCCAGCAGACGGTACCCGATGACGCCCATCCAATGGGAGCCGTGCTGCTTTAAATAGGTTTTCAGCCGCACGCCCGGAACGTATCTCATCACGTAGAAGGGAATGGTCTTCCCGCCGATGACCGCATCGTCCACGTCGAGCAGGAAGGGCGGCCGGCCTCTCTCGTAATGGTCCAGCGAAGTCAGAATGTTCACTTCGCCCTGAAGCTCCGCCGCCTCGTGCCCGATCTTGATCGCGCAAGGAGAGCGGGGACCCGCGGAGGCCAAATACACCTGCCCGTTGGACCCGAGTCCGAGCAGCCGCTCCAATCGATAGCCCTTGCCGTTCCATTTGCCGCGAATCTCCGTGCCCTTGGGCAATGCCTCTCTATCAGACGACGTTGTCACTCCGCACCTCGCTCGACTCCCCGCCCGAAGCCCGCGGCTCGTCTATAAGCTCTATTTTGCCTATTTTACCACAAGTCTCGCGAATATAATCAACCGCCTGAAGCAAGGCGGGACCGGTCGGGGTCGTGCCGCGCATGCGGATCTTGCCGAACAGCGTGCCGAGATTAGAGGCGTTCGAATGCCAGCCGGCGTCCATCACGCAGTAGGAATACTGGGAGTCCCCGGGAAAATGGAACACGGACACCTGGCTTCTGCCCGTCCTGGCCTGCAAGCTTAGCGTCAAATCCCGGATCGCTTCTTCCACGGCGTGAAGCTTCGGCTTCATGCTGGCGCTGGCGTCGATGAGCAGCGCGACGGAGAGGGACATCGTCTCCTCCATCTCCTCCATGACCTTGACGACTTCGCCCCGTTTGGCGGGAGGGAGCGACCCCACGTCGTTCACCCCGAACAGCTGGCGAAGCTCCTGATTGACCGCCTGCCGGATCGTTCCCGCCACCGTCTGCCTCGTCATCATCTGCACCGTCTTGGACAGCTGCCGGCTCGTTACGATCTGGCTGATTCCTCCGCCGGCTCTAGCGATCTCGGCGATCTCCGTCGCGCCGTATTCCCCGATCGTTCCTTCGTCAATGACTCCGGCCACGTTCACCGTAATCCCTTCCGCATACGCCTGCGCCGCCGCGGAGACCGGACTTTCTCCGACATTCGAGCCTCCGTCCGTAATCAGCAAGATTTGCTTCATCATTCCCGACACACTCCTCCTATCGAATATCTAGCATCTAGTAAGAGTGTCGCCAAACCGTGCGAGATTTAATCTTTTTAGGAACGGTTCCTTCCGCGGTTGGCTTGAACAAGCCCGGCAGGAAAGAACGACCGGATGATATCCGAAACATTCTTAATTATTCGGCCTGAAAAACCGATATACATGTATACCGTTAGACCCCATATTCTGAAAGGAGAGGAAACGGATGGTTTCGTACTCGTCATCGGTTCCCGCAAGTCCCGTACGGCAAAATCCTCCTTCCCGGCTGGAACAGTTGCTGCAAATCGCGCAGGGCGGAGGGACCGATTCGGAGAAGAGGGCCGCGCTCAGGAATATGCAGCTGCAGATGGAAGGCGAACGGATGAACGAGCTTTTCGCCCGCATTCCGCAGACCAAGCCGGAGGCGCCGGCTGACGAAGAATCGGCCAACGAGGATGGGGACACCGTTCAAATCTCCCAAGAGGCCAAGACGCAATTCGAACAGTCCGAAGCGGAGCAGGAGTACATCTCATCGCAGGCCTCGCAAAAAGCCTCCCCGGAGACGGCATCGTCGGCGGCCGCCGATCAACCGCCTTTCGGTACGAACTAAAAATAAGCCGACTCAGGTCTCATCCCGAGTCGGCTTTATCGTTTAGCGGGTCAACGCGGGATCCCGGTCAGCTCACCGTCCGGGGCCGCTCCAGGCGGGTGAAGCCCGGCCAGCGGAAAGCGGCCCACTCCGGACGGTGGCGCGTGATGCGAGTGACGACGACGGTCATATCGTCCTTGATGCCCCCGGGATACTGCCGCAGCGCCGTATCCAGCAGCGAGTCCGCGATCTCCTGCGGATCGTCCTCGTCCAGCTCCTGCAGCACCCTTTTCATCCACTGCTCCTTGTTGATCGCGTGTCCCGGAGCGTCCAGGATGCCGTCCGTCATCATGATCAGCGTATCCCCCGGCTGAAGCTGAACCCTCAGCAGGTCGATCTCGATGTCGTGCAGAATGCCGATCGGCAAGTTGTTGGCGGCTATCGGAATAATCTCCCTCCCTCTCTTGATAAAGCTCGGCGTCGAACCGATCTTGAGCATCGTCGCGTGAGCGGTGTACAGATCGATCAAAGCCAGATCCACCGTCGCGAACATCTCGTCCGGAGACCGGAGCAGCAGAATCGAATTGACCGACTTCACCGCCAGCCGCTCGTCGATCCCCGATTGCAGCAGCTGCTCCAGCATCGACAGCGCCGTGCTGCTCTCCGCCCGCGCCCGGACGCCGTTGCCCATCCCGTCGCTCAGCGCCACCGCGAATTTGCCGTTGCCGAGCTCGACCATGCTGAAGCTGTCGCCCGACAGCAGATCGCCGTCTTTGGCGGCTCCCGCCACCCCCGTCTCCACCTCGTAGATTTTGGCCGAAGAGAACGTCACCGTGCTCAGATGCGCGGCCGGCTCCCCGCTCTTCTCTCCGCTGACCGTAACTGTCTCGCCGAGAATCTCCGTCAAAATCGGCGCGATCATTTTGCGGCATTCATCGTAACCGGTGCGAAAAGCATGCACCATCTCGATCTCGATATGTCCCTCCTCCAGGCTCAAAATATCTATGCTCTGAATCGCCAGCCCCAGATGGTCGAGGGCATCCCGGATTTGCCTCTCCTGGGTTTCCATCTGCTTGGCTTCGCGACGGATCTCCTTGACCAGGTCGTCCATGACCTGCGACACTCCGGACAGCTGGTCGGCGACGAGAAACCGGCTGTCCTGCAATTGCTGCCGCCAATGCAGATCGTGGCGGTACACTTCGTATTGCCGTTTCATCACGTCCAGCACGAGCGGGGTCTTCACGCATACCCGGCTCCAGGACTTCGGCAGCTGCGACGCCATCAGATCGGGATTCTGCTCGACCGCGGTCATCATGTCCGTCATCAGCTTGTACGACTGAATAAACTGGCTGTCCCAGCACAGCCCCCGGCGATGGCAGCCGGCGCATGCCCGATCGTGCACCTCGTTGACGAAATGATCGAAGTCGCGATTTTGCGCGGGGGCGTCCCCCGCCTGGGTCATCTGCCGGAAGCTCCGGGACAGCTGGCGAAACACCTCCGAAAACTTCTCTACGCGCTCGGCCGTCAAATCCCGGACTTTCTGGGCATATTCCCGCTGGTGCTGCGCATAGGTTGTAGTACCGGGAACGAAGCGGGACAAAGAATCAATAACCGACCGGGGCGTAAGCAGCAGCATGACGGACGCCGCCGTCGTCGCCCATGTCGAGGTCATTGTATCGGCCGCCGTCGCCCCGAACAAGGCGAATACCGAGGTGCCGAGCAGCAAGCCGAATACCGAGGCCGGCTTGCCGCCTTCTCTCAGCAGCCCCGCCATCAGCCCGCCGAAGGCCAGCAGGCCGATCTCCGATGTCGCGCCCAAATTTGACAAGCTCAAGATCATGCCGGCGATCACGCCGGCCGACGTGCCCAATGCCGCCCCGCCGACGAAGGCGCTTGCCGCCACGAAATATCTGGACAGCACGCCGGCCAGGGCCACGCCGTAAATTTCCCAACCGGTCAGCCCCGTGAGCAGACAGGCCAGCAGTATGGCCAGGCCGACCCATTCCTCGTGCCGCAGCTCGGACGATCTTTTCGTTCGCGTCAGCACGGGAAGCGCGTGGACGAACAGCAGCGTGAGCACGAAAGCGAGAGCCGCCTCTACCAGCGTTAACAAATACGGCATCCATCCGGGGCTTTCGGCAAGCAGCACGGCGAACACCTTGACGATAAGCGTCGCCGCGAATACGACGACGGGCGCTTGGGACAGCTC
>JAEZZE010000418.1 GCA_023418755.1 Bacillota bacterium | reverse complement strand
GGACCGTATGAGGCAGTCTCCAGGAGATAGATGCCCACTTTTTCTCATCGACAATCTTGTACGCCCCTACTTAAGGGACAGCCCCTCTTCGTATTATTTTTGTGCAGGCTCTTCTTCACGAAGGTTCCGTCAAATATCGTCCGACGATGCTCAAGAACACCTTGGCCGATTGCAGAAGAGCGCGTTCGTCGATATCGAAGCGGGGATGGTGATGCGGATAGTGCGTCCGCTCGTCTTCTCCTCTTGCGCCAACGTATAGGAAGGAGCCCGGCTTGTGCTGCAGATAGTACGCGAAATCCTCGGCTCCCATGCGTTTCTCCAGGTCGACGATCACGGCATCCGGCAGGGTGCCGGCGACCGCTTCGCGAACGATGGCGGTTTCCTTGCCGTGATTGACGAGCGACGGATAACCGTTCATGTAGTCGACGAGGATGGACGCGTGAGAGGTGAGGGCGGCGCCTTCGGCAATGGTTCGCACCTCTTGCTCGATCAGCGTTCTGACTTGAGGATCGAAGGTGCGGACGGTGCCTTCGAGCATCGTTCTGCCGGCGATGACGTTAAAGGCGGTGCCGCCCTGGATTTTGCCGATGCTGACGACGGCCGGATGCATCGGACCGACTCTGCGGCTGACGATCTGCTGAAGCTGTCCGACGAGCTCGCAGGCGATTACGATGGAATCGACGGATTCGTGCGGACGCGCGGCATGTCCGCCCTTGCCTTCGACATGGATCGTGAAGGCGTCCACGTTAGCCATGAAGGTGCCGTCGCATAGTCCGATCTGGCCGACGGGCAGCTCGGTGGCCAAGTGGATGCCGAATACGGCATCGACCCCGTCCAGGCATCCGTCGGCAACCATGGCCTGGGCGCCTCCCGGAGGCTTCTCCTCCGCATGCTGGAACAGGAAGACGACCGAACCGCGCAACGTCTCCCTCTGCTCGCTGAGCAGAGCCGCAACGCCAAGCAGCGAGGCGGTATGTCCGTCGTGTCCGCAGGCATGCATGACTCCGGGAACGGCGGAGGCGTACTCGACGTCCTTCTCGTCCTGGATCGGAAGCGCGTCGAAATCGGCTCTGAGCGCAATCGTCGGACCCGGGCCGCCGCCGCGCAGCACGCCAACAACGCCGCCCCCGCCTACGCCCGTACGCACTTCAATTCCGAGCTTCTCCAGCTCCGCGGCGATAAAGGCGGGAGTGTGCTTCTCCTCGAAGGACAGCTCGGGCCGCTGATGCAAGTATCTGCGCCAGCTTATGATCCGGCTTCCGAGTTTGTCCTCGATTTCTCGATGCCAATTGTCGATAAGATGTGCTGTCATAGGTGATCGTCTCCTTATATAACCTACTAATCCGAGTTATAAAGTATAGTATAATGATCGGAACGTGACCGGGCAAGATGCAAAGCGGAAGAGGCGGACAAGAGAAATCCGCTATTATTTAGGGAGTAGGGGTGAAGCATTCGCTTTGCCCGTTACTCCCTCTTTTTTGCTTTCAAACGAATGTAATAACATGTTATATTATGATTGAAATTGAAAACCGAGGTGCATGGCTTGCTTCCCATTCAACGTAAATCCGCGATTATCGAATATTTGTCCAGTGAAGGCGGCTGTACGATTAAACAGTTGAGCCAGGTCTTGAACGTGTCCGAGATGACGGTTCGCCGGGATCTGAAACAGCTGGAATCCAGCGGCAACGTCATCCTGTCGCACGGCGGGGCGGTGCTCGCTCCGGATTACGTGAAGGAACCGAAGGCGCTCGATAAAGAAAACCGGAACCGGGACGTCAAGGAACGGTTGGCTTCTTATGCCGTAGAGCATTTCGTGAAAGACGGAGACGTGCTTGTTCTCGAAGGGGGGACGACCGTATCCCGAATGGCTTCTTATCTGCGGCCCTTCTCCCAGTTAACCGTGCTGACGAACGGATTAAGCACGCTGAATTCGTTAAGGGCGGAGGCCGAAAGGCATGTCGTGCTGTGCTGCGGAGGAACGCTTCGGGAACAGTCCGGCACGTTCGTCGGACCCGTCGCGGAATCGTTCTTCGATCAATTCCATGCCGACACCGTGTTCCTGTCCGGATTGGGCTTCACGCCGGAGACCGGCTTTACGGATCCCAATTTGCTGGATACCCGAGTGAAGCAGGCGATGATTCGTTCCGCCCGGCAAACCGTTATGGTGCTGGACTCGTCCAAATTCGGGGCCAGATCCTTTACGACGACCGTCATGGCGACGGAGGTATCCGCAGTGATTACGGATAGCGGGATCCCGGCTGACCTCGCAGAGTATTTCAATCGCCGCAACATCCCTCTGCATCTCGTATAGACGATAAAATCACGAAAGCCCGTCCTCTTCCGTCTCCGGAAGTCGAACGGGCTTTCGGTTTCATGACCTAACTCTGCGTGAATACGACGGGAATCTCGGCAATTCTCAGCCGAGCGCAGCCGTAAGGAACCAATTCGACATCTTCTTCCGGTTCCTGACTGATCGCCGGAGATGCCGGAGGCGTACCCGCAGAATTCATCTCCATCGTCCATTGCGGAAGCCGTCTGCCCTTCATCGTCAGACGAACGGGCGCGTGATCGGCTTCGAAGGGCTGCCGCGGAATGGCCCCGGATTCCGCAATTCGAACGGACCGCAGATCGCCGGCGGCCAGACCGTAATTCCACGGAGATTCGGGATAGATCTCCCAGTCGTGATACGGCTCGTAAGTGCGATGCTTCTGCCATCGTTCCTTGACCGGAATCGCGTACATCAGCGGCCCCCGCTGGACGCCGATCGCTCCGTTGGCCCGGGTTACCGTCTGTACGGTCATCGGCAATCGAAGTTCAAGCTCGTCGCCTTCCTCCCAGACACGGACAAACGAAGCAAAGCCCTTGACGGCGGCAATATCGGTTCTCTTGCCGTTAATCGTCAGAACCGGGCTGTCGCACCAGCCGGGAATGCGCAAGCGCAGGGGAAACTCCGCCGCCTGGCTCAAACTTAGCTTCATCTTAACGGTATCCCGGAAAGGGTAGTCGGTCGATACATGTACGGAGGCCGCGACGCCGGCTCCCACGTTCGTTCGAACAACGCACGGCGCATAGGCGATTGCCGCTAATCCGTTGTCGTCCGAGGCCATCCATAGCCTGGCCGCGAACTTCGGCCAGCCTTGATGCATATTCGCCGTGCAGCAGCCGAAGTGAGGCTCGACGCCGAATAGATTCGCTTCGTTGTTGTTTTCCGTCCAATTGCGCTTGGCGTGCGTGCACAAGATTTGGTTCGCTTGCTGATCGTACTGGTGAACGTGCCAATCCGGGCTGATCGCGGCCGGAAGGGCGTTATAGGCGACTTTCTCCAGCAGGTCTCCGAAGTAGCCGTCTCCGCTAATGCGAACGAGATTTTCCAACGAATACATGTACTCAACGACGGCGCACAACTCCGTGCCTTGGCTGGGATGGGTGCCCGCAAGCCATTCGTCTCCCGAGAATACCCCGCCGACTTGTCCGTGAAAAGTCATGACATCGGCAATTCCCCGATAAGCGGCATTTAATTGCCTCTCGTCCGAAGTATGAAGATAAGACAAGGCCGGTTGCTTGAAAGACATCGCGACGTTAACGACATGCACGCGCGGATCGAAGCGATCCTGCCGGTACCAGAACGGATAGTCTTCGTACAGGGCCGTCCAGTCGATCGTTTGTTCCGCGATTAAGTTCGCGAGCTCAAGCAGGAAGGGTTCGCCTGTCCGGTTGTACAGCCATTGGAGGCTGATCAGGTTTTCCCCGCCTCTGGCGCTGGCCCATTCCTGAAGCGGGCGGTCAGGCAATTGCTTCAGCTGATACTTGAAGTACCGCGTCATGAAGGGAACGACGCGTTCATCCCCCGTATACTCCGCATGCTGGATAAGGACTTTCAGCATGATCATCCGGCTCCACCAGTCTCCTCTGGAGGCGGGACCGTACCGGCCGTCCGCCGATACGGGGCCGAATTGGCCGCTGTCCTGCGAGCTGTTCAACGTCCATTCGATCCAGGGCCTGACCTTATCGATCAGTCTAGCGTCTTCGAGCAGATAAGCGAGCGGCAGCAAGCCGTCCAAATAGTAGGGTCCTCTTTCCCATCCGTCTCCGTCCCCTCCGAGCCATCCGCTGTCAGGCCCGACGAACGGCCAGAATTCATCCAGATGTCCCGTCATGCCGGCGGCTTGAATTTCCATCTGATCCTTCAGCCAGCCAGCGGGTTTCACGGCGCCTAGAGGCAGTTCCGTAAAGGGCGTTGACGCTAAGGGAGGGCGGTTCGTGATCTTCAACGGCATATGTCAGACTCCTCTCCGTCTGTCCCGATCGGCATTCGGCGATCCGTCGCTTGTTATTCGAGCATTTTATCCAGTTCGACGGCCAGTTCGTCCGCCGCTTGATCGGCATCGAGTCTGCCGAAGCCGACCAGATCGAGCTTCTTCATCGTCGTGTCCATCAGTTCCTGCCAATTGGACGTAAAGGGCAACGCTTGGGAAAGTTCTACGGACTGGAACCAGACTTCCTTCTCTTCCTGAGACAGTGTCTCGAACATGTCCGCTTTCCTTGCCTCGGCAACGGATCTCAGTACCGGAATGCCTCCGATATTGTTGTCGACCAGAATGTTTTCCGCTTCTTCCGACACGAAAAATTTGAGCGCTTCGGTCGCCTCTTTGACGTGCTTGGAGCCTTTGTACACGACATAGGCGTCGACGAAGTTCGGCGTGGCAGGTTTACCGGCAGCTCCCATCGGAATCGGAGCCACTCCCCATTCGAAACTATCGATCTTGCTCAGCCCCGGCATCATCCAGGTCCCTTCGATCAGCATGCCCAGCTTGCCGGATTGGAACAACTGATCGACCGGGGTCGTTTGAATGTCGGCAGGCGTCGGTGAATAGCCATCCTTGATCAAATCTTGCAGGTAAGACAACGCTTCTTTGGATTCCGGGGCGTTAATCACGGATTTGGATTTGTCCTCGTTAAGAAGGCCGCCGCCGTTGGACCACAAGTACTGGATCGCCCGCTCCGGGTGCAGATTGACGTATATGCCGTATTGCTTGTTCGCGCCCTCTCCCTTCGTCAGTTTCCGAGCGGCTTCCCTCAACTCGTCGAACGTCCAGGCTTCGTTCCAGTCGGACGAAGGCAGAGGAATGCCGGCTTCTTCGAACATGTCTTTATTATAATACATGGCCATCGTATAGACGCCGGTCGGCATGCCGAACATTTGACCGTCCCGGTCGTATTGCTCCAAAGCCGAGGCATAGTATTGACTCTTGTCGAAGTCGCCCAATTGCGGCGCGAGGTCTTCGAGTTGGCCTTTGGAAGAGAACATCGGCATGTACACGACGCCCAGCCTGCCGATATCCGGCGGGTTTCCGGCCGCGATTTGCGCGGTCATTTTCTGAACGTATTCGCCCCAGCCGCCAGGCAATCTCTCCAGCTTGATCTCCGTATCGGGATGGGCCTTATTGAAGGCGTCCACCATGCCTTGCCAACCGGGCATTTCATCCGCCCCGGCGACGATCGACATGCGAAGCGTCACTTTCTCTCCGGATGAACCCTCTGCGGAGCTTGCGCCCGGCGAATTGCCGGAGGATCCGTTCGAAGAGCAACCCGAGAATACAAGCGAAGCAATCAGACAGACGGAAGCGATTTTTAACGAAAATCTAGACATCGTCAGTACCCCTTTTCATGGATGGATTTATCCTTTTAAGCCGCTTAACGTAATGCCTTCGATAAAATACCGCTGCGCGAACAGATAGACGACCAGGACGGGAACGAGCGAGATGCAGGATGCGGCCATCAGCAAGGCCCAGTCCGTCGTGTACAATCCCTTGAACGAAGAGATGATCAACGGCAGCGTGAACTTGTTCTGATCGTTAAGATAAATTAACGGCGTCAGGAAGTTGTTCCAATTGCCCATAAAGGTGAAGATGCCAAGCGCGGCCAGCGCGGGTTTGCAATTCGGCAGCATGATCTTCCAATACGATTGCCAAGGATTCAAGCCGTCTATCTTGCCGGCATCTTCAAGTTCGTTGGGAATCGCGGCCATAAACTGCCGAAGCAGGAATACGCCGAACGCGTTGCTCAAGATAGGAGGCAGGATCAGCGGCCAGTGGGTATCGACCCAATTGATCTTGCTGAACCACATGAACATCGGAATCAGGGTGACTTGACCCGGGATCATCATCGTCGCGAGCAGAACGACGAACAGGGGCTGCTTGGCGATAAACTTCATTTTGGCAAACGCGTAACCGGCCATCGAACTCGTTAGCAGGCTGCCGGCCGTGACGAGCAGAGCGATTTTCAGGCTGTTCAAGTAAGCCAGGCCGACGGGGAGCGTCGTCCACGCTCTGGAATAGTTGTCCCATTGTACGGGCCGGGGAATCAGCCGAGGCGGATAATCGAACATCGAACCTTCGCCTTTCAGCGAGGTGGAGATCATCCAGAGAAACGGCAGGATCATAAATCCGGCGCCGATGACCAGCACGGCGTAGATCGGAATCGTCGAGAGCGGGAATTTCCGAGGACTAGACATCGTAGTTCACCCACTTCGAGAACTTGAACTGGATCAGCGTAATGACGAGAATGGCGACGAACAGGATGAATGAGATCGCCGAAGCTTCGCCCATTCTAAAAAACTGGAATGCCGTGTTGAAAATATGCAGGACCACGACGTTCGTGGCGTCCGCAGGCCCGCCCCTGGTCATCATGTACGGCTCGGAGAAAACCTGCATGGAACCGATCAGGAGCATGATCACGACGAAGAAAGTCGTAGGCGAGATCATCGGCAGCGTGATTTTGAGAAAACGTTGCCAACCGCTCGCCCCGTCGATTTTGGCCGCTTCGTACAAATGCGTGGGCACGCCCTGCAAGCCGGCCAGGAAAAGAATCATGTTATAGCCCAGCGCTTGCCAGACGGTCATGATAACAATCGAGGGAAGAGCCCAGTTGAGGTCCGTCAGCCATCCCGGTCCTTGAATGCCGATGGCCGACAAGGCGGAATTGATCAGGCCGTAATTCGGATTGTACAGCCAGGTCCAGACTAAGGCCACCGCAACCGAGGAAGTCACGACCGGAGTGAAGTAGGCGGCGCGGAAAATCATTTTGCCCCGCAAGTTCCGGTTAAGCAAGAGGGCCAGCGCGAGAGAACCGATCACCGTAAGCGGAATGTGCAGAAGCGCGAACATCCCCGTATTCCGAAGCGCTTTCCAGAAAACCGGATCCGTCATTTGCTTGCCGTAATTGGCAAAACCGATCCACTCGGGCGAGGTGCCGATATCCCATCTCATAAAGCTGATGCCGAACGCGAATAAGACGGGACCGACGATGAACAAGATTAATCCAAGCATTTGCGGCGCGATGAACAGATAGGCCCAAGCGTTATCCTTCAGCCTTCGCCGCGTTAAAGTACTCACTTCATTGCCCCCTTTTCGTCGATGTAAGCCCTTGCACGGTTTAGTTTACCAGCGCGGCTCGTCGCGAAAAATAAGGCCAATCTTGGATAATGTTCGTTGATTTTGGATTTCAAGACAAAGAATCGGACTTATCGGGATCCGCGGCGACGCCGTTTCGGTTGCGGAAGTCCAAAGGCGTCATTCCGTAAGTTTTGCGGAAAATCTGGCTGAAGTGCCGGCCATCGGCATATCCGACGTCTTGCGCCACTTCGTATATTTTCTTCAAAGGATTTTGCAATAACGACAGCGACTTGTCCATCCGGTAACGACTTAAATATTCCGTGAACAGCATACCCGTCTCTTGTTTGAAGAGCGTGCTGAGATAGCTGGAGTTCACGCCTAATTCCAGGGCGATATCGCTCAGCTTCAGATCCGAGAAGTATCGGTCGTGAACGAGGCCGATGACGCGCTTGACCGTGTGATTGACCCTGGCAGCCCAATGCTTGTCGGCCCGTTCCGAGTAATGGCTGATCGCCGCGAGCAGCCTGTCCAGGATAGGTTGATGGCTGGAAGGCAACGCGCCGGCCATCAAGCCTTGGTCCGCGCCGGATTCGCCGAGGAAGGAGAGCGAGGCTTGAAGCTTTAATTGCAAATGCAGCGCGTGCCTGCCTAATTGGGGAAGCACCATCCGCTTGTAATAGGTTTGCAGGTCGGCGAATAGGGAGAGAGCCTCCGATTTGTCGCCTTTCTTGATACTCTTGATCATCGCGAATTCCAGCTCGATCGGAACGACCAGCAAGTTCGGATCGTCGCCGGATATTTCCTCGTAGTAAACGACTCTTTTCTCCGGGCTGGCCAACGAGGCGGCGAATTTGCACTGATCGTAGGACAAGCTCGCTTGATCGGCAGGGAGACGGTGGCCGACCCCGATTTTCCACTGTACGGGGCCGGCTTGGCTCCAATACGGCGACGTTAGCTCGGAGGTAAGCTCCCGAAGCCGGCGGTCGACGTCTTCTCCGTCTTTCCAGCCGAGCAGGACGATCCAGTCGTGCCGCCCCTCCTTCAGCGCTTTATAAGCGGCGTGGCGCCGGCCGATCCGTTCGTGCATCTCCCCAAAATCCTCTTCGTTCGCAAGGGGGATATCCGCACAGAGGCTGACGGCCGTAAAGAAGGTGCACTCGCGGAAAATCGACAGGCTGGGATGGTCGAACGCTTCCCGGCCGCCCCCATACAGAATGGCTCGCATCCGATTCTCGGATTCGCTCTCTTCCGAATCGGAAGGGTTCCGTTTGGTATCGGCTCCGGCCTTTCGTTTCTGTACGATTTGATTCTCGGCTTTGCGCAGGACGTCCATGATTTCCGCCGCCCGCATCGGCTTCAGCAAATAATCGAAAGCTCCGTATCGAATGGCTTGCCGGGCATAAGTGAAATCGGGATAGCCGGTTAGGAAAATGAGCAGGGCGTCGGAGCCGATGCCGCGAATTTGCTCCAACATGGCGATTCCATCCATTTGAGGCATGCGGATATCCGATAGAATCAGATCCGGACGGCATTGCCGAATCATTTCGATCGCTTGAACGCCGTTTGAAGCCTCGCCGACCCACTGCCAATTGTCCAGCTTGCTTACCATCGCTTTAAGTCCCATTCTTATCGTCATTTCGTCGTCTACGATCAAGATTTTATAAGTCAACGCGATCTCTCCTTGCTTCGTCGGTGATATGAAGCGGCAGTCTGTACAGGATGGACGTTCCGACGCCTTGTTCGCTTTCAATCGCCATGCCGTATGTCTCCCCGAAAGTCAGTCTTATCCGTTCCTCCACGTTTTGCATCCCCAAGCCTTCTCCGATCTGTCCGCGTTCCCGATACTCCGCCAATTTGCCTTCGTCGATGCCGACGCCGTTATCGATAATTTCCACGCGGCATTCCCGATCCGCGCGGTACGCGCGAATCCGGATGAGACCCGGCCTTCCGGAGTTTTCGACGCCGTGAATAATGGCGTTTTCCACGGCCGGCTGCAAGATGAGCTTGAGCGCGCGGTTGCCGTTCAGCGAACGGTCGATGTCGAATTCGAATGAGATTCGGTCCCCGTAGCGGGCCGTCTGGATTAAAATATAATTTTGCAGGTTGTCCAATTCGTCCTTCAAAGTGACGACCGGTCCGGATTTGCTGATACTGTACCTCAGCATGTTGGACATCGAGACGATCAAATCCCCGATCTTCTCTTCGCCGTGCAGGTAAAGCTTCCAGTAGATCGTGTCCAACGTATTGTACAGGAAGTGGGGATTGATTTGGGCCTGAAGCGCGCGGAGCTGAGCGCTCTTCTCTTTGAGTTCTTCTTCGTACACCCGCACGATCAATTCCTTCAACCGATAGGTCATCTTGTTGAAATGCCGGCTTAAGATCATCGTTTCCTTGTTGCCGGCAAGATCGATCTGCACGTCGAAATCCCCGTTCTCGACGCCGCGCATGGCGCGAATCAGCTTCTTGATCGGATTGGCGACGCTGCGCGTAATAAGAAGGGAGAGCGCTATGCCGACGAGAATCCATACCGACTGATAGGCGATGCTGCTTTTGAAGACGTTCTGCAGCCCCGGGGTCATCTCCTCGATCGGCACCAGCCCGACCGTCTTCCATCCGGTTAACGCCGAGGTGTGGAAGGCCATGAAGTAGGTCTGGCCTTCGATGGCGTCGACAAATGCGCCTTCGCCGGCATGAAGCACTTGATTCAGGATGCCGTCCCCGAGCTGACGGCCGATCCATTGACGGTCCTGAGCGGAGATGACGACGCCTCTGTCGTCCAGGATGATCGCTTGCCCGGTCTGACCAAGACGCAAGTCCTTGATCGAATCGTAGACGATCTCTTCGGGCATATGGAAAATGAGGAAACCGATAGCGGTCAGCTCGGGTCCGAGCATGTTCTTGATCAAGCGGGTCCCCTGAATCAACGTATTCCGTTCTCCATTGCTGGCGTCGGAGCTCCAGTACACTCTTCCGTTCAAGTTTGTCGCTTGCCGGATCAGTCCGTTCGGCATTTCCGGGGCATTCTGGGACAGGCCGATGACAAAATGCCCCGTATTGGAGTAGACCAACACATCCGACATCTTGGGAGACAGGACGTTGTATTTCGCAACTTCCTTTGAAAGCGCCTTCTTTTCTTCGTAAGATATATTTTCCGCCGTTTGTTTGTTCAACAATTGCTGCACGGTCGGGTTGATCAGGAACGAAGCGTCGTTGTTAAATTGCTCCAGCTTCAGCTCCATTTCTCCGTTCGTCTGCTTAAGCGTCTGAATAATATACTGCGACGTATTGGAATGAATGATTTCTTTGCTTTTCATATAAGTCGCGAGGGAAGTAGAGATAACCGGGACTGTAGAAATAAACACAAAGCTGATCATCAACAGATGAGTAATGCCCAACTGTCCGAAAAATCGCCGAATGCCGTTCAAGCGACCGCCTCCAAGCCCGTAGTCGTAATCGAAGTAGCGTTTCCGCATGCTTCCTATTCTAGCTTCTCGCAAGTTTCGTTAGCAATGGTAACGCAAATCTATATCGGCGGCGTGCCGGGAAACGATTAAATTTTGGCGGGAGGCTCTCATGTCCGGAAGAAAAGAGCCAAACGGTTGCTTTGATGCGAAAAGCCATCTTGTTTAGGAATGCTGTTGTTATAAAATGATAATATATGTTACAATATGATCGAACTCGTTCATATAAAGGAGGAAATCGCACAAATGTTAACAGAAAACGCGAAAAAGAAAAATTATAACTTGGCGCCCACCGTACAAGTCAAACATATGGACTCCTATGCGTGGCAGGGCTACGACCCGATCGCGCGAGAGCTTCAATCCCGGATCGACGGCTTGTCGCTTCGTTCGACGGTTCTCGTGATCGAATGTTATCCGACCGTGCGCCAAGAGGAGATTCTGCAAGCGATCCGCTCGCGGCTGAACCCCGCGAAGGTAATCCGCTCCGATGAAGCGGCGCTGACCGGAGAACAAATAAAAACGAAAATCCAGCGCTATCTGACGGAAGACAGAGTATTCGGCTATATGTCGCCTTATACGATCGATGAATTTTATCCGCAGGATCGACTGGAGGAACTCAGGAGCGAAGCGAGCGCGGTTAAGGACGGCCTCGTGGTCATTATCGGCTTCGGCGCCTCCTTGGTCGCGGAGGGAGATATTCTCGTCTATGCGGACATTGCCCGCTGGGAAATTCAGCAGCGCTACCGGTCCAAGGAGTTCGGGAATTGGCGTACGGACAATCGGGAGGAGGACACTCTTCGCAAATACAAAGCCGGCTTCTTCTTCGAATGGCGAATGGCGGACCGTCTGAAGCGCAAGCTGTTCCCGACAATCGATTATTACTTGGACACGAACGCGAAAGACGATCCGAAGATGGTAACCCAAGAGGCTTTGGCGGCCGGACTTCGGCAGACGGCTTCCCAGCCGTTTCGTCTGGTGCCCTATTTCGATCCCGGCGTATGGGGGGGCACATGGCTGGAAGAGAACATCGATCTGCCTCCGAGAGAGAATCCGTACGCGTGGGGCTTCGACGGCGTACCCGAGGAGAACAGTCTGTATTTCCAATACGGTTCGGTCCGCTTGGAGCTGCCGTCCCTCAATCTCGTGTTCGCCCAACCCCGCGAGCTTCTTGGCGATAGAGTGTACGCCCGCTTCGGAGCGGAGTTCCCGATCCGGTTCGACTTTCTGGATACGATCGGGGGAGGCAATCTTAGCCTGCAGGTTCACCCGACGACCGATTATATCCGCCAAACGTTCGGCATGGCTTATACGCAGGATGAGAGCTACTATATTCTCGATTCCAAACCGGGCGCTCTCGTGTATCTCGGCTTGAAGGAAAACGTGAACGCCGAAGAGATGATGCGGGATTTACGGCGCGCGCAGGCCGGCGAGCTGTCGTTCCCGGCCGAACAATACGTGAACACCTACCCGGCGAACAAGCACGACCACTTCCTCATTCCGGCCGGGACGATTCATTGTTCGGCGACGGATTGCATGGTGCTGGAGATCAGCGCGACGCCTTATATTTTCACCTTTAAGCTGTGGGACTGGGATCAGATCGGATTGGACGGCAAGCCTCGCCCCGTTCATCTGGAACATGGCGAGAAGGTAATGCAGTGGGATCGCACGACGTCATGGGTCGAAGAGCAGCTCATCAACCGGATCCATCAAGTCGGAGAGGGAGCGGGCTGGAGCGAGGAAAGAACCGGCATGCACGAATTTCAGTTTATCGAAACCCGGCGCCACTGGTTTTCCAAGCCGGTGTTGCACGAATCGAACGGAAGCGTTCATATGCTGAACCTCGTAGAAGGCGAAGAAGCCGTCGTGGAAAGTCCGAATGGAGATTTCGAGCCTTTCGTCGTCAGGTTTGCGGAAACCTTTATTATCCCGGCTTCTATATCCAGCTATACGATCCGTCCCAGCGGTCCGAGCGAAGGCAAGAAGATCGCCACGATCAAAGCATTCGTTCGGCCTTGATTCGGAAGGCCATTAGGGCATACCTCGCGGATCACAGATTCAAACAGCTTCTTCGCTAAAATTTGACACGTCCGCGTCGCCTGCAGCCCGGACCTTCGTCGTCGAGCGAAGGTCCGGGTTGCCGCAGCCGCTACCGTTCAGTCCTTCCGATTCGAAAGAATGCCTTCGCGCACGCGATCGGTTGCCCGGGACTCCGGCTGCGTTCGGGAGGAATTAACCACGAAAGATGACCTCGTGCATGCGATCGGCCGCGTCCGTTACTTGTAGAAACATCCGCAATTCTTGTGGTAACATCAAAAGGGAGTTAGGATGACGGGGGTGCGGAGTTTGGCGGCCAACATACGGGATGTGGCGAAGGCGG
>JAEZZE010000367.1 GCA_023418755.1 Bacillota bacterium | reverse complement strand
GGTCTGCGACGCCCAGTCGGCGGGGGACCCCGATTTCCTGGACGCGGCGAGCGTCGAAGCGGAGATCGAAGCGGCCCAAGCCCAGACGGTCGTGGCGAGATTGGCGCTCGACGCCTCGGCCTCGGTGTTCGACGCGCTCGGCGCGTCCGCAACGCTACGGACGAAGGGAATGGATCGGTACTGGCGCAACGCCCGTACGATCGCTTCCCACAATCCGCTGATTTACAAAGAAAGAATCGTCGGCGATTACGCGGTGAACGGAACGCGGCCGCCGTTCGCCTGGCAGACGGGATTGGCAATCGAATAGCGAACGTTGACCAGACGACTGGAGACATTGGCGCGGCGAAAGGCGAAGCTGCGGCCATTGTCTTCTTTTTTTTCAGAATATACAGAGAACCCAAATCGAAGGAGTGTTTCATTTATGAGAAAATCCTCTCTAACCTTACTGACGACCGCATTCATCGCCCTGGCCCTCGCGCTCGCGGCTTGCGGGAAGAAAGAGGATGCCGGCTCGCCCGCGGCGGCGAATCCGGCTTCGGGATCCCCGTCCGCCTCGACCGCTTCGTCCGCAGAACCGGCCGAGCCCGAAGACAAAGTGATCCGCCACATTATGAGCGACGCCGGCTTTAACGCGGAGATCGTGCAAATTTTGAAGGAGGAGCTGGCCAAAGACGGCTACGAGCTCGATCACGTCGTCGTCAACGACATTATCCAGCCGAACAAGATCGTCAACGATGGCGATGCGGACAGCAACTCCTTCCAGCACGAAGCCTATTTCGACCAATTCGTGAAGGATCACGATCTGAAGAACATCTCGAGGGCATTTTACACGACGTTCACCCCGTCCGGCCTTTATTCCAAAAAGTACAAATCGTTCGACGAGGTGCCCGACGGCGCGCTGATCGGCATCCCCGTCGATCCCGCGAACAACGGCCGGGCTTTGTTCATGCTTCGGGACTTGGGATTGCTCAAGCTTAAGGACGGCGTGGAAGTCATACACACGACGCTTAAAGATATTACCGACAATCCGCACAACTTCAAGTTCAAGGAAGTCGATCAGCTGATGCTTCAGCGAACGCTGGACGACGTGGACGTCGGGTTCCTATTCGCGGGAACGGCCGTTCAGATCGGCTACAAGCCGAAGCAGGACGCGCTAGCGCTCGAAACCGGGGACGGATTGCCCTACAAAGGGATCGTGGCGGCGCATAGCGACGTCATCGGCTCTCCCAAGATCAAGGCGCTCCAGAAGGCTTACGAAAGCCAGGCGATCAAAGATTTCTACAATGAAAAATACGGAGACGCGATCGATACGCTGGAGCATCTGAATCCATAAGCGGCGGCATCCCGACGCCGCCGGACGGGAGCGCCGGGATGCCCGAAAAGGAGCGATCGAAATGATAACCCTGCAAAACGTAAGCAAGACGTACGCGACGGAAGGAGGTCCTCTTCATGCGGTTTCCTCCGCATCCCTTCAAGTCGGCCAAGGAGACATCTACGGACTGATCGGGTTCAGCGGCGCGGGCAAATCGACGCTGCTGCGAACGATCAATCTGCTGGAGAGACCCGACGATGGCGCCGTTATCGTGGACGGGGAGGACTTGACGAAGCTGGGCCTTCGCGAGCTGAGAAGGAAACGGCTGTCGATCGGCATGATTTTCCAGCATTTCAATCTGCTGAACAACTTGAGCGTGTACGACAACGTGAGCTTCCCGCTGGAGATCGCGAAGGTGCCGAAGGCCGAGAGGCGGCGCCGGATCGAGAGTTGCCTGGAGACGGTCGGCTTGTCGGATAAGGCGAAGGCGTTCCCCGCGAAGTTGAGCGGGGGACAGAAGCAGCGAGTCGCGATCGCCCGGGCGCTGGCGAACGAGCCGAAGATTCTGCTCTGCGACGAGCCGACGTCCTCCGTCGACCCGCAGACGACCGGGAGCATTCTGGCCGCCCTGCGGGACATCAACCGCGAGCTGGGCATCACGATCGTGATCGTGACTCACGAGATGAACGTCATCAAGGCGATCTGCAACAAGGTCGCCGTCATGGAACACGGGAAAATCGTGGAGAAGTTCGACCTGCGCGAGAAAAATATCGTCCCGCAGTCCAACATCGCCCAATATCTGTTCAAAAACGAAATTTCGCTGGACGGCGAGAGAGATAGGGAGAGGGAGGCGCAGTATGCTTGACAACGTGATTTACGCTTGGCCGGAGCTCGTCAAGGCTCTGCTGGAGACGCTGTACATGCTTGTGCTCACGATTCCGATCGCCGTCGCCATCGGCACTCCGCTCGGGACGATCCTGTTCCTGACGCGCCCGGATTCTTTTCTCAAGTGGCCCAGGTTCTACGTCGTTCTTAACGGAATCGTAAATCTGGTCCGTTCGTTTCCGTTCCTGATCCTGATGATCGCCATTATCCCGTTCACCCGGCTTGTCGTCGGGACGGCGCTCGGAACGACCGCGGCGACCGTGCCGATGATTATCAACGCCGTTCCTTATTTCGCCAGGTTCATCGAACAGATTTTGCTGGACGTCAACCGCGGCGTCGTGGAGGCGGCCGAATCGATGGGGGCGAACAAATTCCAGATCGTCTGGAAGGTGCTGTACACGGAAGCCCGTTCGGGGATCGCGAACGCGATTACGATCGTGACCGTCAGCTTCCTCTCCTACTCCACGGTGGCCGGGCTGGTCGGGGGCGGGGGGATCGGCGACTTCGCCATCCGCTACGGCTATTACCGCTATCAGACGGATGTCATGTTCGTCACGATCGTCATCATGGTGCTGTTCGTACAAGCGTTCCAATTCGCGGGCAACTTCATCGTTCGCAAGCTGGACAAAAGATTGTAGCCGAAGGAAAGGGGCCGAATATGGCGAAAAAAATCCACCTCAACGCGTTCGAGATGAATTGCGTCGGGCATATCGCGCACGGCTTGTGGCGCTATCCCGGCAACAACCGACACCGCTACACGGACATCCGCTACTGGACGGAGCTGGCGAAGCTGCTGGAGAAAGGCAAGTTCGACGCGCTGTTCCTCGCCGACGTCGTCGGCGTATACGACGTCTACAAGCAGGGGCAAGAGACGGCGATCCGCGAAGCGGTGCAGGTTCCCTGCAACGATCCGTTCCTCGTCGTGCCGCCGATGGCGCTCGCGACGAAGCATTTGGCGTTCGCGGTGACTTTCTCGACCACATACGAGAAACCGTTCGCCCACGCCAGAAGAATGTCGACCCTCGATCATCTGACGAAAGGGAGAATCGCCTGGAACGTCGTCACCTCCTATCTGCCGAGCGCGGCCCGAAATTTCGGACTGGACGGCATGATTCGCCACGACGAGCGCTACGAGATCGCCGAAGAATATTTGGACGTAAGCTACAAGCTGTGGGAGGGCAGCTGGGAGGACGACGCGGTCGTTCGCGACGCGGAGCGGGGCGTCTACGCCGACCCGGGCAAGGTGCATCAGATCTCCCATGATGGGCGTTACTTCAAGGTGCCGGGCCCGCATCTAAGCGAGCCTTCGCCGCAGCGCACGCCGGTGATCTACCAGGCGGGCAGCTCGGCTAGGGGACGCGCGTTCGCGGCGAAGCATGCGGAAGCCGTTTTTCTCGGCGGAGGAAGCGTCGAAGCGCTGCGCCGCTACGCGGCTGACATTCGCGGGCGGGCGGCGGCTTACGGACGCGATCCCGGGAATATCAAGCTGATGGCCGGACTGCTGGCGATCGTGGGCCGAACGGAGGAGGAGGCGCGCAGGAAGCTCGCCGACTTTCAGGCGCTATACAGCGTTGAAGGCGTTCTGGCCCATTACGGGGGAGGCAGCGGCTACGACCTGTCCGCCTACGATCCGGAGGACGTGCTGGAGTACGCCGAGACGGATCACGGACAGACGGCGGCGGCGCAGTTCACCAAGGACAGTCCGCGCCCGAAGAAGGTCCGCGAAGTCGTGGAGACGCTCGGAGCGCTGGGCGGAAGAGGATTGTTCGTCGTCGGTACGCCCGAACAGGTGGCCGATCAAATCCAGATTTGGGTGGAGGAGACGGGCATCGACGGTTTTAACGTGACGCAGATCGTCTCTCCGGACACGCTGCGCGATTTCGTGGAGCTCGTCGTTCCCGAGCTTCAGAGAAGAGGGCTGTTCCGGGAGGAATACGAGGAGGAGACGCTTCGCGAAAGGCTGTTCGGGAAAGGGGTTCGGAGACTGCCCGGAGATCACCCCGGCGCGGCGTACCGCAAGCAGCCGTCTTTGACCTGAAGAGGAGGAAAAGTATGTCGATCAAGATAGAGGCTCCGCCGGCGGCGCCGGAAACAATCGGCGCGATCGGGCTCGCCTACCAGCTTGGCGAGCTGCCGCTCGATCTGCGGCGCAGAGGCATTCCGGCCGTTCGGGACGCCGGGGGAAACCGACTGCGGTTTGCGGCGGCGGGGACCTCGGAGGAATATACGATTCAATACGAGAGTCCGGCGGCGGTTCTCGCGCGCTTATCCCGGGGGGACGACGTCCGGATCGTCGGTCTGTCGCTGCAATATCGCCGGGAAGCGATTCTCGTGCGCGCCGATTCGCCTTGGAGAACCATTGCCGACTTGCGGGGAGCCCGGATCGGAATCGCCGCCGGCGGCCGTCCGGAGGAAGAGATTCGCAAGCGGGAAGCGGTTGGGAACGTGGAAATCGCCCTGGCCAAGGCCGGAAGCTTGCCCAAGCAGCTCGAATGGGTCGAGCTGAGAGGTCCGGAATCGCCGGGCGGCGGACGGCGCGATCTGCAGGCTCTGCTGCGCGGCGATGTGGACGCGATTTGCGCCGGGGGAGCCCTCGCAGCGGATGCCAGCCGGTTGATCGGCGTTCGCGAGCTGGAGGATTACGCCTCCTACGCGCCTGCGATGGCCGTTCTGACCGCCTCCGGCGGACTTGTCCGCGAACGCCCCGAATGGGTCGACCGCATTCTTGCCCATGCTTCGGCGGCTTCGAGTTGGGCGTACGAGAACCGGAGGGAAGCGAACCGGCTCGCGGCCAGACTGATCGGCTTGCCGGAGGAGAAGATCGAATCCGTCTTCTCGGAGCGGCTGCACAGGCAGCTCGGGAGCGCCGTTACGGACGACAAGTGGACCCGGTTCGTTTATTGGAAGAGGGAGCTGCTTGCGCTTGGGGCGCTGGAGCGGGATTTCCCGCTGGAGGGGGCGCTGGACAAGGAGAGAATTCAAGGGGCGCAAGCGCTCCTGGACGACGGCGAACTCGAGCTTCCGCAGTCGGAACCGATCACGGACTACGCCGAGTTTGATTTGCCGCGTTCCTTTTTCATCGAACGCACGCCCGCGCGGGTGCTCGGCGACGACGAAGAGGCGCTGGAGGCGGCAAGAGCCTTCGCGGAGGAGATTCGGCCGGGCGCTTCGGAGAGGGACCGGCGCCGCAAGCTGCCCCTCGAGGAAATGCGGAGGCTCTCCGAGCTGGGGCTGCTCGGGCTGGTCGTGCCGAAAGCGTATGACGGGCCGGACGTGAGCACCCGCACGCTGGTGGATGTATTCAAGCTGATTTCGCACGCGGACGGAGCGATCGGCCAGATTCCGCAAAACCATCATTTCTTCGTCAAGGCGATCGAGCTGGTCGGCAGCGAAGAGCAGAAGCGCTTTTTCTTCGGCGAGGCGCTGAAGGGGGCCCAATTCGGCAATGCGTTGGCGGAGAGAGGCGGAGGCAAAGGGGCCAGACGCTTATCCGCAACGATCCGGACGGCGACGGACGGGGACGGCTACGAGCTGTCCGGGAGCAAATATTATTCGACGGGAGCGCTGTATTCCCATTGGATTCCCGTAACGACACTGGACGGGGAGGAACGCCGGGTGACCGCGTTCGTTCCGAGGCATGCCCCGGGCGTGACCGTGCTGGACGACTGGGCGGGCATCGGCCAGCGCACGACGGCCAGCGGCAGCGTCATCCTTCGGGATGTTCGCGTGCCCGAGTTCCATCTGTTTCCTCACTGGAAGATCTTCGAGGGCCCTCAGTTCTTCTCGGCATTCGGCCAGATCATGCACGCGGCCATCGACCTAGGTATCGCCCAAGCGGCGCTGGAGGACGCGTCGGCATTCGTGAGGGAGCATGCGCGTCCCGCTTACGGGAGCGGCGCGACTTCCGCCGCGGAGGAGCCGGATCTGATCCGCCGGTTCGGCGAGCTGGGCATTCGCCTGCAAGCGGGAGAGGCTCTGCTGGACCGGGCCGCCGACGCCGTAGACGCTGCGCGCGCGGAGTTGAACGCGGAGACGGCCGGACGCGCGTCGCTGACGGTCGATTCGGCCAAGTGGCTCATTACGGAGACGGCGGTGGAAATCACCAACGCCCTGTTCGAAGTCGCCGGCACGTCTTCCATGGACCGCAAGCACAATTACGACCGCCATTGGCGCAACGTCCGCATCCATACGCTGCACGATCCCGCCAGGCTCAAGCTTCATCACGTGGGCAAATGGTTTCTGAACGGGGTCTATCACGAATACAAAATCTAGATGGATAGGAACGGAGGCGAAGCGATGGGCAAACGGATCATTATGAACGCTTTCGACATGAACGCCGCCATGCATAATTCGCATGGGCTGTGGAAGCATCCCGACAACGAAAGGCATCGGTACACGGATCTGGATTATTGGGCGGAGATCGCGCGTCTGCTGGAACGGGGCAAGTTCGACGCCCTGTTCCTGGCGGACGTCGTCGGGATCTACGACGTCTACAGGCAGAGCCGCGCGCCGGCGATCCGCGACGGCGTTCAGGTGCCGCTGAACGATCCGGCCCTGATCGTTCCGGCGATGGCGGCCGTGACCGAGCATCTCTCTTTTGCCGTGACGGTGACGACGACTTACGAACATCCTTACGCTCATGCCCGGCGCTTTTCCACGCTCGATCATCTGACCCGGGGGAGGGTCGCCTGGAACATCGTCACCTCTTATTTGCCCAACGCGGCCCTCAACCACGGCTTGGACGAAATGATCAAGCACGACGATCGCTATGATCTGGCGGACGAATTCCTGGAGGTCGCGTACAAGCTATGGGAAGGCAGCTGGGAGGAAGACGCGGTCGTTCGCGATGCCGAGCGCGGAGTGTACGCGGAGCCCTCCAAAGTTCGTCAAATCGGCCATGAAGGCCGCTTCTTCCGGGTTCCCGGCCCGCATCTGAGCGAGCCGTCTCCGCAACGGACGCCGGTACTGTATCAAGCGGGCAGCTCCGAGAGAGGAAGGGAGTTCGCCGCCAAGCACGCGGAGTGCGTGTTCGTCGGAGGCCATTCGAAGGAATCGCTCAAATTCAATATTCAGGACATTCGCGACAAGGCGGAGAAGCTGGGACGCGACCCGCAAAGCCTCAAGATGTTTACCGGCCTTAACGTCGTCGTCGGCGAGACGAAGGAAGAGGCGGACAGGAAGCTGGGCGAGTACGCCGCCTTGTGGAGCAGGGAAGCCGCGCTGGCGCAGTTTGGCGGCTCCAGCGGCTACGACTTGTCCGCATACGACCCGGACTCGTACCTGGAATACCGGGCGACAGACCACGGCCAGAGCCGGGCCGCCCAATTCACGAAGAACGTGCCGGGCAAATTGAAGGTTAAGGAAGTGATGGACCGCATCGGCATGCTGGACGGCCGTCAAGGAGGGTTGCGAGCGGGCACGCCGAAGGATATTGTAGATTACATGCAGGAGCAAGTCGAAGAGACCGGGTTGGACGGCTATAACCTGGCGCATCTGATTACGCCGGGGAGCTTGCGCGAATTCGTCGACTTGGTCGTTCCCGAACTGCAGGGCCGAGGACTGTACAAGCGGGACTACGAGCCGGGCACGCTTCGGGAAAAGCTGTTCGGGCCGGAGCGGAGTCGGCTTCCGGAAGATCATCCCGCCGCGCGGTATCGGAGAACGGCCGACGCTAGAGGTTGAGGAGCCGACCCATAAGGAGGGACGTACAAGATTATCGATGAAAAAGCGGGCATCTGTCCCTCGCGGACAGCCTCATACGGTACCGTAATCGCCGCAGGGAAACGAACGATGGGAGGACGACGGACACTATGAAGTATAAGACGGTAGGAAAGACGGGCATTCAAGTATCGGAATTGTGCTTCGGCACGATGTCTTTCGGCGGCAATGCCGACCGGGAGACGTCCAAGAAGCTGTTCCATCGCTGCCTGGACAAGGGCATCAATTTCTTCGACAGCGCGAACGTCTATAGCGGAGGCGCGGCGGAGGAGATCCTCGGCGAATTGATCTCGGGCAGGCGGGACGAAGTGGTTATTACTTCCAAGGCAGGCTTCCCGTTCGGGACCGATCCCAACGCCAGGGGATCATCGCGCCGGCATCTGTTCCTGTCGGTGGAGCAGAGCCTGAAGCGGCTCAACACGGACCGCATCGAGTTTTATTTTATTCATCGCTTCGACCCGCTGACGCCGATCGAGGAGACGGTTCGCGCGCTGGACGACTTGCGCCGGCAAGGGAAAATATTGTACCCTGCCGTCAGCAACTGGGCGGCCTGGCAGATCGCCAAGGCGCTCGGCGTCTCCGCGAAGGAAGGCTTGGCGGGCTTCGAGCTGATTCAGCCGATGTACAATCTCGTCAAGCGGCAGGCCGAGGTCGAGATTTTGCCTTTGGCGGAGTCGGAGAAGCTGGGCGTGATCTGCTACAGCCCGCTCGGCGGCGGGCTGCTGACCGGCAAATACGGCGTCGGTAAGCGGCCGGAGACCGGCAGGCTGGTGGAGCAAGCCAATTATACGAAGCGTTACGAGAACGAAAACTACTATGCGGTCGCGGACCGGTTCGCCGCGTATGCGAGCGAGCGGGGGATTCATCCGGCGACGTTGGCGGTGGCCTGGACGCTCAGCCACCCCGCGATTACGGCGCCGATCATCGGAGCGCGGAACGTCGAGCAGCTGGAGCCGTCCCTCGCGGCGGTGGATTTGGACTTTACGGAGGAATGGCGCAGAGAGATTACGGCGCTGTCGATCGATCCGCCGCCGGCGACGGATCGCAGCGAAGAGACCGCACACTGATTTGCCCCGCGAAGAGGCCGTCCCGCGAGTCGTTCACGACCGAGGGACGCCTTTTCTTTATAACAGGGCGCTGTCGCCCGAAGAAGGGAGCCATCCTGCGGCATCGGAAGAGTGCTCATTCGCAGGAGGAAGCTTCTGTCACCCATTGCGCGAACAGCCCAGCGCCCATAGTCAGCGCGTTCTCGTCGAGGTCGAAGCGGGGGTGGTGCAGCGGATACGCCGTTTCCTTGGCCGGATCGGCCACCCCCAGAAACGCGAACGCGCCGGGCAGCTCCCGCAGGTAGAGGGCGAAATCCTCCCCCGCCAGGCTCGGCTTCTCCAGCACGACGACTTGATGTTCCCCGAACGCTCGCCGGCCCGCCCTCAGCGTCAGCTCCACGGCGGCCGGATCGTTGATCAGCGGAGTGCCGAGACGATACTGCGACGTATAGCTTCCTCCGTATCCGTCCGCGATGGCGGCCGCGCGCGTCTCCAGCAACCGCTGCAGCTTGTCCACCGCTTCCGGCCGGAACACGCGATAGGTGCCGCTCAGCTCGCTGTCGCCGGCGATCGCGTTGATCGCCGTTCCGGCGTGCAGGGTGCCGAAGCCCAGCACGGCCGGCTCGAATGGATCGAGCTCCGTCGCGACGGCATATTTGACGTCGGTGACGAACTGGGCGGCCATGGACAGCGCGTCGACGGCCAAATGCGGCGTGCTGTGATGGCCGTTCAACCCCCGGAACGCGATCCGGAAATGCGTCGAGGCGGCCATCGATTCGCGCCGATGAACGCCGAGCGTGCCGGTGGGCAGCCGCGGCTCCACATGGAGAGCGAAAGCGTAATCGGCGCCTTCCAGCGCGCCGTCCTCGATCAGGTCTTTGCCGCCGCTGATCATCCGCCCGTCGAGCGGACTGGGCAGGGCGCTTTCTTCGGCCGGCTGGAACGCGAAGCGAACCGTCCCGCGCCATTCCGCCCGAAATCGCGTCAGAACGTTGGCCGCGCCGAGCAGCATCGCGACATGGGCGTCGTGGCCGCAAGCGTGCATGGCGCCGTCGCTCCGGGAGCGATGCTCGAACGTATTTTCCTCCTGAATCGCCAGGGCGTCCATGTCGGCGCGCAGCACGATGACGGGACCGGGGCGGCCGCTGTCCAGGGTGCCGACGACGCCTTTGCCGAAATGCTTGCCGACGCCCTCCCGGACATCGATGCCCAATCGTCGCAAATAATCGGCGACCTTGGCCGCGGTTCGATCGACCCGGAACAGCACCTCCGGGTACCGGTGCAAGTCTCTGCGGATCGCGACGAGTTCGTCCTTTAAGGAATGCGCGTAATCGAGTGACTCAAGGGTCATTCTTCTTCCTCCTCTATTTCGTGTTCGCGGATCCAAGAAGCCGCTTCCGCTTTCTCCAAACCTATCATTTCAAACCGTCTCCCGTCTATTCCGACTATGTTGATATTCAAAGTTTGAATAAAGGTATAGCATTTCTTTATTAGTCAATGCTCGCGATCCGGCCTTACAATGGGTTTATTCTCACTAAGTTTATAGGAATTATTGATTTTACATTGGCGAGAAAAGGAGACATGGAAAAATGGCAGCAACCCGGATCACGACATTAGGAGGAAAACGAAATACGAATTGGAGGGGCTCGCTGGCGAGTCTGCTGGCGCTGGTCCTGTTTCTGGCGGGCTGCGGGAACTCCGGCAGAGGCAGCGATGCGAGCGGCCCCGCGCCGTCCCAACCAGCGGAAAGCGCCGCCGCGGCCGGGAACGCCCCCGTTCAAGGCGGGGAGCTGACCTTCGCGCTGGCGACTTCGCCCGACCATCTCGATCCGCACCGGAGCGGCCTCGCCGTCGCCGTCCGCGTCATTCGGACGCTGTACGACAATCTTGTCGCGCAGGCGCCGGACGGGTCGATCCAGCCTTGGCTCGCCAAGGAATGGACCGTCTCCCCGGACGGCAAAAGCTATACGTTCCAGCTTCGCGAGGACGTGAAGTTTCACGACGGCACGCCGTTTAACGCCGAAGCGGTCAAATTCAGCTACGACCGCATTCTGGACCCGGCGACGAAAGCGGCGAACTCCAGCGCGTTGATCCGGCCCTACGAATCCGCGGAAGTCATCGACGAATATACGATCAAGCTGAATCTCAGCTCGCCCTCCAACGCTTTTCTGGGCAATCTGAGCCAGGCGCTCGTCAGCATCGTATCGCCGACGGCCGCGCGGAAATACGGCGATCAGTTTACGAAAAATCCGGTAGGCACCGGTCCGTTCAAATTCGTGAAATGGGAAGAGAACGCGGCCATTACGGTCGAACGCAATCCCGATTACAATTGGGCGCCGCCGCTGGTCGAGAATCAGGGGCCGGCTTACCTCGACCGGGTGATCTTCAAGATCGTTCCCGAGGAAGCGACGCGGATCGGCAGCGTGCAGAGCGGACAGATTCTGGCGGGAGAAACCGTGCCGCCGCAAAACATCGTGTCGCTCGAGCAGGAAGGCAAGCTGCAAATTTTCAAATCCAATACGCAGGGTTTGCCGTACACGCTGTTCATTAACGGCAAGCACGCGCCCTGGAACGAGACGAAAGCCCGTCAAGCGCTGCAGGCGGCCATCGACGTCGATACGATCGTCCAGACGCTGTACCTGGGCACCTACGACCGCGCCTGGTCCGCTCTGACTCCGGGAACGTTGGGGTACGACGCGTCGCTGGAAGGCGGCATCCGGCCCGACCCGGACAAGGCCAAGCGCTTGCTCGACGAGCTGGGATGGGTTCCCGGCGACGACGGCATCCGGGTCAAGGACGGCCAAAAATTGACGCTGCATTACGTGGACAGCTCGCCCAACCGCGAGAAGAGGAACGATATCGCGGTCTTCATCCAGCAGCAGCTCAAGGCGATCGGCGTCGCGGTCGAAATCGAGATTACCAAAGACGTGGCCACCGTCGTATTCCAGGGCGCCAACTACGATATTTACGGCAACAGCCAGGTCAATTCCGATCCGGAAGCGCTGCGCGCCTTCTATCACTCGGCTTCCGTTCTGCCGGGAGCGCCGCAGAACCTGCCGGGATACGCCAACCCCGAGCTTGACCGGCTGCTCGATCAAGGGCTGATCGAGACGGACCCGGCCACACGCGTCGATCTGTATAAGCAGGCGCAGCAGATCATTAGCCGCGACGCGGTCATCATTCCGATCTACGTGTTCCCTTATACCGTTGCCGCGGCGAAAACCGTGAAAGATCTGAGGTTCGACGCGCTCGCCTATCCGCTGTTCAACGACGTCGTCATTCAATCTTGATCGGCTGCGAGGAGGACAACGTATGTTCAGATTGGCGGCGGTCCGTCTCTTGACTTCGTTGGTTGTCGTATTCGGATCGTTGGTGCTCGTGTTCGTCGTCGTTTACCTGCTGCCCGGCGATCCCGTGTCGGCCGTGGTGGACGTCTCCGCGGTGTCGCCGGAGGTGCTGGCCAGTCTGCGGGCGGAGATGGGCGTGGATCAGCCGTTTCATATTCAATTCTTCTCTTATGTCGGAGGAGTCGTGCAGGGGGATTTCGGCCAATCGCTGCTGAACGACGAGCCCGTGCTGCCGAAAATTCTGCAGCACTTCCCGGCGACCTTGACCCTGACGCTGGCCAGCGCCCTGATCGCCGCGTCGGTCGGGATCTGGTTCGGCGTGCTCTCGGCGATCCACCGCAACGGCTGGATCGATATCGCGGCCAGGATCATTGGACTGTTCGGCATCTCCATGCCGACGTTCTGGTCGGGCATCCTGCTGATTCTGATCTTTTCCGTATCGCTGGGCTGGTTTCCGGCCATGGGCTCCGGCAGCTTGCGAACGCTCGTGCTTCCCGCCTTCGCGCTCGGCATCGTCGGAGCCGGCTTCATCGTCCGGCTCGTGCGGAACAACATGCTGGAAGTGATCAACGAACCCTTCATTCTGACGCTCAGGGCAAAAGGGATATCCGAACGGCTGGTCATGTACCGCCACGCTCTGAGAAGCGCGCTCATTCCGGCCCTGACCATGATTGGCGTGCTGAGCGGGGAGTTGATGGCCGGAACGGTCGTCATTGAAACCGTGTTCGCGCGCCAGGGAATCGGCCGGGTCATTACGGACGCGCTGATGAGCAAGGATCTGCCGGTGGTGCAGGGTGTCGTCTTTTTCTCGGCGGTTATTTACGTGCTGATCAATCTGTTGGTCGATCTGTCCTATAGGTTTATCGATCCAAGGGTAAGACGCGCGCAATAAAAGGAGGCTGACCAAGTTGATCGGATCGGCTTTAAAGAAACTGGACTTGCGGCAATTGCTTCTCCGCGGCGAGACCGCGCCCAGGCAGAGGCCCCGGAGAACCGCTTCCGATTGGCTCCCCTACGCGGCGGCCGCATTCGTACTGTTTATCGTCGCCTGCGCGCTGTTTCCGGGAGCGATCGCGCCTTATTCCCCGACGGAGATGGATACGGCGGCCGTCATGGCCAAACCTTCCTTGACGCATCTGTTCGGGACGGATTATTACGGCCGGGACGTATTCAGCGTCGTCGTCCACGGAAGCCGGGATTCGCTGCTGATCGGAATCGCTTCGGTGCTGGCCGGGGGATTGGCCGGGGCGCTTATCGGCGCGGTATCCGGCTATGCCGGCGGAGTCGCGGATACGATTCTGATGGGCTTCGTCGAAATTCTGATGACGATCCCCGGCATCCTGTTCGCTCTGGCCATCGCGGCGGTATTGGGACCGAGCTTGGGCAATATCGTGCTCGCGGTGTCCATCTCCTCCGTCCCCGGGTTTGCCCGCGTATTCCGCGGACAGATCATGAGCATCAAGGGGCGGCCGTTCATTACGGCGGCGAAATCCGCGGGCGCGGGCAAGCTGCGCATCTTCTTCCGGCACGTGCTGCCGAACGCGTGGTCTCCGCTGCTCGTGATGGGAACGATCGGTCTCGGCACCTCGATTCTGATCGGCTCCGGCCTCAGCTTCCTCGGGCTGGGCGTCATCAAGGAAATTCCGGACTGGGGCACGCTGCTGTCGCAGGGCCGCGGATATTTGACCGTCGCCTGGTGGATGTCGACCTTTCCCGGGCTGGCGATTACGCTGCTTGTCCTGTCCGTCAATCTGATCGGCGACCAGCTCAGGGACAGGCTCGATCCGAAAAGAGGCAGAGCTTAGAGGGGAGGCAATCGAGTGAAACCGCTGCTGGACATTCAAAATTTAACCGTAAATTTCGCCACTCCCGCCGGTTCGCTAACGGCGATCTCGGACGTATCGATCCGCATACGCCAAGGAGAAACCGTATGTTTGGTCGGAGAGTCGGGAAGCGGAAAAACGATTACGTCCAAATCGGTCATGCGGCTGATCGAGCACGAGAACGGCGCCATTGCTTCCGGCGCGATCGAATTCGACGGTCAGAGTATCGTGACGATGCCGGAGCGCAAGCTTCGCGAGATTCGGGGCAGGAAAATCGCGATGGTGTTCCAGGAGCCGATGGCGGCGTTCGATCCGCTGTACACGATCGGGCATCAGATCGTCGAAACCATCGTCGAGCATAAGCAGGGGAACCGGGACGAAGCGCGCAAGCGCGCGCTGGTCCTGCTGCGCCGGGTCGGCATTCCGGAGCCCGAAACCCGCATGAAGCAGTATCCGGGCGAGCTGTCCGGCGGGATGCTTCAGCGGGCGATGATCGCGATGGCTCTGTCCTGCGAACCGGAGCTGCTCATCGCCGACGAACCGACGACGGCGCTCGACATGACGATCCAGGCGCAAATTTTGCGGCTGCTGCAGGAGCTGAAGGAAGAGTTCAACATGGCGATCCTGCTGATTACGCACGATCTCGGCATTGCGGCCGAAATGGCCGATCGCGTCGTCGTCATGTACGCGGGCAAAGTGGTCGAGCAGGCGAGCGTCGGACAACTGTTCGAGCAGCCTCATCATCCGTATACGGCCGGTCTGCTGCAATCGGTCACGACGCTGGACAGCGACCGGTCCGCGAAGCTGTATTCGATCGAGGGCTCGATCCCGAATCTGTTCCAGTTGCCGGCGGGGTGCCGGTTTCATCCGCGGTGCGCCCACGCGACGGCCAGATGCGCCGCCGAAGCGCCGGCGCTGACCGCCGTCAACGGCCGCGAAGTCGCGTGCTGGCACGCCGAGGAACTCGTTGCGGCGGCATTCCGGACGGCGGGGACAGGACCCGCCGGGCAGCCGAAGGCGCTCCAGGTGACGGAAGCGCCGCAGCCGCCGGAGGCCGGGCTGTCCGAGGCCGACAATCTGTTCGAGATCGTCCATCTCCGCAAGCACTATCCGATCCGGAAAGGGCTGTTCCAGCGGGGCGGGGCGTCCGTACGCGCCGTCGACGACGTGACCTTCCAAATTCGGCGGGGAGAGACGTTCGGGCTGGTCGGCGAGTCGGGAAGCGGCAAGTCGACGCTGGGGCGGGTCGTGACGCAGCTGGAGAGGGCGACGGCCGGCCGGGTAACGTTCGGCGGCCGGGCGCTGACCGAGCTTCCGGAGGCGGAGCTTCGCGAAGCCCGCAAAGATATGCAGATGATTTTCCAGGACCCCTACGGCTCGATGAATCCGCGCTGGAGGATCGGCGACATCATCGCCGAACCGCTGTCCATCCATACGGGGCTCGGCGCGAGGGAGAGAAGAGAACGCGTCGCCGAGCTGCTGGAACGCGTCGGATTAAATCCCGCATTGCAGGAGCGGTACCCACACGAATTTTCCGGAGGGCAGCGGCAGCGGATCGGGATCGCCCGGGCGATCGCGCTGCAGCCGGCCTTCGTGCTGGCGGACGAAGCGGTATCGGCGCTCGACGTATCCGTTCAGGCGCAGATCGTCAATCTGATGCAGGAAATCCAGCAAAGCCTTGGCTTGACGTATTTGTTCATTGCCCACGGTCTGCACGTGGTGCGGCACATTTCCGACCGGATCGGCGTGATGTATCTCGGCAAGCTGGTGGAAGTCGCCGCGAGCGAAGAGCTGTTCCTCCGTCCGGCCCACCCCTATACGAAGGCGCTGATCGCGTCGATTCCTTGGCCGGACCCCGGCCGCAAGCGGGAGAGCGTGACGCTGCGGGGCGAAATTCCGTCGCCGGTCCATCCGCCGTCGGGCTGCCGATTCCATACGCGGTGTCCGGCCGCCACGGCCCTGTGCAGGGAGAGCGAGCCGGAATTGCGCGAATGGAGTCCGGGGCACCAGGCGGCGTGCCACTTCCCGGCAGGGTAAACGAAGAAAAAATAAACGATTTCAAGGAGAGAATCTGCGATGGCAAATCAAAAACAAATCAAGTTCGGCGCGGCGCTTCACGGCGTGGGAGGCAACGTAAGCGGGTGGAGGCACCCGGAGGTCCAGGCGGATGCGAGCGTCAATTTCGAGCTGTACAAGAAATGGCTGCAAATCGCGGAAGAGGGGAAGCTCGATTTTATCTTTATCGCCGACGGCTTGTATATTAACGAGAAATCGATTCCCCACTTTCTGAACCGTTTCGAGCCGATCGCCCTGCTCAGCGCGCTGGCGTCGCAGAGCCGGAATATCGGACTCGTCGGGACGCTGTCGACGACCTACAGCGAGCCGTTTAACGTCGCCCGTCAGTTCGGCACGATCGACAAGATCAGCGGAGGCCGCGCCGGCTGGAACATCGTGACCTCTCCGCTGGAAGGAACCTCGTCCAATTTCAACAACAAGGAGCATCCCGAGCATGACTTGCGCTACGAAATCGCCGCGGAATACCTCGAGGTTACCCGCGGGCTGTGGGATTCGTGGGAGGACGACGCGTTCGTGCGCGACAAGGAGACCGGCGTTTTCTTCGATCCCGCGAAGCTGCACGCGCTGAATCACGAGGGCCGGTTTTTCTCCGTCAAGGGGCCGCTGAACATCGCGCGTTCGCCCCAGGGGCAGCCGGTTATTTTCCAGGCGGGTTCGTCGGAGGTCGGCAAAAACTTCGCTTCCAAGGAAGCGGACGCGATCTTTACCGGACACGAGACGATCGAGGAGGCGGTCCGGTTCTATAACGATATTAAAGAACGCGCCGTTTCGTTCGGCCGTTCGCCGGACGAAGTGCTCGTGTTCCCGGGCATCGGTCCGATCGTCGGCGAGACGGAGGAGGAGGCCGAGCGAAAATACCGGGAGGTGGCGGAGCTCGTCACGATCGAGAAGGCGCTCGATCATTTGGGCCGGTTTTTCGAGCACCACGACTTCAACCGATATCCGCTGGACGAACCGTTCCCGGACATCGGCGACTTGGGCAAAAACAGCTTCCAGAGCGGAACGGACAAGATCAAGGCGGACGCCAAGGCGAACAATTGGACGCTGCGCGAGGTAGCGCTTCGGGCGGCGACCCGCAGAAGCGAATTTATCGGAACGCCGACGCAGGTGGCCGATCTCATTCAGAAATGGTTCGAAGGCGGCGCCGCGGACGGGTTCATCTTGTTCGAAGCCGTTCCTCGCGGCCTGGAGGACTTCGTTCGCCACGTCGTGCCGATTTTGCGGGAGCGCGGGTTGTTCCGTACGGAATACGAGAGCGGCACGCTGCGCGGCAACCTGGGTCTGCCGATTCCCGAGAACCGTTATACCCAAGCCCGGGCAGATGCAGATGCCGCCCAGCCGACCGCGAACTGATCCGCCCCGAGGCGTCCCTGTTCCTGTCGCATTTCAAATCTAATACGTTGGGGAGGAAAACGTGCAATGGCTATCGATTTTCGCATCAAACCGCCGATTCCCGCCTGGGAGGGCCTATTCGCGGAAGGCAAGCGGGCGTTCTCGTCATTCCTGAACCTGGAGCTTGAGCCGACCGAGTCGGAAACGCTGGAACAAGTGATCGCCGAGCAGGAGCGGTGGGGGATTACGCACGGAGTCATTATGGGAAGGGGCAACGAGCCTGGTTCGTCCAACGACGAGCTCGCGGCATTCCTGAAGAGCCAGAAGACGCGGCGGTTTTTCGGATTTATCG
>JAEZZE010000340.1 GCA_023418755.1 Bacillota bacterium | reverse complement strand
ATGTCCTACCGAACGATGACACCGATCGAACGCCTTCTATCTCCGCAAGTCCGGGAAATGCCGCCGTCGGGCATTCGCAAGTTTTTCGATTACACGTCGGGCATGAAGGACGTCATCTCGCTCGGAGTCGGAGAACCGGATTTCGTCACGCCCCAGATCGTACGGGACGCCTGCGTAGCCGCGCTTGATAAAGGGAGAACGTCCTACACCTCCAATGCGGGCATGCCCGAGCTGCGCGAAGCGATCGCGGAGTACTTATCGGCCGGTTACGGGGTGAGCTACGAGCCCGCTAGCGAAGTGCTGGTCACGGTCGGCAGCAGCGAGGCGATCGATCTCGCTCTCCGCGCATTGATCGCCGAGGGCGACGAGATCGTCATTCCGGAGCCTTGTTATATTTCTTATTCACCGATCGTGTTTCTCGGAGGGGGCAGACCGGTCGGCGTCGAGACGCATGCCGAGCACCAGTTCAAGCTGCGGGCGGATGCGTTGAGAGCGAAGCTGACTCCGCGTTCCAAGGTTCTTGTTCTCTGCTACCCGAACAACCCGACCGGCGGAATTATGACTTACGAGGACTGGCTGCCGATCGCGCGGCTCGTCGAAGAGCGCAACCTGGTCGTGATTTCGGACGAAATCTATTCCGAGCTGAGCTACGGGGATAAGCATGTCAGCTTCGCGTCGCTGCCGGGGATGAAGGAGCGGACGCTGGTCGTCAATGGCTTCTCCAAGGCGTTCGCGATGACCGGCTGGCGCGTCGGCTACGCGTGCGGACCGCGCGAGCTGATCGCGGCCATGCTGAAGATCCATCAATATACGGTCATGTGCGCGCCGATCATGGGGCAGGTTGCGGCTTTGGCGTCGTTGCGGGTCGGCATGGAGGAGAAGGATCGAATGATCGAGTCCTACGATCGGCGCCGCCGAGCATTCGTTCAAGGCTTGCGAGAGATCGGACTTCCGTGCCATGAGCCGCAAGGCGCGTTCTATGCCTTTCCTTCGATCGCCCATACCGGGCTCGCCTCGGAGCAGTTCGCGCACCGGCTCTTGCAGGAGGCGAAGGTCGTCACCGTTCCCGGCCACGTATTCGGTTCGGGCGGCGAAGGATTTATCCGTTGTTCTTACGCCTCGTCCCAGGTACAATTAGAAGAAGCGCTAGAGAGAATTCGCAAATTTCTAAGCTTGATATAGAAGGGACGGCGAAACGAAAAATGGCAACGAATAAAACGAACGGCATGAAGTATTATCCCCCGCAGGAAGATTATATCGCCTTCGACAACGAGGAAGATTATGCGGACAAGGGTCGCGGCTGGGGGCTGTTCGCCAAGACGCCGAAGACGAATTTCTGGTACAAGAGCGCATCCGCGCAGTACCAGGTCTCGATCAAAGGCTACCAGGAGTACGGGAGCATGTGCGTGCTGGTCGTCGAATTCGAAGACGGGCGGCTGACGAGCATTCATCCTTCCTACCTGAAGGAGATGCAGAGCGGCACGTTCGGCAAGGAGGTCGTCGGAGGGGAGACGGAGGATTCGGACAACGGAGCGACGGCCGAAGCGGGTTCTGCGGAAGGGACGGGGAGCGGAGATGAGGATGGCAAGCCGGTTAAAGCCCCGAAAGCCCAGAAGAAGCCGAAAGAGAAGAAGGAGAAGCTTGATTTGCCCGTCGATAAGGTGAAGTTTACCGCGAAGGTCAAAGAATTCACGACGAAGCCGAATCCGTTCTCCGACCGGGACGACGAGGTGCTGCTGCTGGAGGAGGTCGCGATCGTCGGCGATGCTCCGCTCGCGATCGGCGAAGCATGGTGCGGCTACAGCAATACGCTGAAGGGCTTCGGCCTCGAAGCGGGCAACGTTATCGCCTTCGAAGGGAAAGTCGTGGACAAGAAGTTCAATAAAGAAATTCTGTACAAGGTCAACAATCCGTCGAAAATCGTCATCCAATGACCAACGGGCAATCGTCGCATGCTGGCTTGCGGCGGTTGCTTTTTCGTTGCCCGCCGCGTATGCCGTTGCGAAGCTTGGCGGATTGCCGGTTGGACCTATTGCGAATTTTTTTTTGATTGGCCGCTTGACATTAACGTTGCGTAAAGGTGTACGATCGGTTTGCGAGGAGGGAACGAGATGGAATATACGGTTCAGAAGCTCGGCCGGTTGGCCGGAATCAGCACGCGCACGCTCCGGTACTACGACGAAATCGGACTTCTCAAGCCGGCGAGAATCAATACGTCTGGGTATCGGATCTACGGGCGGCAGGAGGTGGATCGCCTTCAGCAAATTTTGTTCTATCGGGAGCTCGACGTCGGCCTCGAGGACATCAAGGCGATCGTCGACTCCCCGGAGTTCGACGCCCGGCACGCGCTGTCGAGGCACCGCGAGCAGCTTCTGGCCAAGCGGCGGCAGCTCGACGCGCTGATCGCCAACCTCGATCTGACCTTAGCCTATCAAGAGGGGATGACGAACATGAGCGACGAGCAGAAGTTCGAAGGCTTTAAACAGCGGCTCATCGACGATAACGAGGAGAAATACGGCAAGGAGATTCGCGCCAAATACGGCGACGAACAAGTGGACAAATCCAACGCTAAAATAAAAAATATGACGAAGGAACAGCACGAAGAGATCGAGCGCCTGTCGAATGACATTCACGAGACGCTCGCGCAGGCTTTCGCGACGGGGGATCCGGCGGGCGAATTGGCGCAGAAGGCCGCCGATCTGCACCGCCGCTGGCTAACCTTCCATTGGGATCAATATTCCAAGGAAGCCCATGCGGGCTTGGCCCAAATGTACGTGGACGACGAACGGTTCAGAGCCTACTACGACAAGGATCAACCGGGAGTCGCTCAATTCCTGAGAGACGCCGTCCGAATTTATACGGGAATCGACGCCTAATCCTATAGAGAAGCCGTCCCTAAGCAAAAGCGAGAAGTTCCGGCTGCCGGTCGCGCGGCGAGCTTGAACGCAGCTGCTTAAGGGCGGCTTTTTTATTTACCCAAAAACACTTGACAGCTAAAGTGTACTAAGGGCATAATACGCATGTGGTGTATGAACTACTTAATACACACACTTGAGGCGATTGCGAGGTAACGGTATGAGAACAGGCGGAGGCTGGGAGGAAGTCGAGTTCAACAGCCGGGAACCGGTCTATCTGCAAGTAGTGCGGCATTTCAAAGAGATGATCGTCGCCGGGAAGCTGGAGGCGGGTCAGGTGATCCCTTCGCGGAGAGAGCTGGGAACGCTGCTGAAAATCAACCCGAATACGGCGCAGAGATCCTACAAGGAGATGGAGGAACGGAAATTGATCGTAACGGAAGGAAATTCGCCTAGCCGAATCACCCAGGACGATGCCGTGCTGCGGGCGATTCGCGCGGAGCTGCTCGGGGAAGCGGTCGACGCCTTCGTCTCGGCGGTCAGTAAAGTGGACGTTCCGGTCGAAGAGCTGCTGGATCTGGTGAAAAGCAAATACATAGAATCCTTGTCCGCCAAATCTGCCGGTGCCGCGGCGGAAGGAGGCTCGGTGCGGACATGATCGAGTTGAAGGGAATTCGCAAACGGTATCGCGGGCGTTACGTGCTGGATAGGTTGTCTTTTACGGCGGAGAAGGGAAGCATAACCTGTTTGGTCGGCATGAACGGAGCGGGCAAGTCGACCGTCTTGAAGGCGATCATGGGACTCGTTCCCGTCAAGGAGGGGCAAATTTTCGTTGACGGAAAACCGCGGGGGAAATGGATGTACGAGAAAGTCAGCTTCGTTCCGGACCATCTGACGATGCCGCTGGGCATGAAGATGTCCGAGGGGCTAACGTTTATGGCGGACTTCTACGAGAGTTGGAACGCGGAACGCGCGGCCGAACTGATGCGTTTCTTCCGGCTCGAGCCCGGCGAGAAGATCGGCAACCTATCGAAGGGAACGGCCGCCAAATACAATCTCGTGCTCGGTCTGGCGCCGAATTCCGACTACGTGCTGATGGACGAGCCGTTTTCCGGCATCGATCTGTTCAGCCGGGAGATGATCGCGGACGTCTTCTCCAGCGAGCTGATCGAAGAGCGCGGGGTCTTGCTGACGACGCACGAGGTCGGCGAGGTGGAGCATCTGATCGACAAAGCGGTTATTTTGCAGGACGGCAAAGCCGCGCTGGAATTCGACTGCGAGACGATGCGCAGCGAAGAGGGCAAGTCGATCGTCGACGTGATGAGAGAGGTGTATTCGCGTTGAGAAATTACCTGAAGCTTCTGCATATGGAAATCCGTCGTTTCCGATCTATTCTGTTCGTGCTGTTGGGGCTGACGGCCCTCGTGCAGTTGTGCGCGATCGCGTTTAATGCCGTAGGGGAGATCCATGCAAGAAACGCCTATTTTCAGCAGACAGGAAAGTTGCCCGAGGCGTTTTACGGCACTATGTCGTATACCCGCGCGGTGCAGGAGACGCAGTTCTGGTTCGCCGTTCCCATCGGTCTGAGCGTCGCGGTTCTCGTGATCTATGCGTTTCTGATCTGGTATCGCGATTGGTTCGGAAGAAACACGTTCGCGTATCGATTGCTCTCCCTTCCGTCCGAACGAAGGAACATTTATTTCGCCAAGCTGACCGCCGTCTTGACTTTCGTGTTCGTCCTGGTCGGATTTCAGTTGGCGCTCATGCCGGCGGGAAGGGCAATCTTTGCGATGATCGCGCCGGCCGATCAGCTGCAGGCCTCCTATATCG
>JAEZZE010000186.1 GCA_023418755.1 Bacillota bacterium | reverse complement strand
GTCCGAAGGCTACAGGCTCGACCGCAGCGTGCTGACGGACGCGGAGCTGGCCGAGATCGTGAACGCGCTGCAGAGCGTCTCGACGATCTACCCGGACCGAAACCGGAAGCTGCTTCTGGAGAAAATGAAAAGCGTCGTTCCCGCGGCGGAAGCCGAACGATTCCAATTGCGGACGAGGCAGCTTGTCGTCGACCTGTCCCCCTGGGGAGGCAACGGCCATCTGGAGGAAAAGATGGCGCTGTTGAAAAAGGCCGCGGAAGAGGAACGGTTAGTCGAATTCGCCTACCGCGACGCGCAGGGCAACGAGTCGGTACGCGACGTCGAGCCGTATACGCTCGTGCTCAAGCGGCAATCCTGGTATCTGTACGGCTATTGCCGGAGAAGGCGTCAATTCCGCTTGTTTAAGCTGTTTCGGATGAAGTCGCTGGCGATCGGAGAGCGATTCGACGTCCGTAGACCGGTCGAGCTTGAGCGTCTTCCGTGGAACGAGGAGTGGCATGCTCCGGGCAAGACGACCCGCTTGAAGCTCCGGTTCGGCCGCAAAGCCAGGCATCTCGCGGAGGAATGGTTCGGCGTCGAGGCGATCGTCGAGGAAGCGGCCGGAGAGGACGGGGAAGTGCGCTATGTCGTATCGGCCGAATTGACGGAGGACCGCTGGCTGTACGGCTTTATTCTCAGCTTAGGTCCGGACGCGGAAGTGCTGGAGCCGGAATCGATCCGGGAGGAGATCAAGCGGCAGGCGGAAGGAATCGTCGGCCATTATGCCGCGAAAACCTGACAGGCAGTTGTCAGGTTTTCTTTTGTATAGTAGAGGCATCACGAGGAGGAGGGGTTGGCTTGAGCGGTAAAGTAGATTACAGAAAAGACTTCAAACCATTCTATGTCCCGAAAACGTCGCCGGCAATCATCGACGTGCCGGAAATGCCGTTTCTGATGGTTGACGGTACCGGGGACCCGAATGGCGAGGCGTTCACGGAGGCGACCGAAGCTTTATACGGCTTGAGTTATGCGGTGAAAATGTCATACAGGAGCGATGACGTGCCGGCGGGCTACTACGAATATACGGTTTTCCCGCTGGAGGGCGTATGGGACTTGCTTGATCGGACAAAACCCGCGACGGACAAAAACAATTTGAAATATACGATCATGATCCGCCAGCCCGATTTTTTGACCGAACAAGGTTTCGAGCGGTTTCTGGAGCAGACGAAGAGGAAGAAGACGAATCCGTTCCTGGACAAAGTCAGGTTCGAGCATGCGTCGGACGGATTATGCTGTCAGATGATGCATGTCGGAAGCTTTGACGAAGAGCCGGAAAGCTTCGCGCGGATGGAAGCGTTCTGCAAGGAGCAAGGGATGGTCCGAGCCAGCCTTCTGCATCGGGAAATCTACTTGTCGGATCCGCGCAGGACGGAGCAGGCGAAGCTGAAGACGGTGCTCCGGTTTCCCGCGAACAAAGCCGGTATCGCCGGCCGAGTCGATTGGGCGGAGAGCGGAATCGGCAAGTAGACGCCGAAGCGGGCATTTATGTCGACGTAAAGGAGCTTGCCGAGTAGAACGGTTCGCTTATTTCAGGTCGTGAATGCTTCTCGATCGTATCTCCGGTTAACGCAGGCATTTTCCAACGCGCAAGTCGATCGGAAGGCAAGGGGCTACCGGATTTTTTTGCCGAATGCCAGCCTTGTCAGGTAGGTATTTCCACCCGGGCGTCGAATTAACAGGATGAACCTATCCTCAGGGAGGAAATACGATGGACAACCAACCGATCTACAAGGATAACAATTTCACGATTACGAGAGAGCTGTTCATTAGCGGCAATACCCGGTTTGCCATCCAACATCTATGCTCGATCAAGCTGGTCAAGTCGAGGCGGCATATTCCGTATACGCTGCTCGTTCTCGAACTGCTCCTGATCGCGACCGGGCTCCTATGGGATTTCCGCTTTCACGAGCTCGTGTCGCTGCTCGGAGGCGCGGGACTGATCGCCAACGCACTGGTCTACATTTTGGTAAAACCCGTCCATAAGCTGACGCTAGTGTTCTCCTCGGGGGAAAAGGAAGTGATCGGCGTCACCGACTATATGTATTTGGAAGGGCTTGCAAACGCGTTCAGCCGCTCGATCGTGGAAACGAGGCACAAAAGCTTGATGGTCGGCTAACTAGAATCCGCCGCCAACGCGAAAGACCTCCGGGCATCCCATAGGGGACCGCCGGAGGTCTTGTTGTTTCCGCGATTACTTCGATTCGCCCTGCAAGTAGTTGTAGAACGGCCCGTCGACCCAGAAGTCGTAGCTGACGATATCCGCGGACGGATCAATCTTCTTGAAGCCTTCGGTTACGGGAGCGGATTGATCTTTCAACGAGAAAGACTGCGCATAATAATGGCCTGCGGAAATTTTATTGTTGGAAATTTCCTTGTAATTGTCCAACTCGGTAAGAGAATAGTAGAGCGGCTGCCACCAAGAGCCGTAGATCAGCCCGGGCTGGCTGTCTTCGTTCTTCTTCGCGTACGACAGAATGATCCGGTCGAAGCGGTCCTTATCGTACTCCGAGTCGAACTCGAACGCGAGATCGTATTCCTTGGCGTACTCGATATAGTTGCCGTTCTCGATCTGAACGACCTCGTACAAATCGGACTCTCCCGGCTCTCCCCATTCTTTCAAATAAATAAAGGCGGACGTCTTCGGCTCGAACTGGACCTTCGCCTGGATCTTCTCGCTGCGGAGCAGACCGACGAGCTGAAGCGCATGCTTGAAGTCGGAATGGCCGTACACGACCGACAACGAATCCTGGAATTTGGCGTCGTAGCGGCTGTCCTTCAGGTTGTAGCCGGTGACGAGATTTTGCTTCAAGGCCTCGTCGACGACTTTGCGCAGCTCGGGAGCCTGGATAATGTCGGAAGTGCGATACGCGTCGCCGAGCTTGATCAGAATGTCTGCGTCCGTCGTGTAACCGAGATAGCGCTTGTACAAGCCTTTCGCTTCCAGCGTTTTTCCGAGCAGAACCGCGGCCAGAGAAGGGGACGCGATCTCGTCGTTTCGGATTTCCGGATAATAGCTGGAGGCGAGGAGGCCGGTATGGACGGCCGCGGCAAGAATTTTGGCCTGATCGGCGGCGTACTGTTCGGTTGTCCAACCAAGCTTGACCCATGCCAGAGCGGATTTGGCTTTGCTCGCCGGATAAGTATAAGCGAGCTCTTCGAGGTCGGCCGCCTTCAGAGCAAGCGATACGGCCTCGACCGCTTGGAGAGGGGCGGACGCGTTGCCGGTCAGGACGATTGCCGTATCCCCCGCGATGGCGTTCAGAGCTTCCGCGAATTGTCCGCGAGTCCAGGAATCGCCGACGGCGATCCCGTACTTCTCCTGCAGATAGGCGCCGTATTCTTGCGCCTGCGGCGATAGTAAGGGATTTACGGCCGTTGCGGCGGCCGCCGACGTATGCTGCGGCAGTACGACGGAAGGGGCGGTCCAGACCAAGGCCGCGGCGAGAGACAACGCGACAATCGATTTCGAGCGATATTTCACCAACCAAAAAACCTCCTATGTAGATCGGAATACAAAGAATGATAGACTCGATCATAACATCCGGACCTAATGCTGTCAATCCGTTTATGTGCGCTTGTGTTTATGCGCGCTTGCATGCTTGGAAACGGCGGAACGTCATCTTCGGCTGGGGGAGCGCTGGGCGCCATTATGTACGTAAAAAAGAGTTCGACGGCGTTCCCATTCCGGGGGGATTGTCGGTTAAACATAATTAACCCGAAGGAATCGGCGTGAACCATCGAACTCGAATTATTTGTTAAGCGCGCCTGATTATCGCGCGATTACCGTTAACTCGGCAGCCGTCCTTGCGCGAGAATCGGGTAACGTCTATCGAAAGTACCGGCGGTCGGCGCGGCACCGCCGATTCGCGCACGGATCGCCTGTACGGCCTGGCTTACGCTTGAAGCTCGCGGCCGACTTCGGCGATGATCTCGTAGGAGCGAAGCCGCGCGTCGTGATCAAAGATTTGCGAGGCGATGATCAGCTCGTCGGCTCCGGTCGATTCGATGACGCCTTTAAGCCTCGACCGGACCTGCTCCTTGTCGCCGACGACGGCGAAGCCGAACTGCCGGTTCAGCGCCGCTTCCTCATGGGGAGTCCAGAGGCCGTCCATGCTGTCGACCGGAGGAGGAAGCTGGCCGAAGCGCCCGCGGATCATATTCAGGAAGGCTTGCTGCTGCGAAGTGGCAAGCCTTCTCGCTTCCCGCTCGGTATCGGCGGCGGTCACGCTGACCCCGACCATCGCGCGGGGCTTGTCGAGCGCTTCCGACGGCCGGAAGTTCGAGCGGTACAGTTCAAGCGCGGGCATCAGGTAATCCGGCGCGAAATGGCTGGCGAACGAGAACGGGAGACCTAGCTGGGCCGCAAGCTGCGCGCTGAATCCGCTGGAGCCGAGCAGCCAGATCGGCACGCTCAGCCCTTCTCCGGGGATGGCGCGGACAATGCCGTTGGCCGGGGCGCCGTCCGGCTGGAAATAGGCGCGCAGCTCCGCCAGCAGCTCGGGGAAATCCTCTCCGCCGGCGCCGAGCCCGCGACGCAGTACCCGCGATACCGCCTGGTCGGAGCCGGGAGCGCGGCCGAGTCCGAGATCGATCCGGCCCGGATAGAGCGATTCGAGCGTGCCGAACTGCTCGGCGATAACGAGCGGGGCGTGGTTGGGCAGCATGATGCCGCCCGAGCCCACGCGGATCGCGGACGTGCCCCCGGCGACGTGTCCGATCAGCACGGAAGTGGCCGAGCTGGCGATGCCGGGCATGCCATGGTGCTCGGCCAGCCAGAAGCGGCGATAGCCCCATTGCTCCGCGCGACGGGCGAGATCGAGCGTATTGCGGAAGGAAACGGCGGCCGAGCCGCCTTGCGTGATCGAAGCGAGATCCAGGACGGAGAAAGATAGGGTGTTCGGACGTGTCATCTTTAAGGGAGCCTCCTCGGCGACGGAAATCAACCGTCGTTCATATTGTCGATCAGCCGCTGCAGGCAGCGGTTCAAGGAAGACAAGTCTTCCGTGCACAGATGCTTAAGGTTCGTTTCCTGGCCGAACGCGTCGAACGAATCGAGCCGGGCCAGCGCTTGCCTGCCCTTGCCGGTCAGGCGGACCATCGTGACGCGGCGGTCCTCCGGGTCTTCGCAAGTCGCGACAAGCTCTCCTTGCTTCAGCCGTTCGATCATACCGGTCATATTCTGCTTCGTGACGTGCGCGTTCTGCCTCAACTGCTTCAGCGACAAGTCGCCGTCCGACAGCGCGGACAAAATAAACCACTGGTGAACGCTCGTCAAACCGGCTTCGGCGACGAGCTTGCGGCCGATGCGCTCGAGCAGGTTGGAGCAGCGGAATAGGTTGACGACGATTTTTCCGTGCAGCTGTTCGTCTTGGGTCAAGGCGGACGCTCCATTAGTCAATTTATTGACTATATCCTAATGCAATCGAATTCCGATGTCAAACCCCGGCGAGGCGGATCGGCCCGGACGATGCGGGCTACTGGGCGGGGCGGGGGCCGCGGAATCGTTCGGGACTCATGCCTTCGATCTTCTTGGACACGGAGCTGAAATAGCTATGACTGTCGAACCCCACGCGGCGAGCGACTTCCCGAAGCATAAGCCGCGGTTCGTTCAGCATCAGCTCTTTGCTTCGGTTGATTCGTTCCCGATTGACGTATTCCATCGGTCGCAGTCGGTAAGCGTGCTTGAATAGATAGCACAAATATGGGGGGCTTACGTCGATCTGCGCGGCCATCTCGTCGATCGTCAGCACCCGATGGCAGTTATCCTCGATGAATCGAATGACCGTCTGCAGCTTCAAGGATTGCCGAGGAGCGGAGGCCGCGCTCGTCTTCGCGTTTATGGACAAGTCCAGCAGCAGCGCGTACAGCAGCTTGGAGCACTCCGCTCCGAAAAAGGGCCGGCCAGTAAGCGACTTCGCATAGATCGCCTTCATCTGCGCGATCAGGCCGTCGGGATCGGACAGCGCGTATACGCCGGAGCGGCGGATGCCCGAAAGGCTCATCCAAGAGGACATCAGGCTGCCGTTGAAGGCGATCCAATGCAGTCCCCAAGGCTCCGAAGTCGGATAATAAACGTGCGCTTCGTCCGGTAGAAGGAAGAAACCTTGGCCGGGCTTAACCTGCCAGCGCGTCCCGTCCGCTTCCAGCTTGCCCGTGCCCGTAACCGCCTGCAGCCACTGGTAGTCCGGAAAACCGGCCGGCCTTCGTAGATGAAAATATTTAAATAGGAATAGGGATGGAATAATTCTATAATACGAATATAGTTACATAATAACCGATAAGACCGACCGGCGGGACGCCGGACGCAAAGGAGACAAGCAGCCTTGGAAATCCGCTATCGCGAAGAAGAACGCGCCTTTCATTTGCAAGGGCCCAATACGAGCTACATCATCCAATTAAATCCCCAGGGGGTTCCGGTGCACGCGTACTGGGGCCGTAAGATCCGCGAAGAGAACCTGAAAGGAATGCTCGTCTACACCGAACGGTCATCGTTCTCGCCCAATCCGTATCCCGAGGACCGGACCGTATCGTTCGATACGCTTCCGCAGGAGTATCCCGCATACGGCGGCAGCGACTTTCGCCATCCGGCGTACCAGGTTCGGCTGGACGACGGCTCGACCGTAACGGAGTTCGCCTGCACCTCGCATCGCATTATTCCGGGCAAGCCGGGACTCGAGGGGCTGCCGTCCACGTATACGGAGCGCGATGAGGAAGCGCAGACGCTAGAGTTGACTCTGAAGGACGAGCAATCCGGCCTGGAAGCGGTGCTCGCCTATACGGTATTCGCGGGCCACGACGCGATCGCGCGCTCCGTCCGGCTGACGAACGCCGGAACGTCTCCGCTTCGCCTGCTTAGGGCGATGAGCGCGAGCTTGGACTTCAACCGCGATTCGTTCCGCATGCTTCAACTGTCCGGGGCGTGGGCCAGGGAGA
>JAEZZE010000302.1 GCA_023418755.1 Bacillota bacterium | reverse complement strand
AACCCATGATTGGAAAGAGATACGGCGGCAATTCCCGCGTCCGTCGGAGGGATGTCCCGTCCTCCGGGTCCGACATTGTAAAGGTCCCCGCTAATGAACACGGATCCGTCTTCTCTAACGGCTACATAGTCCCGGGAGTAAGTCGGAACGGCAATTGCCGCGATCGAAGTCAACGCCGGGGCTTCCAACGCCGATGGGGAAAACGATTGCGTCCACTTGATGTAACGTCCGTCGTCCGTCAGACCGATCAACTCGTCCTCGCCGGACGACGCGATCGCCTTCAGTTTCGGCAAGGCAACGACCGGAAAGGCTTTGCCTTCCTGCCAACTGACAAGAGAACCGTCGGACCGCAGCAGGAAGACTTGGGAGAATCCGGCGGCAATGCCGACCACATCCCGATACGGAATGTTCATCTTCGCTGCGCCCGTTAACCCCATGCCCCAAGCGACGGCAGTCCCGTCGCTCCGAAGCGCTGCGGACACCGTCGAGCCCGCCGCGACAGCAACGACGTTCGACAAGCCCTTAGGTACGCGCGTGTTCCCCGCTTTATCCTGGCCCCAAGCGACGACCGTCCCGTTCTTTTTCAATGCCAGAACGTGCGTCGGGCCAGCGGCGATCTCTTTCACTCCGGACAACCCTTTCGGAAGATTCAAGATCGCGTGGCCGCCGTCGTTGATGTAATGATAAAACGATACTTTCCCTGTCCGATGCACGGTAAAGAGCGTTCCTCTGCTGGCCGAAATGGCGACCGCGTCTTTCGTTTTGGACGGATTAACGCCTGCGTATACCGAATTAAGATTGTTTCCGGCGCCCCATTGCGCGATCGTGCCGTCTTTCCTCAGGGCAAACGATTTGCCGCTTGACGAAGCAACAGCGACGATATTTCTCAGCTTGCCCGGCGTCCCGGGCTCGCCCGTCTGCCGTTTGCCCCACACGGATACGCTCCCGTTCCCGGTAACCGCCGCATAATGCTCGTTTGCCGACGAAAGCTTTTTTTGCGCCGCCAACGTTTCATCCAAAGTCAGAGCTTTCGAATCGACGGCAGCGCGAGCAGATTGTTGGAATGAAATCGTGCCGATTAACAAAGTTAGCGACAAGAGCGCCGTCCATGCCTTCTTCATCTTGTTAGCAGTCCGTTTCTTCAAGCGTTTTGCCTCCATACGAGTGTCAGGGATAATTTACCACGTTATTATTGCATGCATAACAACAATACTACTATATATTTTCGCTAAATTTAACCTTTCATAGCATCCACTTGCGGATTGAAAAAGCGCGCCCCCGGAAAATCGCTCCGAAAGCTCGCTTCTTCTTGCACTCCGATCAAATCGGATTTCTGCAGCAGCAGACGAATGAGCACCGCCGCTTCCGCCCTAAACAAACAATAAAACGGGACCCCTGAGAGGTCCCGTTTTCGTTACTGATATAAGGTTTTGGGCGATGAGATTACATCATGCCGCCCATACCGCCCATGTCAGGCATGCCGCCGCCTACAGGAGCTTTGTCTTTCTCCGGCTTGTCGGCGATAACCGCTTCGGTCGTCAGGAAGACGGACGCTACGGATGCAGCGTTTTGCAGAGCGGAACGCGTTACTTTCACCGGATCGATGATGCCGGCTTCGAACATGTTCACCCACTCGCCGTTAGCGGCGTTGTAGCCCGTGCCTACGGCTTCTTTCTTCAGGCGCTCGACGATAACGGAGCCTTCTTGACCCGCGTTGGAAGCGATCGTGCGGATCGGCTCTTCCAGGGCGCGCAGAATGATGTTAACGCCCGTTTTCTCGTCGCCTTCCGCTTGAACGGAAGCAACCGCCTCGAAGACGTTAACCAGCGCCGTACCGCCGCCGGATACGATGCCTTCTTCGACGGCCGCGCGAGTCGCGTTCAGAGCGTCTTCGATGCGCAGCTTGCGCTCTTTCAGCTCGGTCTCGGTTGCCGCGCCGACTTTGATAACCGCAACGCCGCCGGCCAGTTTAGCCAGACGCTCTTGCAGCTTCTCGCGGTCGAAGTCGGAAGTCGTTTCTTCGATTTGCGCTTTGATTTGGTTTACGCGAGCATCGATGTCGGCCTTGTCGCCAGCGCCGTCAACGACGATCGTGTTTTCTTTGTTTACGCGCACTTGACGCGCCGTACCCAGTTGTTGCAGGGAAGTGGATTTCAGCTCAAGACCGAGCTCTTCCGTGATCACTTGGCCGCCCGTAAGAGCCGCGATGTCTTGCAGCATCGCTTTGCGGCGATCGCCGAAGCCCGGAGCTTTAACGCCGACGCAAGTGAACGTACCGCGCAGACGGTTCACAACGAGCGTGGACAACGCTTCGCCTTCGATGTCTTCCGCGATGATCAGCAATTGCTTGCCGGATTGAACGACTTTCTCCAGTACAGGCAAGATTTCCTGAATGTTGGAGATTTTCTTGTCCGTGATCAGGATCAGCGGGTTCTCGAGCACGGCTTCCATTTTGTCCGTATCCGTGATCATGTACGGAGTGATGTAGCCGCGGTCGAACTGCATCCCTTCAACCACTTCGAGATCGGTGTTGAAGCCTTTGGACTCCTCGACCGTAATCACGCCGTCTTTGCCGACTTTCTCCATGGCGTCCGCGATCAGTTCGCCGACTTCTTCGTCCGCTGCGGAGATCGCCGCGACTTGGGAAATATTGCTGCGGCCTTCGACCGGCTTGGAGATTTCTTTTAGTCTTTCGACAGCCGCTCTAACCGCTTTGTCGATGCCTTTGCGGATGACCATCGGGTTAGCGCCGGCCGTTACGTTTTTCAAGCCTTCGCGAATCATCGCTTGAGCCAGAACGGTAGCCGTAGTCGTACCGTCGCCGGCGATGTCGTTCGTTTTCGTAGCGACTTCTTTGACGAGCTGAGCGCCCATGTTCTCGAATGCGTCTTCCAGCTCGATCTCTTTAGCGATCGTAACCCCGTCGTTCGTGATCAGCGGAGAACCGAATTTCTTCTCCAGAACGACGTTGCGGCCTTTCGGTCCGAGCGTGACTTTCACTACGTTCGCCAATGTATCTACGCCGCGAAGCATGCCGCGACGAGCGTCTTCGCTGAAACGAATTTCTTTAGCCATCTTTTATGAACCTCCTTGAGTATTCTAAGTATTAGCCGACGATCGCGTGGATGTCGCTTTCTTTCATGATCAAATACTCTTTGCCTTCGTATTTGATTTCCGTGCCCGCATATTTAGAGAACAATACACGATCCCCCGCTTTGACTTCCAGCGCGACCCGTTCGCCATCCTTGGTCAACGATCCGATGCCGACGGCAACGACCGTTCCTTCTTGCGGCTTCTCTTTCGCCGTATCCGGCAATACGATACCGCTAACCGTTTGTTCTTCCTTGGCGTTCGGTTCCACGAGTACGCGGTCCCCTAAAGGTTTAATCATGTAAATAGCCTCCTTCTAAATTTTCTTTTTGGATTTGAAGCCATTTTGTTAGCACTCAATTGTCTCAAGTGCTAATAACCATTTTCTATGATACGGAATTTAAAGGCGGTTTTCAAGTCCTTTTACGTTAAACCTGCACAAAAAAATGCGGATCCGCGATCGCCGCGAATCCGCATCGAACTATTGGCTTTTTCTAGCGTAGCCGAAGTACCTATTGTCTATTCAAGCTTTGAAATTGCCTACCAGGCCCTTCATGCGGGAAGCCATGGAGCTTAAGTTGTCGGCGGTCCGCGCCATCTCCTCGGTCGAGGAGAGCTGCTGCTCCGTCATAGCCGACACTTGCTCCGTGAAGGAGGCCGTCTCTTCCGTAATCCGGGCGATGTCGTGAATGGACTGCACTACGCTGGCGCTGCCCGCGGACATCTGCTCGACGGATGCCGCGACCTCCACGATGTTCGAGCTCAGCTGGCCGACCTTGTCCACGATGTCGCGGAACGTTTCTTCGGCGTTCTGCATGCCTTCTACCGCGGAGAACACCTGACCGGCGCTCTGTTCGAACATCGCGGCCACTTGCTCGATGTCGCCCGACATCGTACCGATCGTATCGCCGATCTGAACGGCGGATTGCTGGGTTTGGTCCGCCAGCTTGCGGATTTCCCCGGCGACGACGGCGAAGCCCCGGCCGTGCTCGCCCGCCCTGGCCGCTTCGATCGCGGCATTCAGCGCGAGGAGGTTCGTCTGGTTCGCGACTTCGGAAATATAACCGATAACCTCGCGTACTTGTTCGGATTTATGATTGAGCCCTCTGACGACCTCCTGCAAGGAGCGGAACGCCTTGCCGACCTGATCGATCTCGGAGGAGGTCGACTGCAACAGCTCGGAGCCCGCGGCGGCGCGGCTGACGGTCGACTGGGCCGCGTCCGACACGCCCGTCGTCGTTCCCGCCACTTGGTTCAAGCCGTCCATCGTCTCCTGCATCGTCGCCGAAATCTCTTGCGACTGCGCGACTTGCGTCTCGGATCCCGCGGCCACTCTTTCAACGGCCTTGGACACTTCGCTGCTGACCCGCGCGTTCTCTTCGGTGCCCTGCTTCAGGAGAATCGCCGACGCGGCGAGCTCCGCCGTGCTGTCCTTCAATTCCTTCATCATTTTCTGAAGTCCGTCCAGCATTTGGTTCGCGGCGTTCGCCAGATCGCCCATCTCGTCGGTCGATGAAATATGTATGCGTCTAGTCAAATCCCCCCCGGAGGATGCAATGTTTCTAAGCGTGGCCGTTACGTTGCCGATCGCGGCCGTCAGATTGCCGGACAACCACTTTAGTCCCAAACCGCCTCCGACGATCAGCAGCAAGAAAATGACGATAACCATAATGAAAGTGCCCGAATTGCTCGTCAGATCGGTTCCCGACAGCAGCAGCCCGAAGGCGGCCGCCAGCAGCAAGACCAGTCCCAAATAACCAAACGTTAATTTGCGTCCCAATGTCATATCCCGCATCCTTGTCCCTCCCGAGATTCTCGCCCTTCTGAAAGCCCTTACTTGAGACAAGTGTATCATAATTCTTCCAATTGGAATATCGGAAATTGACACTTTTTGTTCAATAACGGGTAAAATGGCGCATTTCGCGAGTCGCAAGGGCTATAGCCTCATTTTCCTATTCGTCCTGCTCCCATTCCCGTTCCCGTTGCTTCTGCTCCTTCACGCGCTTGCCGTAGGCCATCGAGGACAATAAAACGCTGAACTCGTACAGCAGGATCAGAGGAACGGCGACGAGCAAATCCGACACGACGTCGGGAGGAGTGACCAGGACGCCGACGAAGATCAGAATAAACCAGGCCAGCTTGCGCATCTTCCTTAGCATGGCCGGGTTCAGGATGCCGATCCGGGTCAGGAACAAAATGAGAAGCGGCAGCTCGAACAGCAGGGAGATCGGCAGCAAAATATTGAACAGAAACGAGAAGTATTGCGTCACTCCGTAGGTCTGTTCCAAACCGAGATTGCCCGTCACCTTTTCCGTGAACAGGAACGCCATCGGAAAGACGACGAAATAGGAAAAGGCGAGTCCGACCAGAAACATCCCGAGCGCGCCGGGAACGAATTGCAGCGTAGCCTTCTGCTCCTTGGGCCCCAGCGCCGGACGCACGAAAGCCCAGAGTTGGTACATCGCAAACGGAATCGCGATAACGAAGGAGATCAAAATCGCGAATTTCATGTAAAGCCCGATCGCATCCCACGGAGAGAACGCATGGAGATCCAAGTTGTCTACAGGCGCCGCCGCCACCAAATAATCGAACATCGGCTCCGAGGCGAAAAGGCCTCCGGCCAACCCGATCACGAATACGATCAGGCAATAAATGATTCTCTTGCGCAGCTCGCCCAAGTGTTCCGTCAGCGGCATCCATTCCGAATCCCGCTTCGGAGCGGCTGTATCTTTCATTCCATTATTCGCCTCCATGCGACAACAGGGCTGTCCTTCCGCAAATCGCTCATCTGCGCCGAGGGACAGCCCTTATATAGATGGTTCTTGTCCGCCCCGGTTATTCCGGGAGACGACGGTCCGCTTTCGGCTTGTCCGTCTCTTCGGCGGATACGTCCACTCTCTGCGTTCCCCGATCCTTGGGATCGTCCATCAAATCGTTCGCGCCCTTCTTGAACTCGCGAAGCGTGCGTCCGAATGCCCTGCCCAATTCCGGCAGCTTGTTCGGCCCGAATAGCAGCAGCGCGATCAGTACGAGCAAAATAATGCCCGAAGCACCTATGCCTGACATGTCGTTAACCTCCTTCCGGATATACGGCGTGCGGATTACTTATCAGCGATGAAGGCCGCCGTATCCCATCTCGACGATATCCTCTCTCGCTATCGTATCTCCAGCCAAAACTCTGGATAATAAAACGTCGAATGATGTGTAAGGGTCGTGCATGACGCAGCCCGGCAAACCGAAAATCGGCACTTCCCGCAAATAGCCGAACAGCAGCATCGAGCCGGGAAGCATCGGAGTTCCGTAGCTGACGATGTCCGCGCCGGCGGCGGAGATCGCCCCCGGCGTGCGGTCGTCTGGATCCACCGACATCCCGCCGGTTACCAGTATCATATCATACCCTTGTTTCCTTAAATAGTGAATTTCCTTGACAATTGTATGACGGTCGTCCGGCGCGAACCTCTGCTCGGCGACCTCCGAGCCGAATTCCGCCAGCTTGGCCGAGACGGCGGGACCGAACTTGTCCTGAATGCGGCCCGAAACCACTTCGCTGCCCGTCGTCAGCAGACCGGCCCTCATCCGGCGAAAGGGCCGAACGCCGACCGGAGCAAGACCGCGTTCGGCGCGAAAGGCCCTTGCGATCCTCTCGACCTCTTCCACCTTGGTCTTCGGCACGATCAACGGAATCGCCCGCGTCGCCGCCAGCGCTTCTCCCGGGCGCACGACGCGGCGGTCGACGACGGTCGCCAGCGCGATATCCCCCACCCGGTTGATCGCCTGCACGACTTCCTTCGCGACGTATGCGAGACCGTGGACGGTCGACTTCAGGCTGACCTTGCCTTCCGCGGGCTCCCCGCGGACGATGTGATCGCCGGCCAGCGCCTGCGCCATCCGATCTGCGGCATCGTCCTCGTGCAAATCCGAATCCGCCAGCTCGATCATGTACAGATTTTCCTTGCCGATATCTTTGAGCCGCGGCAAATCCTCGGCGGTGACGACGTGTCCTTTGCGGAACAGCCTGCCCTTGAATTCGCCCGGGACGATCTGCGTCAAATCGTGCGCCAGCACCATGCCGACGGCTTCCTCGACCTTCACTTCCCTAAGCTTCGACGAGCCGATGACGGTCGTTCCGTCCTGCCGTCCATGCCCGGATTCCGTCATTCCTGCCGCTCCTCTCGCATTCCCTTGACCTGATCGAGCGCCTCGGGAAGCAAATCCATCACGGCCATCAGATGGTCGTGAACCCCCTTCGGATCGCCGGGCAGGTTGAGAATCAGCGTGCGTCCGCGAATCGCGCATGCGCCGCGGAAGAGAACCCCGTGGCGCGTGCGCTGGGAGACGAACGCGCGCATCGCTTCCGGAATGCCCGGAACGAGACGCTCGGCCACGCGAATCGTCGCCTCCGGCGTGACGTCGCGATAAGCCAGACCCGTGCCGCCCGTCGTCAGAATCAAATCCGCCTGAAAATAATCGGCCATCTCGATTAGCGCGGCGCGAATTTCGTCTTGCTCGTCCGGAACGATCCGGTAATCGACGATATCCCCGAACAACTCCTCCTCGATCAGCTCGCGAATCACCTGCGCGCTCGTATCCTCTCGTTCCCCTCTCGCGCCTTTATCGCTAGCCGTCAATAAAGCCACCTTCCAACGCATGGCTCCATCCCTCCGTCCCATGAATACGATTCCGTCTTTTTTTATTCCGCCGAACGGACGTAGTCTCCGCTCTTGCCGCCCGTTTTGCCGAGCAGAGCCACGGAACCGATGACCATGTCCTTTTGCAGCGCTTTGCACATATCGTAAACGGTCAGGGCGGCCGCCGAGACGGCGGTCAAAGCCTCCATCTCCACGCCGGTCTTGCCGGTCGTCTTTACTTCCGCAGTAATCGTCAGCGTATCCTCCCCGTCTTCCGAGAACCGAATATCCACCCCGGTCAGCTGCAGCGGGTGGCACATCGGAATCCAGTCGGAGGTCCGCTTCGCCGCTTGAATTCCCGCGATTTGCGCTACGGCGAGCACGTCCCCTTTGGCGACGGAGCGATCGCGAATTTTGCGCAGCGTCTCGGGCGCCATCTTGACGCGTCCTTCCGCTATCGCGACCCTGACGGTATCGGCTTTATCGGAAACGTCTACCATTCTGGCTCTGCCTTGCTCGTTAAAATGCGTCAGCGAATGCGCGCGATCCATTTCGTCTCCCCCTATCCAAGCCAATCCTGCTTCCCGAACCGGCAATCGCGTTGTTGCCGGCGACGGTTCGACATACGAACGAGCGCTTTTTTACGCTCCCCGATCCGTGAACCACCGTATGCCTTCGTCCGTAGCCAATCCGTCCAGCTTGAGATCGTGAGCCTCCGACGGCAGAGCGTCCGGGACGACTTGTGACGAGAAGGCGAATCCGATCCAAAGCGTCCTGCCATAGGGCAAGCGCCGTCTCTCCGCATACAAGCGGTCGTAGAAGCCCCCGCCGTAACCCAGCCTGCCTCCCGCGGCGGTATAGGCCATTCCGGGAACGAGCACGACGTCAAGAGGGGCGGTTGCTTCCATTAAAGAAGTACGAAGCGGATCGGGCTCCGGCACTCCCCACCTTCCCGGGGACCAGTCCGTCGGATCGCCGACTTCCCGGAGCTCCAATCCTTCTCCGTCCGGCCTCATCCTTGTCGCGTACACCCGGTCGCCACGGCTTAGACAGACGGATACTAGCGGCATGGGCGACGCCTCCGACCTGTAGGGCGCATAGGCGCACAGACCCATCGGGCGTCCTAGCTTCCGCCTAAGCGGGCTAAGCGCCTCGCTCTCGAGCCGATCGCACAGCTTGCGGGACAATCGCTCCCGCTCTTGCGCGGACAGCCCGTCCCGGACGTCCGCCATCCGCTTGCGCCACTCGGCTTTAAGCTTGCTAGCCTCTCTATTCTCCATGTACGGCATGCCTACCTTCGGGAAACCATGAAAACCTATTTTCATTTTAGCATTGAATGTCTAATTTCGCCAAAGGATAACGCTTGGACTTTTCCGTCGACTTTACGGTACACTTGGGACAGCAACACCGAAAAGAACTTGTCGGAGGGATTCCTCTTGCTTCTTCAAGCATCTGGCATTACGAAACATTACGGCGTCACTCCCGTGCTGGAAGGCATTTCGCTGCAGATCAACGAACGGGACCGCATCGGGCTCGTCGGCGTGAACGGAGCGGGCAAATCGACCTTCCTTCGCGTATTGGCCGGCGAAATCGTTCCGGACACCGGCTCGGTATCGAAGCCGAGGGAGCTTAAAATCGGATATTTGGCGCAAAACGGCGGCCTTCAAGGCCATCGCACGATTCAGGAAGAAATGAATTCCGCGTTCGGCTCCCTGCTGGATCAGGAAAAAACGTTGAAGGAGCTGGAGACGCGGATCGCCGATCCCCGCGAGCTGGACGATTCCGAGCGATACGAAGCGTTGCTCGCCCAGTACGCGGACGTCAGCGAGAAATTTCGCGAAAGCGGCGGATACGAGATGAACAACCGCGTCCGCAGCATTCTGCACGGAATGGGCTTCGGCGACTTCCCTCCGGATACGGAAGTCGCCTCGTTAAGCGGCGGCCAGAGAACCCGGCTGGCCCTTGCGCGGCTGCTGCTCGTCCAACCCGAGCTGCTGCTGCTCGACGAACCGACCAACCATCTCGACATTCAGACGCTCACCTGGCTGGAGCAATACTTGCGGTCTTATGCCGGCGCGATGGTCATCGTCTCCCATGACCGCTATTTTCTCGATGCGACGGTCACGTCCGTCGTCGAGATCGAGCGCCACCAGGCGACGAGATATACGGGCAATTACAGCCGGTTCATGGACTTGAAGGCGGCTGCGTTCTCACAGCAGTTGAAGCTGTACGAACAGCAGCGCAAGGAGATTTCCCGAATGGAGGATTTCATTCAGCGGAACCTCGTAAGAGCTTCGACGACGAGACGCGCCCAAAGCCGGCGCAACGCGTTGGAACGGATCGAGCGTCTGGAGAAGCCGAGCGGTCTGCGCCAGGCGAACTTCTCCTTCACGACGGAAAGGCGGAGCGGCAAGGAAGTGCTGCGGGTCATTCGCTGTTCCGCCGCGCCGCATTCGGAGATGGAGCCCCTGTTCCGCAACGTCTCGTTCGAGGTAAAGCGCGGGGAGCGGGTCGCTCTGCTCGGCCCCAACGGCGTGGGCAAAACGACCTTGCTCCGCGCGCTGATGGACCAGCTTCCGCTTCGGGTGGGCGCGATCGAATGGGGCGTCGGCATCTCACTCGGCTATTACGACCAGGAGCAGCGGGGGCTGAGCCCCGACAACACCGTGCTGGAGGAAGTATGGAGCGCCTATCCTCATCTTCCGGAAGCGGAAATCCGCACCGTGCTCGGCAACTTCCTGTTCAGCGGCGAGGACGTCCGCAAGAAAGTAGGTTCGCTGAGCGGCGGGGAGAAAGCTCGCGTGGCGCTGTCGAAGCTCATGCTGCTCAAGGCGAACGTGATGCTGCTCGACGAGCCGACCAACCATCTCGACCTGATGAGCCGCGAGGTGCTGGAGGCCGCGTTGGAAGAATACGACGGCACGCTTGTTTTCGTCTCCCACGACCGCTATTTCCTGAACCGGATCGCCGACCGGGTCGTGGAGCTGTCTCCGGACGGGGCGGAGCATTTCCTGGGAAATTATGACGAAATGGTCGCCAAAAAACAACAAATGGAAGAATGGGCGGCGACAAATCGCGACAGCGCCGCAACGGCGCCGTCCGAGCCCGCCTTGACCAGCTACGAGGCCGAGAAGCAGGCCAAGCGCGAGGATCGCGCCCGCGCCCGCAAGCTCGAGCAGACCGAAGCGGACATCTCCCGGCTGGAGAACGAAATCGCCGGACTCGAAGAACAAATGGCTTCTCCCGATATGGCTACCGATTATGTGCGGCTCAGGGAGACGCAGGCCGAAGCGGAGAAAAAACGCACGGAACTGGACGAGGTTTATCAAGTCTGGGAAGCTTTAATGGAAGAGTAGCGGAGAGAGAAGGGCGGAGCCGATGCCGTTCATCGGCTCCGTGTCCCGGTCAGCTCTCTCTAGGCGAATTCGCCGCACGCTAGCCGTCCTGCCCCGGCGTCGCCGGAAGGCCCTGCCCGCGACGAGCTTTCTCCCCCGAAACATGGCGTGATCGAGCTGCCGTAAACTTCCCGTCGCGGCCCGATCACGACTTCAAACGCCGTAGCGGCGCCTCTATAAAGAAAGACCGGCGGCGGCAGTCGCCTCATTCGAAAGTCCCCCTCCAAATCCTTCGCTCGCCGGCAATACGCCTAATCAGCCTTTGCAGCGCTTTCGTTGCGGGTACCCCTTGACCGTTATTTATTCACATCTTTATTCACAGCCCTTTTTTTCTTTGCAGAGGGTTATCAATATTCAGATTATTTTCGAACGGTTGGCGCCCAAGCTTTTTCGCTCTCTTGACGCCGATCGCACAGGTTTCCCTTCGTTTTATCCCCATTATCCACACAATCCACAAAAAGTCTGTGAAAAACTCATCCCATTTTCAGCGGAAGACAACCTCTTGTCCCCCAACGTTTTCACATACTTACCCACACTATTCACAAGTGCTGTGGATAAGTTTGTCCACACCGTCCTTTTCTCCCGTATTTTTCGCCAACGCAAAAAGCCACCGCGCTCGGAAATCAACACGATGGCCCATTAGCCTTATTGCTTTAACAACCAGCTCAGCAAGTCGTTCCCGAAAACAAGCCGTTCGCCGCGTACCGGCGTGAACAACGGGATCAGTTCCCGGACTTCGACCGGCTCGGGGCGGTCGATCCACCCCGCCATGGACGCCAGCAAGCCCAGCAAACGCTCGGGAGCAACGCCGCCTTCCCTCAACGAAGCCAGCGTCAACGACTTGTCCCGCTTGGACAGGCGGGTGCCGGCCTCATCGGCCAGCAGCGGAAGATGCGCGAATTCCGGAGCCTGCAGCCCCAGCGCGCGGTACAGCGCAAGCTGTCTCGGCGCGGAGTCGAGCAAGTCGGCTCCGCGCAGCACATCCGTTATGCCCATCGCGGCGTCGTCCACCGTCACGGCCAACTGGTAGCTGAACATCCCGTCCGCGCGCTTGACGACAAAATCGCCGAGAGCGGCGCCCTCGAACAGCTGCGGCCCCAGCCAGCCGTCTTCGAAGGCGATCGCGCCTTCCGGCATGACGAAGCGCCGCGAGGGAGTTTTGGCCCCGGCTTTGATCTCCCGCTCTTCGGCGGTCAGTCCGCGGCAGAATCCCGGGTACGCGGCGCCTTCGCTCGCCAATCCGTGAGGCGCGCTGGCCAGCGAAACCAGGTCGCTTCTGCTGCAATAGCAAGGGTACAGCCGCCCCGCATCCTTCAGCTTCTTCAGCGCCGCTTCGTACAACGGCTCGCGCAGGCTCTGCACGTACGGCTTATGCGGACCGCCTTCCCGCGGCCCTTCGTCCCAGTCGAGGCCGAGCCACCGCAGGTCGTCCAGAATTCGTTCGGCGAAAGCGGGCCTGGAGCGGGCTTTGTCGATATCCTCCATACGCAGCACGATTTCGCCGTCGGACTGCCTCATCTGCAGCCATGCGGCCACGGCGGCGAACGCGTTGCCGATATGCAGCAGCCCGGAAGGCGTAGGCGCGAATCTTCCGCGACGAGCCATAGTTTCACGCTCCTCGATAGGATGCAAAAAAGAGCAGAGTGCGCTCTGCTCAATGCTCGTTGAATATGAAAGTCGATCATGGCGGAGCCGACGGGATTCGAACCCGCGGTCTCCTGCGTGACAGGCAGGCATGTTAGGCCTCTACACCACGGCTCCACACATAGTAGGGTGTCTGTCGTAGACACGATTTAGATCATACCACGAGCAGGCCTCATCTGGCAAGCTTTCCATGCGAAATTCCAGGCTCCGCGCCGCTAATTGCCCATGCCGGGTCGGTTCTCGCGGAATCTGTCCCGGCGCGTCTGCAGCGAAAAAAAACGCCATCCCCGGGCAATCGCCAACCTGCAACGAGGAAGAGCGATTGCCGGAGACGACGTCCTATACCGACCAGTCCTCCAAGGACATGACCGCTTCGGCTTTCAGATCGAGCGACGAGAACTGTCCTCTCCGCCATTTTAGATCGGCGGCCGCGGCGATCATCGCGGCGTTGTCCGTGCACAGCTTGTTCGGCGGAATGAGCAGCGGCACGCCCGCTTCCTCGCACAGCGCGGCCAACCTTTCCCGAAGGCCGCGGTTCGCCGCGACGCCGCCGCAAAGCATCATTTGCCGGGCGCCGAACTCCTTCGCCGCGCGAATCGCTTTGCCGGTCACGACGTCGATGACCGATTGCTGAAACCCCCGGGCGAGCGCCGAGAAGTCCGGCGTTTCGCCTTTCATACGCGAGCGGTTGATCTCCGCCAGCACGGCGGATTTCAATCCGCTGAAGCTGAAATCGTACGAGTCCGGCTCCAGCCATGAGCGCGGCAGCACGACTTCCTCCGTCGCCTCCTGGGCCAGCTTGTCCACATGCGGTCCTCCCGGATACGGAAATTGCAGCGCTCTGGCGACTTTGTCGTAGGCTTCCCCGACCGCGTCGTCCCGCGTCCTGCCGACGATGCGGAATTTCCCTTCCTCCTCCAGGAGCACGATCTCCGTATGCCCGCCGGAGACGACCAGCGCGACGGACGGATAGAGAATATCGCCGATCAAAGAATTGGCGTAAATATGTCCCGCGATATGATGCGTCCCGATAAGCGGCACGTCCAGCGCCAACGCCAGGCTTTTCGCCGCGACGACTCCGACGAGCAGCGCGCCGATCAGGCCGGGCCCCTGCGTCACCGCCACCGCGTCGACATCCGCCAGACGGACGCCGGCCTCCCGCACCGCTTCCTCGAGAATGACCGTCATCGTCTCCACGTGCTTGCGCGAAGCGATCTCCGGCACGACGCCGCCGAACTTCCGATGCGTCTCGATCTGGCTGGAGACGACGTTCGCCAGCACCTCCCGGCCGCCCCGCACGACGGCGACGGACGTCTCGTCGCAGCTGGTCTCGATCGCCAGCAGCAAGCCGCCGCCACGGGATGCCGCTTCGTTGGATTGCCCGTTCATCCCTCTCCTCCTTCCAGCGCTCCGGCCGTCTCCGATTCCCCTCTATTTTCGGGAGTAAGATCCGCCCACATAATGAGCGCGTCCTCCATATTGTCCGAGTAATAATTCGGCCGCACGCCGGAGGGGACGAAGCCCATTTTCCGATAGAGGGATTGGGCTATGTCATTGGACACGCGCACCTCCAGCGTCATGCGCCGGGCTCCGAGATATCGGGCCGTCTTCATCAGCTCGCGCAGCAGCGCTTTGCCATGGCCCCGTCCTTGGTATTTGGTCCTAAGCGCAATATTGGTCACGTGCGCCTCGTCGATGATCAGCCACATTCCGCCGTATCCGGCTATGTCGCCGTCCAGCTCCAACACCATATATTTGGCGAACAGATTATTCGTCAACTCGTTGCGGAACGCTTCGGCCGTCCACGGCGCCGTAAAGACTTCCTGCTCGATCTCCACGATCGCGGCGATGTCGTTCAGATTCATCAGACGGTATTCCATGTCGTCACTCCCCCCGCGTTGCCGCCAGCAGCTTCGCTTCCGCTTCGGCCAACTGGGTATAGTTCGGGACGAACGCATGAACGTCGTGCCGTTCTCCCAGGCGGAATCGCAGCTCTCCCAGCAGCCCCAGCGCGGTCGCGTCCATGTCCCAGCCAAGCATCCGCAGGCGCGTGCCCGACTGCTCCGCCGCCTCGATCGCGGACCGATGGGTCGCGATGTCCCCGACAAACCAGATCGCCGCGACCTCCGGGTCCTCGGTCCCTTCGTCTTCGATCCGCGCCGCCCAATCGGCGATCAGCCGGATGGCGTCGGAATCGACCGTTCGCCAGCCGCCCGAATGGTCCGTCGCGTAACGGGAAGTATACACTTGCCCTCTTCGCGCATCCAGAATCGGCACGATCCAGATATCCAGGTCGTCGGCCAAATCCTCGTTCTCCTCGCGCAGCTTCCGCCATGCGCCGAGGGCGAGCGCTTCAAGAGTAGATACGCCGATCAGCGGCTTGTTCCACGCCCAAGCGAGCGTCTTCGCGGCCGTAACCGCAATACGCACGCCCGTATAGGAACCGGGACCTTGCCCGACGACGATGGCGTCGACCTGCTCGCCCTTCAATCCGTTTCGGTCCAATAGCTCCTTGATCTCCGACAAAACGCGCACCGAATGATTGCGCTCGGCGAAGGAGACGACGGAATCGATCCGCGAGCCGTCCCTGACGAGCGCTGCGGAGAAAGCGGCGGTCGACGTATCGAAGGCAAGCACCGTTACGGACCCGCTGTCTCCGATCAGTTCCTCGTCTATTTTCATGCTGAATGTCCTCCTTCTTCCGCGGGACGAAGTCCTAATTCGGCGCACCATGCTTCGTACCGCTCCCCTTCGGGGCGGCAGACGATCCGACGGGTCTCGGCGCCCGTCGTCTCCAGGCGAAGATGCAGGCGTTCGGGCGGCAAGATGGGCTCTATGATCGAAGCCCACTCCACCAACGTCACGCCGTTGCCGTGAAAATATTCGTCCAGCCCCAGCTCGTCCGCTTCCTCCAGCGACAGCCGGTAGACGTCCATATGGTAGAAAGGAAGCCTCGTTCCCTCGTATTCTTTAATGATCGTAAAAGTCGGGCTGTTCACGATATCCGGCACGCCGAGCGCTGCCGCGTAAGCTTTGGCGAAATGCGTTTTTCCCGCGCCAAGATCCCCGTCGAGCGCGAGCACGGCCCCAGGAAACGCCAGGGCGGCCAGCGCTTTCGCGAAGGCGGCGGTAGCTTGCTCGCCGGCGGCCTCCAGGACGTACCGGTTCGACGAGTCTCCCGTTCCATTCGAGTGCATGATTCACATGGCCCCTTCGGCAAAATGATTGTACCCTTGCTTGGCCAGCGGCTTGCGCAGTCCGGTATCGGCCGATTCCAATTCCACGCCCGGCTCCCCTTCTTCGACTTCTCCGATGACGAACAGCGGAATCCCTTCCGGCCGCAAGCGCTCTCGCAGCTGCTCCTCCAGGTTCTTATCCACGGTACCGAGCAGCACGTAATCTTCTCCTCCGAACAGCGCCAGATCGGCGGCGATAAGCCCGTTGTCGCTCGCGTAAGCGGATAGCTCCCCCGATAAGGGCAGCAGCTTCTCCTTCAACAGGAGACGAACCCCGGAAGCCTCGGCGATTTCCCAAGCCTCGCTGGCCACGCCGTCGCTTACGTCGTTCAAGGAGGAGCCCCATCCCGTCAGCGCTAAAATCCGCCCGGCCTTCACCGAAGGAACGGGCCGACGGTGGGCCTGCGCCAACCTCGGCGAGAGCAGGTTCGCCCGTGCGGCGCGCTCCGTCCCTTCCGCCGCGGCGATCCGCCGCAAAGCGTGCAGCCCCGCTGCCGACAGTCCCGTCGGCCCGGTCAGAAATACCGATTGCCCAGGTTTGGCGCCGGATCGCCGAATCGCCCGGCCGGCTTCGACGGTGCCGATAAGCGTGACGGATACGACCAGATGCCGCGGCGCGGAGGTCGTGTCTCCCCCGATTACGGATACCCCGTAGCGTTCGGCACACTCGTACAGCCCGTCGTACAGCCTGCGCATCCGTTCCTCGTCCCAGGCGGGCGGCACGCAGACGGATACGAGGGCGAATTTCGGCTCGCCTCCCATAGCGGCGATATCGCTTACGTTGGCGGCCAGCGCCTTGAAGCCGATGTCGGCTTCCCCCATCGTCTCTTCGAGGAAATGAACTTGCTCGACCATCGTGTCCGCCGTAACGACCCATTCCCGCTCCGGGCCCCATCCGGATAAGATCGCCGCATCGTCGCCGATGCCAAGCGCAACCCCCGAGCGCGCCAGGAATTCGGCCGTTTGTCGGCCGCCCGTCCAGAAGCGGATGCGCCCGAATTCGTCCATTGACGGCACGGCGTTACCTCTTTTCCTCATTATTGTCCTAATTATATCGGGGTGGGCGCGAACATGCAAAGACCGTCCGGAGCTATCGCAACGGGACCCGCGGGGCGTCTTCCGCCCGGCGGACGATCCTCGGGTGCGCCGTCCGCCTGGCTGCTTGCAATACGAATATACATTCGTTTCTTCGTCGTAATTCCCTGCTTATCGGGTTTATGAGAATAATATTATTTAAGATTCCGACCCCTTGGGGCATCGGCTTTTGACGTCTTTACAGGCGGTCGTTGGCAGATTTTATGGCATGTTTTCGCCAAAACGAGCTGATAGACTTTGAGATATTCCAAGCCAAGGGAGGAATCATGTTTCATGAAGAAGTTCAACGCTAAAGGTTTGAAGAAATCTCTGATGCTCGGTACGTTGGCGCTCGCGATCTCCGTTCCCGCGGGAGCAGGAGCGGCTAATGCGGCCCCTTCGAGCAACGTCGTCACGCAAGACCAGCTGACGCAATTCGCCGGCCGGTTCGGCATAGATCTGAATTCGCTGCTTCAACAAATCATGCAAGGCCAATATCCGGTCGTATCCACGCCGTCCGCAGGCGGAAATACGGGAAGCGGCCAGGTAACGAAGCCAAGCCAGCCGAGCCAGCCAAGCAAACCGAGCCAGCCAAGCCAGCCGTCGCAGCCTTCCAAACCGTCGACGCCCAACACGGGCAACAACGGCAGCACGGGCGGCAATACGGGTAACGCCGGCACGGAGGTTACCGACTCGACGTTCGCGACGCAAGTCGTCACGCTCGTTAACCAGGAACGCGCGAAAGCGGGTCTGAGCCCGCTGGCAGCCACGAACGCCACTTTGACGAAGATGGCGCTGGACAAAGCGAAGGATATGTACAACAACGGCTACTTCGACCATAATTCGCCGACTTACGGCTCGCCGTTCGATATGATGAAAAAATACGGAATCAATTATCGCTACGCGGGAGAAAATATCGCTAAAGGCCAACGCACTCCGCAAGAGGTCATGAACGCCTGGATGAACAGCCCGGGCCACCGCGCGAACATTCTTGGCGCCAACTTTACGACGATCGGCGTCGCTTATTACAACGGCGTCTGGGTTCAGGAGTTTATTTCGTAATACGGCCTGTACCGACCTTTTTGTCCTTCGGACGGGGATAGACGCATCATGAAAAGAATATGCCGAATGGCGTGCAAATTGACCCTCAATTTGACACGCCATTTTTGTCGTATCGACCGGGGAAGAATGGGGGCTTCTCTTAGTAATCGAATACGGGCGATGACGGAAGTCGACAGAAGTCGATTCGTTACTATTCGAGGCAAGTCGAGTATGGTAGAATCTAGGCAATAAGTCTTACGAGGGAAAGTAAATCCGTAATCGAATTGTCATTATCCGCAGGAGGGACAGAGAGAAGCATGAGGATGATCAAGAAACGGATCGTGAACGCGCTGCGATTTCTTTTCCCCGAAATTCAGCTTGTTCAGTTGGTTCGCGACGAAGGGTTTATTGCCCGGAAGGAAGCTCCTCCAGCCCCGTCCGCGTCGGAGCGGCCGGTACAGTCCTATCCTTCCGCAGCCGGTTCCGGAAGAGCCGGCCTTGCTTATTCCGCGCTGAATAAACCGGGACTGAGCCCGTCTTCGCCTTCTTCTAGGCCTATCGAAACTCAACGCCCCGCATCTTCTTCCGGACCGGCCCGGAACGACGAGCGAAGCGCTTCGTCTCCCAAGCAGCTCGATCAATTGTTCCGCGAAGCGGAGAAGCGCGTGAACCTTGAGGTCATCGGGCAGCAGCTCTTCGTTGGAGACCTGGTAGCGGGATATAAGCAGGGTTACATAAACAAACGCCAGGACAAACCGAGAAATATCATCTTAATGGCCGGCGCAGCCGGAACCGGCAAGAAAACGGCATTGGAGCGATTGGTCCAAGCCCTGCATGCCGGAGAGCTAGCCTCTAATTCGCATATCGCCGATATCGATCTGAAACGTTACGAAGCGGACGAAATAACGGGCAACTTCATTCAAGATATGGCCGAAGCCTTCCAGCATCCGGACGGAACGGTACTGTTCAGAGGGATCAAGGAAGCGGACCCGGCGATTATCCAACTGCTCGCTTTACTGGCCGCCGAAGGCAGCTTCCGCACCAAAGAAGGGGTGCGCATTAGCGCGGCGGATTATTTCCTGATTTTCTATATCGACGATCCTGTTGAACGAGCAAGCGAATACGGACAAATTCCGAGCTCGCTGACGACGCATCTGCCTGCCTCTATCTTGCAAAATATTCAGGCGGCGGCCATATCGTCGCCGCTGGACCGGGCGACGATGCGGCAAATCGCCGAGATCTTAACGGAAAGGGCGTTAAGCGGCTTGTCGCGGGACACGCAGTTGAAGATTGCCGTTCATCCTTCCGCGTACGAGGCTTTGGCCGATATGGCCGCTATGAATAAAACGTTCGGAGAAGCCGTGAAGCACTGGGTGGAAAACGAGCTAACGGTCGTATTGTCCGGTCTGCGCGCCCGCAACGAGATTCGCCGCAACGAGGAGGCGCGCATCCGGTTTAAGGACGATAGGTTTGTGGTGGAATCGAATTCGTCCGAATTTCCGATCAAAGCGCTGTCGTTCGTTCAACCGGAGTCGATTGACGATATTCTGAAAGAGTTGAATGCGCTGACCGGTCTGGATTCCGTGAAAAAGTTCGTCCGCGAGCTCATGGAGACGGTTCAGGTTAACAAGCTGCGGGCCAGGGGCGGGGATAGCTCCGTGGCGATGTCGCTTCATATGGTTTTCACCGGAAATCCCGGAACCGGCAAAACGACGGTCGCCCGTTTCGTCGGCCGGATTCTGAAGTCGTTGGAATTGCTGCCGCAGGGCCAGTTGATCGAGGTGACGAGACAAGATTTGGTCGGACAATACGTAGGTTCTACGGCGCCGAAGACGATGGCGCGAGTCAACGAGGCTTTGGGAGGCGTGTTGTTCATCGACGAAGCGTATACGCTCGCCCGTCACGATCACGATACGTTCGGTACCGAAGCGATCGATACGATCGTCAAGGCGATGGAGGATCATCGGAATAATCTGGTCGTGGTGTTGGCGGGGTATTCGCAGGAAATGGAGACCTTCCTTCGCTCTAATCCCGGCCTGCGTTCAAGATTTCCGTTCATCGTGGAATTCCCGGATTACACGGGGAAGGACATGCTGGACATTATGATTCGGATGGCGGACAAGAACGGTTTCCGAATTGAAGCGGACGCTTACGAAGGATTACGGGAACTGTTCGACCGAAAGCAAATCCCCGGCCGCAACGACAGCGGCAACGGCCGGCTCGTTCGCAATTTGTTCGAGGAAGCGGTCCGAAAGCAAGCAACCCGAATTAGAGAGACGATGGCGGACGAAAATACGGAAGAGGATTTGCAGCTGTTAATTGAAGCCGATTTCGGAATCGGGGAGAAGGAAGCCTTTAATATCGAAAACGAGCTTGCCGGAATCGTGGGGCTGGATACCGTCAAAACATTCGTCCGTATGCTGGAGAAGCAGCTTATCGTGGATCGAAGACGGAAAGAAGCCGGCGTTCATGTGGACACGGGACAGACCCTCAATATGATTTTCTCGGGCAATCCCGGTACGGGCAAGACCACGATGGCGCGTTTGGTGGCAGGAATGCTGCGAACGATGGGATACTTGAAAAAAGGACATTTAACCGAGGTGGGCCGCTCCGATCTCGTGGGGCAGTATGTCGGCCAGACGGCGAATAAAACGAAGCTGGTCGTTGAATCGGCCCTTGGCGGCGTGCTCTTCGTCGATGAGGCTTACGCGCTGACGGAAGCCGGCGTACAAGGCGGCGGCTTCGGCAAGGAAGCGATCGATACGCTCGTTCAGCTTATCGAGCTTCATAAAGACAATCTGGTCGTAATATTGGCCGGGTACACCGAAGATATGCAACGGTTTGTTCAGGTCAATCCGGGTTTGTCCTCGCGCTTTCCGCTGCAGATCGAATTTCCCGATTACACGGCGGAGGAATTGCAACTTATCGCTTCGATTATGGCGAAGGCGCGGGGCTTCAAGCTGGCCGACGATGCATCCGGTTTGCTCGCGTCCTATTTCAACGAGAAGCAAATACCGGGCAGAAAGGACGGGGGCAACGGCCGGCTTGTTCGCAATACGCTGGAGGAAGCCATTCGCAGGCAAGCCGAAAGGCTGGCCGACGATCCCGATGTCGCGGCGGATAGGTTGAACGAGTTGACCGCGGAGGACTTCGGGATGACTGTTAACGCGGCTTCGTCCGATGAAGGGGGCAATGCGCTCGGAGCGTTGGACTCCGTTGTCGGCTTGTCCTCCGTCAAGGAATTCGTGAGAAGCCTGTCGGCTCAAATCGAGATAGCCAAGCGCCGCCAGGAGCTGGGGCTGCCCAAGGCCTCCGCCCAAGCGCTTCACATGGTGTTCAAGGGAAATCCGGGGACAGGCAAGACGACCATTGCCCGCATTCTGGCTCAAAGGTTGAAAGAATTGGGCGCGATCAAGGCCGACACGTTAATTGAGACCGATCGGGCAGGCCTTGTTGCCGGATACGTGGGGCAAACCGCTCTTAAGACGAAGGAAATGATCGAGCGCGCCCTAGGCGGAATTTTGTTCGTCGATGAAGCTTACGCTTTGGCGGAAGGGGACTCATTCGGCCAGGAAGCGATCGATACGCTCGTCAAAGCGATGGATGATTACAGAGATCGGCTGATCGTCATATTGGCCGGATACGAAGAAGATATGGAGCGATTCCTCGGCCGCAATGCCGGACTTCGTTCCAGATTTCCGAATATCATTACTTTCCCCGACTATACGGCGGAGGAAATGCTGCAAATCGCGCATCTGTTGGTGAAAGGGCAGGGATATCGGTTGGCCGGGAAGGCCGAAACGCAGCTTCTGTCCATTCTGAAAACCTATGAAGGAGATCGCACGGCCGGCAACGGCCGGCTTGTCCGGAACTTGGTCGAGAAAGCGATGAGAAGCCATGCTTTGCGATTGAGCGCGAATGCCCAAGCTACGGTCGAAGAGCTGTCTACGCTTGAATCCGGAGATTTCGAAGCATGGACGGAGGCGATGTCATGAAATTGAAATGGTTGCTGGCTATATTGTTGTTTCATCCTATCATGATGATCGCCATTCTCCTTACGCTGATCATGCCGTTCATGATCTACGGTGAAATCAAAAACATTTTGAACTACGAAATTCCGAGTAGCGGAGGCGGCATATTCGTGTTAAGCTTTCTCGGTCTTTTGGTTTATTTGGTTCTGAGAAGCCAATTTCTAGGCATCCCATACCGCAAAATTACGTTTTTGCTCCCTCTGCTGCAAATGATAATCTATACCGGCATGGCGCTGGTCGCTGCAGAAATCATTCTCAATAAATGGGCCGACCAAGAACCCTATTCCAAGGGATGGGCCATTACGCTCGCGTTTCTCTCCTTTGCGGCCGTCCGCTTACTGATGTCTTTGCTTTTCTGGAAGTATCCTGTTGTTCAACGGAAAAATGAACGTTAAAATATACTGTCGCGAGGAGAAGCAAATTGGAGACTAATGAGCCACTAAGGGAACGGTCGAAATCCTACGAGCCAAAAGGATTCGGCTCCAGGCAGACCGGTAGCGGCGACCCGGAATATCGGGAAGCGCCGGCGCCGGCTAACCTGAATACGTCCGCTGCGGAAAAGAACAGAAGCAGGAACAAGCACCGATTCTGGATCGGGATCGCCGCTCTGGTTATATTCGGCGCAGCCATATTCTTTAACGGTTCAACGGGCAGACTTGACGATGTCCGATCCAATGGGATAGGCAGGGGTATGGAGGCCGGGAAGATCCTTGCCGCATCGGACGATTCCGCTGGACTAGAGGCCAGAGACTTCGAGATTCGGATGAAAGAAAATTTGACTTCAAGCCGTATGTTGATTTGGGATTTCGCCGCGGAAGACGGCGATTTCATCACGGTGAAGGTGAACGGAGAGGTTCTTGCAACGAATATAGGGATCCTGAATAAACCGCTATCTTATGAAATTCCCATTCCCAGCGTCGTTGAAATCGTAGGGATCAAAGACGGCGTCGGCGGTATTACCTACGGGGTCAAATTCCCCGGCGCCGTTCAAAACAACGCCTATTTTAACGCAGCGCCGGTAGGCTCCTCTAACGTATATACGATAACCGGGCAGTAAGCAGCAGAAGACGATTTTAATATCGAGATATTTTCTACAGGGTGCTGAGAAGAATGAATGTCGAATATCTAAAAAAGGAACAATTAAAGGATTTTATCCGCTATTGCATCAAACATAAAGGGGAAATCGATGAATCATTCTTATATGACGAAGACTTGAAAGACTTTGAACCGAATGATGAAAATCCTACTTACGTAGTCGTTAATCCGGAGAAGGAGATCCTTGCAGCGGCTTCGCTGATTATGGATGCTTACCACAGAAGCGGACGGAAAGCGCGCTTTAGAATTTTCCACTCGGAGCTTGAGGATCTTTCCTATTATGAAATGCTGATGCAGGCCCTATTGAAGCATACGGGAGAGCTGGACGAGGTCTTCTTGTTCGTTCCGGTAATCAATGTAAAGCTAATGGGGTTCATGGAAAAATTGCGTTTTTCGATAGAGAGATATGCCTTCCTGCTTGTGAAGGAAGGCATCGACGCGTCTGAAATAAGCTTGCCTGAGCATTACGAAATCCGCCCCTTCGTGCCGGGAAAAGATGAAGAAGCTTGGTGTGAAGTAAGAAATGCGGCATTTGCCCATCTTAAGGGGAGCGAGACGCCCCTATTGCCTGAAATGGTAACAAACATGATTACGGACAAGGATTACATAGAAGGAGGGTTGATGTTCCTCTACCATAAAGAAAAGCCTGTAGGGTTAGTCAGATGCGCTGACGACGAATTTGAGAATTCATCGATCATGAACATAGGCCCTGTTGCCGTTATTCCGGAATATCAAGGCAAGGGACTTGGAAGAAGCTTGTTAAGAGCTGCCCAACGGTTTGCAAAAGAACATTCCTACAATAAGACAGTACTTTGCGTCAATGCGGAGAACGAGAGAGCGAAGGCGTTGTACCTGCAGGAAGGCTTCAAACAGGTCGAGGCGGTTGCATGTTACAAATATAAATTGAAATAACACCTGCCGATATCGGAGCATGGAAAACCTTCGAAACATGAGACTCCTTTGGCACGTGAAGGGGCGTATCCCTAAGTCATCTTCCCAGATGACCAGGGTACGCCCCTCGCCTTTCCCCCTAAAGCTTCATCTCATCTTCATTTACTTTACTTCAATCAGTTCCGACTTCTGCAGCAGCCGTTGCACGATCGCCGCCACTTCCGCACGGGTCATGTTCGCCTTCGGCGCCAGCGTATCCGCGCTTCTGCCCGTTACGATGCCTGCTTGTACGCTGGCCGCGACACCGTCCTGCGCCCACTTAGCAACCTTAGACGCATCCCCGTAAGGATTCAGCGCCGTATCGGCAGACCGAACGGACAGTGTATCCGCCAGTCCGGTAAGAACCATCGCTTTGGACAGAATCAGCATCGCTTGCTCGCGCGAGATTTTGTCTTGCGGACGGAAGGTTCCGTCCTGGAAGCCATCGATCAGTTGATACGCATAGGCCGTGTTAATAACGCCGCTATACCAGTCCGATGCTTTCACATCGGAGAAGGCCGTCACGCCGCTTTCCGGCTTGAGTCCCAGTCCGCGCACCAGAATAGCTGCAAATTCGGCGCGGGTAATGTCACGGTTCGGCGTGAACTTGCCGCCTCCCGTTCCGTCGATGACCATCCGCGAGCCCATGTCGTTCACTGAGGACTTCGCCCAATGCTCAGCGACGTCGCCGAATTCGATCGGATTCCAGGCGACGGCGTACGTGCTGTTGGTCAAGCTGTTGATCTTGGCAAAATATCTTGCGCCGTTCTTGGTCACTTGCGTCGGCACATGACGCACCGAACCGTCTGCCTCAATCACGACGCCTGTCGTAATCTTGTTCGGATCTATTCCGTCCGGAATGGCGACCGTTCTTTCGACGTAGGCATTAAAC